>JAJRUS010000127.1 GCA_024277675.1 bacterium | reverse complement strand
GGAAGCGCTCGACTGTCAGCAGTAACCAGTCAAGCATTTTATTTATGGCCGTATTTTTAAAGCCATATTTTCTGCCGTGGTAACCATGAACCGTTATAACCAGCGGCCTTATATGTATAAACTTGGCAACCCGAAACAATATGGCGCAACGGGTGCTGTGACAATGTATCAGCTCTATGTTTTCATCCTTTATCAGTTTCAGTAGCTTAAAAAAGCGGAAAAAGGAAATTATGTATACCGGGATACTAAGCCTTTCAAATTCCGACCGGAATTCCCCGTCATGCCCTGAGAGGAGAATAAGCCGAAAGCGGCGCTTATCCATATGCATCGCCAGCAGGAGAATATGCTTCTGCCCCCCCCCGTAAAATAAACCATCGGTAACCTCAAGAATAGTCATCTATTTATCCAGCCACAATTTCCCTGTAGACCCGGGCCATATTAGCCGCATACTGTGACACCGTAAAATTTTCAAGTACCTTATGCCGGCCATTTTTACCCAATACCTCACGCCTTCGGGGATCATTGAGCAGCGATATAATCGCCTCCGCCAACCTGCTTCTGTGCTTAGGGTCAACCAAGATGCCGTCTTTACCGGAGGATATTATCTCGGCCGCCCCGCTTGTATGGGCACAGATTACCGCCTTCCCCAACGCCATCGCCTCAATAACCACCCGCCCAAAGGACTCATTTTCCGCCGGATGAACCACCATATCGGCGGCATTAAGTATGGACATAATATCATCCCGAAAACCGGTAATCAGTATATTATTTTGAAGCCCAAGGCTTTCAATAAGCTCGGTTAAAGCATTTTTGCAAGCCTTAGTCTCGGCAAACATGGCCCCGCCGACTATAATAAGGCAGGTATGGGGGCACTCTGTCAACACCGACTCTATGGCCCGAATCAAATGGGAATGCCACTTGTCCCCGATCATCCGCCCGGCCATTACTATTAAATTGGCAGCCTGGGGGATATTGAACTCGGCCCTGATGTCGCATTTTTTTCTAAGCCCTTCTTTTTTGGGAGGCGACACACCGTTATATACACAGGTTACGGGATAGGATGTACCGGCATAACGGCTATAGGCTGTTTTTGATACCACTATAATCCGGGCGGCGCTGCGGCCTATCAAATGGTGCCCCCAGCCCAAAGGAATAATTTCGTGATCGTGGAAGATATAGGGAGTCTTACATATCCGGCCGGCAACGGCCATGTAAGCCGCCGTCCGCTGGCTGTTGGCGTGGATAATGTCTATTTTGTTTTTTCTTATAAAACCGGCGAGCCGATAAATGGCACTTATTATTTTATGGGGCAGTGTGGATAATTTGGGAAAAGGGATAATATCTACCGGGACAGAAAGCCCTCCGGCGGCGCCCACCAGCAGCCCCTCGCCAGGGGCGGCTAAAAATGGCCTGAATGATTCACGATCCAAGTTTCCCAGGAGATCGAGTAAACACATCTCACCCCCGCCTAACTCGCCAAAATGATTCAGGTAGCCGATGTTTAACGGTTTGCTCACCAAAAAATCCCATATTTTACGGAAAGTTATATATACAAAATGGGGATTAAAAAGTCCTCAGCTTCAACTTCATATAAAGCCAGCGGGAGAACTCCCAGAAGGGGAGTTTCCGGTTCCATATTGCATACTGGTATAAAGAAAACAGCATGGCGATAGCGTTAATAAACCGCCCTGAGCTTAGAGAAAACTTATCCCCCGCCAGCCTGCGTTTAATATACTCATTGGCATAGGCAAATAACTGGTTATAAGACACCTTGCCGAAATATTTTTTCTGAAGTTTTATGACCTCGGTATGCATACTGTCATAATCAAAGCTTTTATTCCCCTTATAAAATCTGATATTGGCCAGCGCCTCATCCAGGTATCCCAGCGTATACTTTTCTGCGGCCCTTATAACAAAGTCATAGTCCATGCAATAATGCAGACTCTCATCCAGCAGGCCGACCGCCTTAAGAACCTCCCGGCGCATAAACATTGTGGGCTGACAGATATTAAACAGCTCGGGCAACCTTTTCTGAGCGTCGGGATCGGCGCAATAGGGCCGAATTATAATACTGTCCTCACCGATAGCATATCCATTGCCGTAAAGTAGCTTTTTTTCCGGATTGGCCTTAAAGTAGTCAACCACTTTACCGACAGCCTGAGGCATATAGGTGTCATCGGAATTAATCCAGCCGATTATATCCCCTTTGGCCCTTTTAAAGCCCTTATTAACCGCCTCGGACTGACCTTTATCCCTTTTGGATGTCCAGCAGAGCTTATGGGAATATTTCTTTAATATACTGACAGTATTATCGGTAGACCCACCGTCTATTACTATATATTCAATGTGGGGATAATCTTGCTCAAGCACACTTTGAATCGTCTCTTCAATAAAGTGCCCCTGGTTGTAGGAGGGGGTTATAATTGAAACCAAAGGGTTTTCTCTCAACAGACCTGTCCTTATAAGAAAAATATGCCGCCGGAATCAAGGGATATTAAGGGCGTGTCGCGAAAATCCAATGGAGGGGGATTCCGCCTTACGCTCCCGTTGCTCGCTACCCCCTTATATCAATAAGTTATAAAATGGTAGCTTTAGAATCTTTAGCCATTTTCGCTATTTGGCGACAGTCTCATTAATCACCCATCGTATATATAAAGCCAATTAGCTGAAAAAGTCAATTAATTAAAGAAAAGCGGGGGGGTGAAGATTTAAAAAAATCAACCGGGAGATAAAGCGGAAAGCGGCGCGCTTATAAGAACTTTATACCTTAAGAGCCGAAGCCGCACATGCGGCCACATGTGCCACCTCGCTGCCTGTAAGCTCAGGGTATATAGGGAGACTAACCAACTGATGAGCCTGCCCCTCGGTAATCCTCAAATGCTCGCCCTGATCCCGGTATTTGGCATAAGCCGGCTGTCGGTGTACCGGTGTGGAATAATGGATAGCCGTTTGAACGCCAAAGCCCGACATTTTATCCATAAACGACTTTCGATCTTTAACCAGAATAACAAAAAGGTGATATACATGCCTGCGCTCATCAACCTCCACCGGCAAAACCACATCCATCCCCGAAAGAGCGCTTATATAACATCCGGCGATCTCCCGCCGCCGCTCATTCCAGTTATCGAGATATGGCAGTTTTACCCTTAAAATAGCGGCCTGTATTTCATCCATCCGGCTGTTAACACCTCTTATTACATGTTCATAGCGGGCCTGCTGCCCATAGTTTCGTATCATCCGGGCTTTCTCAAAAACTACCGGGTCATTTGTAATAACCATGCCGGCATCACCGAAAGCGCCCAGATTTTTGCTTGGATAGAAGCTGAAGGCGGCGGCATCGCCAAATGTGCCGGCCTTTTTGCCCCTATACTCCGCCCCCGCCCCTTGAGCGCAATCCTCTATAACCTTCAAGCCGTACTTTTTGGCTACCGCCAGAACAGGATCCATATCAGCGCACTGTCCATAAAGCTGTACCACCACTATGGCCTTGGATTCAGGGCCTACTCTATTTTCCAGGGCTACAGGGTCCATATTATATGTAGCAGGGTCTATGTCCACAAACCTCACCCTGGCGCCGACGGCCAAAATCCCGGCCACCGTGGGCACACAGGTATTACTTACCGTTAAGACCTCGTCGGAATGACCGATACCACAAGCCCTTAAGGCTATCTCTATGGCGTCTGTACCCGAGGCTACCCCCACCCCGTAAGCAGCGCCGCAGTACGCGGCAAACTCTTTTTCAAAGGATTTAAGCTCATCACCCATGAGGTACCAGCCGCTTTCAAGAACATCAAAAACGGCCTTATCTATTTCAGCCTTATGAACCTCATAATGTCTTTTTAAATTCCCGAATGGGACTTTTATGGCGCTCACAGGTAATGCTCTTTGTATTTATGGTAATATGACATGGTTTCTTTAAGCCCTTCGGTTAGAGCTACCTTCGGCTCCCAGCCGGTGGCGGCCTTTAACTTGCTAAAATCACTATAAAAGCTGCCTATATCGATTTTCTTTTTCTCTTCGGGGAAGGGGATTATCTTATATGAGCTCTTACTACTCAGCGCTATTAACAGCCTGGTTAATTCCAGCAGGCTCATATGTTCCCCGCCAAGATTATAAACCTCCCCATAACACTTAGGCTCTATGGCCACCATAAGCAGCGCCCTTACCACATCATCAACGTGATTGAAATCACGGATCTGCTTACCGTCGCCGAAAATCTATATCAGTTCCCCGCAGACCGCTTTTTTAATAAACCAGCCGATAAATCCCTGCCGGTTATGCTTTATAAGCTGTCTGGGGCCGAAGGTATTTGTCAGGCGCAGGGAGGTGGTCTTCAGGCCATATACCCGGTTATATAAGATATGATACTGCTCTCCGGAAAACTTGTTTATACCGTTTATATCGGTCGGCTCGATGGGATGCTGCTCGTCGACAGGCAGATACTTAGGCCGGCCGTAAAACTGCCGGGTACTGGTATAGACAATTACCGCTTCCTTATTGTATTCCCTGCATATCTCAAGCAAAGACAGTTGGGCCTTAACGTTTATTTCCATATCCACCAGGGGTTCGGTCATGCTGTCAATATGACTTACCTGGCCCGACAAATTAAAAATAAAATCCTTATCCTTAGCCAGATAGGGCAAGGTATGAACATCCCTCATGTCTGAAAAATTAACCCTGACCAGATCTTTTACGGGCGCTATATTAAAGAGATTTCCTCCAAACTCCGGCTGCATGGAGTCAAGCAGGGTAACATCCGCCCCGGAGTCAACCAGCTTTATGGCCAGATTACTGCCGATAAAACCAAGCCCGCCGGTGATAAGAACTCTTTTACCTTTAAAATTTTGAGCCAGCACATCAGGATTCATTATATATTCCAGCCCCCAAGTATAATTAACATAAGAATATCCCCCTATAAAAGCTGCAAGCTAAAACCTTAAGCTACTTTTTCTTTTACCCTTACCCCTTTCAAGCGTTTTTTCAGCCTTTGAAAAACACCGTCGGATTTAACCTCTGAGGGGGGTTTTTCCACCGCCCCGAAACCGTAATTATAGGCGGGGTCAACTCCTCTAACCTGAATCATGGCCTCCTCCAGGGCCGCTACATAGGGTTCATAAACCAGTTTAACCTGCTTTGGGCTTAAGGAATATTCACCACGGGCGCCATAATCATAAGCGGCCTCTCCCAAAATATCAAACTGGTGAAAATGATAAAAAACCAGCGGATCATCATCCACCAAAACCTTACTCCCATTTTCTCTTACATCGTATCGCATAATATTCCAAAGCGCTAACCCCACACCCTTCTGCTTTAAAACATGCACCCCCCGAAACCGCGTGAGCCAGTCATCCAGATATTTCTGATCCCCCATTTTACCATCCTCTATTCGGTAAAAGCACCACTCATTACAACGATCGCGCCACCAGTTAAGACACTCCAGGCCGTAATCATTATTACGAAAAACCACGATAGACACATTATAAATTCCGTTAACCTCGTAATGTTTCAGGTGCTCGGGAAAACGATGCTCTACTATCATAATGGACTTATCGTCAGCCTCCCGAAAGATATAGCCGGGATCGTCATAGAAGAGCAGGTCGGCATCCAGGTAAGTTATTCTTGAAATAGCGGGGTCTCGTTTTAATATGTATAACGGCAGTGAAGGGGTACAGGTCCAGCAGTATTCAGCCACCGAACGGGTCGGCTTTATCTCTAACAAAGCCTCATCCTCAAAATCGGAAAGCCGGATTAACTCCGCTTTTTTAAGCTCCAGCTTCTCCAACAGTTCAAAGGCGACATCATCCATACAAAGAATCCACAGGGTAAAATCAGCAGCATGTGTCAGGAGAGAGTTATACAGGGCCAGACCTTTGTAAAGATAGTTTCTGTCAAAAAGGGTGCAAAAATGATGTCTCATGCAGTATGGCCTTATATTTTAAATTAGCGCTACAATAATTTCCAGGGTTATTTTTTATTCCCATCCAAAAGAAGGCTTATCTTTTCAAAAACTATTGACAGCTTGTGGATATAACTGCCTGAAACACGCTTAAGCTCTAAAAACCGGCCCCTGTCTTTTTCAGAAAGCTTTAATAAAGCCGGCTCCATTTTTTTGTCTATCCGGTAAAAGCTCTCCCCCCGGTAGGGAACCTCACTCATAAGCCTGTATTTTACAAGCTCTCTGGGGGAGAGTCCACACCTTTTTATATCATCGGATCTTACCGGATAGCAAAAAACCAAGAAATTTGTGCCCTTAACAGCGCCCTTCATAGCATATGAAAACATAATCATTATAAAACGAAAGGGGTATATGAAGGGGGTCTTGCATATTGTACCCAGCAAAATGCCCTTGGCCCGGTTAAAAATATTTTTGTAGCGGTACCCTTTTTCAGAACAGAGCCACACATAATTCAGGCAATGAAACAGATTAATTTTTGATTTTGGAGAAAAAAGAAGCTCATAACACTCTTTGTGGGAGATTATCCGTTTATCCAGTTGATCTATGCCGGTTACGCAGAGTTTGGCATATACCCTGGCCCGATTGGCTATGAGCAGCCTATATCCGGCCTGCTTGGCCCTGAAGGAAAACTCATAGTCCGCCCCGTAATGGGGAAGTTTTTTCTGGTTAAAATTGCCGATGGTTTTAAAAACCTCAACCGGTATCAAGGTGCCCCGCCCGGGGAGCACATCCACCTCCATATCAAATTAAGTATTGTTTATAAGCTCAGCATCTCTGTTTACTGATAAAACAAGCTCACGATCCATCCTGATCCCGCTTTCTATAAAACCGGGATTATCATAATCCACCAGGGCCGAACCAACCAGCGCCGCCCCCGGTGACATACCGGCCGCCAGAATAGTTTCAACATAATCATCCCTCACCACCAGATCGTTATTAAGCAGCAAGATATAATCATCGTCCCCGGCTCTATTTAAGACGTACTTCACCCCCATAACTGTAGCCCCGGTCCACCACAGCTTCCCGTCTCCCTCCAATATAACCGTATCGGGGAAGGACGCCAGAACATCGCCCTTAGTATTATCGGTAGAGCCGTCATCTATAATGACAGTGGTTATATCCTTATATGACTGCTTACTCAGGCACGCTAAGAGGTTTAAGGTATCTTCTTTATTATTGTGAACCGGGATTAGTATATAGACCATAACCATTACTTCTTTTCAATAATTATAAGCAGGCTTTCCCCCGCACCCATAAAGTCAATCGCCCGTAAAAAAAGCACGTCTAAGGGTAGAAAGCGCAGTATCCGGCTTTGGACTCTGGCCATAAGCCGGTCCGCAGCCTGATATTCAGCCGGCTCAGACTCGCCGTTAAAAAAAGGAACCCGGTAGCCTTCCTTAAGGGGGTATCTCAGCATCTTCTGCTGGAGTAAAACCCACATGTTCGGGGTATAGGTACGTATACTCCGTATCTTATAGCCGCTTCCAGCCACCAGCCTTTTTATACTCTCCACCGAGAAGTGGTTAATATGATAGGGCACATGCCAGTTCAGCCAGCGCCCGGCGTATTTTTTCCTCAACCGTGAGTCGATATTAGGCACCCCCAGAATAAGCTGCCCCGTATCTTTTAAGCTGTCTTTTAAGGCTATAAGCAACTCATGGGGACGGTGTATATGTTCTAACACCTGGCTCAGGGTAATGTAATCGAAAAATTTTTCCGGGTAATCCATCTCATGATAGAGGCCCACATGAACATTTAAACCCAGCAAATCAACAATGGGGCGAATATTTAAATCCGGCTCGATACCGTACCCCTGGGCCCCGGAAGCGTTTATCTCCCTGATGGAGGTACAGTCGCCACAGCCTATATCGAGTACCTTAACCCCCTTTTTCACATGATAATGCGCGGTATTATTTACCCCCAGCCACCACCTCTACGCTGAAGACATAAGCTTTGGGGGCTCTTTTTTTATATCCTCCTGCTTAACATTTTTCCGGGGATAATAATCTGTGTAAATTTCAGATATTTCAGCCTCGGGGATTTCAGGAACAGTCTGGCCAAAACCGCAGTCAGGACACCTCTTTATCTCAAAAGAGCCCGGATAACCATGACGGTCGTCAAACATATTATCCAGAAAGGGGACCAACCCGCCGCCACATATCTTGCATTTATCCGGCGTCATAACATTTTGAATCCATATTTTCGTTAAGTTACTGTAGTTCCTTTTTACAAAGGTATGTTTTCTGGGCGCAGGCGTCACCCAAAGCATCATCGGGGTTTACCCCAAAAGTAACCACATCCACCGGTTTAAGCCGGTTTTTTTTCATAAGCCCCAAAAGTTCCCGTTCATTAAAATGAATCTCAAACATTTTGACCCCATAGGCTTTTTTAATATAAAAAGACGTCTCCCTGTTGTGTAACACCGGTGTGCGGTGAAATACAACATAGTCGGAAGCCACCCGGGCGGCCTCCGACAGGGCCTGTTCATATTCCATTATATGCAAAAGACAACACCCTGAAATGACGATATCAAAGGAATTATCGGCATAGCTGAGATTACAGGCGTCCTGCACCTGAAAATCAAGGTTGGGATAAAGCTGCCTGGCAAATTCAATGAAGGGCGAAGAATAGTCACCGCCATGATATTCAGCATTAATCCCCTTTATTTTTAAAACCTCGCCATAATACCCGGATGAGCAGCCTATTTCCAAAATAGTCATATCAGAAAGTTTATCTATGTTTTTTTTAAGAATAGAAACTAAAGTATCATATACTTCCACTGCTTGCCCCGCCCGGTAACCCTCGAGCTCTTTTTTTACAAAAAGCTCAAACTGCCTTTGGGGTACCTCCGGGGCCTGCCATGACTGAGATAAATGAGCCTCTATCTCAGCTTTAGAGACAGGTTGCAAGGGAGAAAAAAGACCATTATCTTCATCCGACTTATTTGGTGGTGTCTTTTTAAAAAAATTCTTAAACATATATTATTATCCCAGGTTAAATGTACCTTGACACTATAGCCAGCAAGTCCCGCAGCCGGTTATAGTAAGTATGCTCACATAAGGTGCGCTGCTGTCCGTTTCCGGCAATAGCTTCTCGCTCGACTTCATGTTTTAGATAATAGTCTATCAGGGAAACCAACTCATCCACATTCTTATAGGCCGCTATCTCTGCTCCCACATCAAACAAATCACCCAGATTAGCCTTATAATCGGTTATAAGCATGGCGCCGCACCCGGTAGCCTCATAGAGGCGCATATTATTAGCCCAGCGCTCGGCTACGCTTATGTGGCAGTTTACGGTGATCTTACTTGAAGAAAGCACCCGGTACATATCAAGCCCCCAGATCTCGCCGTGATGCCGGGGGGCTATTGGTGAATCACTATCCAGCCCATCGGCCCCGTAGCCGAAAAAATCAATATCCACCCGTCGGGCCAGCTCCGCCAACAACTCCCGCCGCTGTTTATGTTCCGGGCTGATACCCCCTACAAAGGTAACCCCGTATTTTTTATCCCGACCCCCAATCTTATCCAATACAGAGGGAGAGAAGGCTATTTTTAAATATTCCGAGTTTATGCCCATTTCCCTGAACCGCTCCACATAATGAGGGAAAGAGGTCAATATCAAATCATAAGGCTTTAAGTAATCCGGGGGGGGCAGCGGGCAGGCAATCTGACCCACAATTAAGCGGACATAGGGCTTAACTTCACTCAAAAAACCCGGGGGGCAAAACGATAAATCCTGCATATATAATATATCGGGTTTTGTTTCTGCTATCTGGCGTTTAAGAATATTTAACGACTCATTATACCCGCCGCCCAGTTTAGCGGAAAGCCTACCCTTAAGCTTTGATAAAACACCACCCCCGCCCTCCCCGCCGCCATGCTCCCTGGCCCACTGTTTTTGCAATGTGTTGTTGTTCGGTATGATTTCTTCAGCTTCACAGCCCAGCTTTTTCAGATTAGCGGAATAAAAATCAGCCGTCCCGAAACACTGACTCATTATAAAATCTCGCTGGGCAGAGTAACTTTTAGCGGCCAGTTCAGAATGGGTATCATAAAGAGCTGACAAAAACTGCGGATAATACGTATCCACAATCAGGAAGCTGTAGGTATCAGGCATGGCCCTTGTTGCTGGATATTAACTTTCCGGATTTATCGAATATATAATAATAGAATTTCTTTTTCCATAAGAACATGTTACAGAACAAATCCCGGTTATCGTATACCAGCCGTTGAAAAGAGTTATTATATTTAGAGTGATACATTTTAAAGAAATCATTGCACTTTGTATCCCGGCGCTCGTTGTCAGTCCATTCCATAAAGATCAAGCTATCCTTAAGGATATTAATATGCCACTTATGGTGTCCCGGTATTTTGGTGAAGTTAAACATAATATCAGACGTGCGGGTGGGAGTCTCTATATAGCCCCGGTTGCCGACCCGCATTATTTCTTCACAGGCCTTCGCCGGATCAGAAACATGCTCCAACACATGCGAGCAGAAGATAAAATCAAACTCTTTATCCTTATAAGGCAGACCCTCAATACTGCAAACCTCAAATGGTCTGCCGTCCCTGACTAGGGGTTCTTCCCGGTGTATTGTCTCCCCCTCGTAGAGATCTACAAGGTGGGTAGCATAAGGAAAGGGATAAGCCCCGGAGCCAATATCCAGCACCCTCTCCCCCGGCTTAATATCAAAATTCACATACTCATTCTGATAAGAGAACCGGTCGGTTTCCCTGCCGCAGCCTGCTTTAAACGACGGCAGCAAGTACCTGTCTTCCGCCTCAATATCAGAATTCAACTCTGCTGAATATAGCGCTATTCTGTCATCCCGGTCGGTCAGCTTACGAAGAGTGTGTAGAACATCTCCGGGAGAAAATACCCCCATCACTGATTTTAATAAAAATTCTTTCAACTCAAATATCAACGTCTTTGTTCCCTTAAACTAAACATGCTCTTTAGGTTATCATCTAAGATATAATGCCATATGGTTATATAGCATTTACTTCATAGTCAAATTCAGTTACCGTCATATTTCCGTATTCCAAATACATCTTCTCAGTAGTCGGATGCAATATATTAAAAGTAGCCGCATTAGCAATACCCCCCAGATGAATGTCTTTATCCACAGGGGTAACCGCTACATCCAGCCTGAATGTCTGAGGAAACAGTTTTTGATCCAATACCTTAACTTTAATTGTACCCTTTTTTCCGGTGGCCACAATTTTTTCGTTTGGATACACGATATTGTCGTTAAATGGGCATTCCATCAACAATATCTTCTGCACGTCACGCCCCTCAAAGGTGCGAATACTTATCCTGAACTGGTTGTTGTTCTCTTTTTTATTTAAAAACTCATAGTCAAACTCAATTACTATATTCTTGCCGAATTCTATGTTGGGATTTTTTTTATCTTTGCCTTCCTCATAAACATATACATTAGAAAAGGTAACCTCCCCCACCCCCACTGTTTTGGCCTGAGGCGCTTTTTCCAGATTATCCACACTAAACTCACGAAAATACTCCTGCACCCCCAAACGGGTATTGCCATAAAAAAGCTGCTTCCCGTTTTTCATAAGGACGCACTTTGTACATAAGCGTTCCACCGTCGACATGGAGTGGGAGACAAAGATTATAGAAACCCCCTTATCCCTTATCTCCAATATCTTTTCAAAGCATTTTTTCTGAAAATTAGCGTCTCCTACAGCCAGCACCTCATCTACCAACAAAACATCCGGCTCGGCATGTATGGCTATCGCAAAGCCAAGCCTTACAAACATCCCCGAACTGTAATGCTTTACCGGAGCGTCAAAAAAATCTCCAATCCCGGCGAATTCCACAATATCGTCAAACTTGCGGTCTATCTCGTCCTTATTCATTCCCAGAATAGCGCCGTTGATATATACATTCTCCCGGCCGGTAAGCATTGGATGAAAGCCGGCCCCCACCTCAATAAGGGCGCCTATTTTACCCTTTATCTCGATTTCTCCCTTATCGGGCATAAATATACCGCTTAAAATTTTTAAAAGGGTACTCTTACCGGAACCGTTGGGGCCGATAATCCCCAATGTTTCTCCCCTGTTAAGCTCAAAAGACACCTCATCCACCGCCCAGAACTCACCATCCCGGAGACTTCCCGGATGACAGCTTAAGCCCATCATATTCCGGGCAATATCCTTGGCGCCGTAAAACATTACGTGCTTAAGGGAGCGGCAGAATTTTTTGGATACACCCGCTGCCTGTACAACTATATCCCCAGCCACAAGCTATATCCTCTCCGGTATTCTGGCCTCAACCAGATGAAACAACCGCCAGGAAAAAAGAAAGAGCCCCAGACAAAAGGCAGTTGACATCATATAGGCGTAGGGATTGGAGATCACCCCGGTTAAGACAATCTCACGAGCGCTCACAATTATATGACTCAAAGGATTCCACTTATTAAAGGTAGCCAGAAAGCCGATAGCCGGCGGCGGATAGGCCACCGGCATTAAAAACATCAGGTAGCCGGTAAGCAAGGCCACCAGATTAGTGGTATCCCTGAACAACCCGGCCATTATGGCCAGAAAAAAGCCCAGCCCCCAGGTCAGAAAGAAAACAGGCAGAATAACAAAGGGAAATAACCATGCCGTAGGAGCCGGAACTACCCCGAAGATCACAAAAACGATTATAGTTAAAGAAAGCCTGATCATAAGCTCCACTATAGCCTCACCCATCGCCGTTATAACTAAAGAGGCCTTGGGGAAACTGATCTTTGTGACCAAAGAGCCGGCGGATAAGATACTGTTGGTACAGGCGGTCACCCCCTTAGAGAAAACCACCCAGACCGTCAAGCCCAGAAGAGCGAACACCGGGTATGGCACATCTTTGGTGTCTATATTAAAAATACCCGACTTGTTCAAGAAAACAAAAACGCTGACCGTAATAATGGGGTTTATAAGCGCCCAGGCAATTCCCAGAAGAGATTGTTTGTACTTGGACTGGAAATCACGGACAAATAACCGCCACATAAGCTCCCGGCTGCCGAACAAATCCAGCGCCATCTCTTTCCAGATAGCGCCGAACTTCAATCCGAGATGACTTTCGGGGCGATATTTAGTTACCTTCTCAGAGGACATTTAGTACTTTTCCTTATACTTAAAGACACCCGCTAAAATAAAGGCATTATCTGTCTGTCTTTACTTAACCTAAATCCGTGTTAGCTTAACATAAGAGCATACACCATGCAAGTCACCTAAAGGTAACGCGGGCCTGCTTCGTATAAAGAGTGCCTTGAAAATATAACATCGGATTTATTGCGAGTTTAAAAAAGGCAGGGTATGGTCTCAACAGGCTGTTGCCCAGAGAACATATTAACGCAAATTCAGGTAAGGGACGGGGGGCATTGACCCAAATGCAAGTTTACGGGGTTATTAAAAAATAAGGGGGGTCATGACCCTTCTGCGTTATCTTTGCGAAAATCAGCGTCCCAGAAAAGATAGGGAGAATTTCATACTAACCCGGCGACTGGCAGGCCTGTTCATAATCAATTAATTCGGTAATGGTGGGGTTTTCGCCACATACCGGGCATTTTGGATTCCAGGGCACCTTAACCTTCTGGAAGCTCATATCCAGCAGATTTACAATCAGTAATTGCCCCGTTAGCAGCTCGCCCTGACCCAGAATATACTTTAATACTTCAGTAGCCTGTAATACGCCCAATACGCCGGGTAATACGCCCAATACGCCGGCCTCCTGACAGGAGGGCACCAGCCCCGCCGGCGGGGGGCTCTCATACAGGCAGCGATAGCATGGCCCCTGATGGGGGATAAAGGTAGATAATTGCCCGTCAAACCGGAATACGGCGGCTGAAACTAACGGTTTATTTAAGAAAACACAGGCGTCATTTACTAAATAGCGGGTAGGGAAATTATCGCAACCATCTATTATTACATCATAATCCTTAATAATATCCAAAATATTGTCCGAGGTAAGCCGCTCTACATAAGGCACCACCTCCACATCCGGGTTAAGCGCCTCCATGGTTTCTTTGGCCGACTTGACTTTGAGGCGACCCACATCCTCGGTACTATGCAGAATCTGGCGTTGTAGATTACTCAAATCAACCTCATCGGCATCCGCCACCCCAATGCGGCCGACTCCCGCCGCCGCCAGATAATACCCGCAAGGCGATCCCAAACCACCCGCCCCTACCATAAAGACCTTAGCCTCATTTATTTTCTTCTGCCCCAGACCACCTACTTCGGGAAGCAATATGTGCCGACTGTATCTGTTAATCTGGTCATTACTGAAATCAAGCATAAATCGTTTCCTCAAGTTTATTATTGTGTTAACTTAATGCTTAATTTTCTGCTATAATAATAGCAGGAAATCTGTTTCCTTAAGCGTATACTGTTTTACATTATATCATATTCTATAATCTATTAATAGTCACATGAGGCTTCTAAAAAAAATAAAGCTTTTCTCTAAATGGGTTTTTACTGATGAGAAGACCACCGTAGCTATTGATATAACCAGTAGCTGTAACCTTAAATGTGTCCATTGCTACTGGTGGAAGGAGAAACACCCTCAGGAGTTGAGTGATGAAGAAATGATCGCCTTTATGAAGCGGTTGAGGGGAGAGGGCTTTGTGGCCGCTTTTTTATATGGGGGTGAGCCTTTACTCAGACCCAGGATATGTGAGGCGGCCAGCAATATTTTTGATTTCACTTTAATTTTCACCAACGGCACCCTGGGTTTTCCTGATATCAGCTGTCAGTGGATTCTCTCATTGGACGGCACAAAAGAAATAAACGATAGAATCAGAGGCGCGGGCGTTTATCAAACAGTCATAGATAATCTGCTGAAGGCATCCCGTAAACCGATAGTCCACATCACCATAAACCAGCTCAATAAAAATCATATTAATGAATTTTTACAAGCTATGCACCGGCAGGAAATTAAACAGAAAATCAGGGGAGTGGGCTTTAGTTTTTATACTCCAAACCGGGGGCTGGAGGAACAGGCGCTCTTTATACCTTTAGCCGAGCGGGATAGGCTGGTCGACGAATTGCTGGCTTACAGGAAAAAACATAGATTTATAATGGGATTTACCGGGAAAATGGCACACTACTTAAAGCAGAATGGCGGTTTCTCTGAATGGAATTCACTGGACAAATGCCCGGTAAGCAAGCTATTCGTGTGTTATAGAGCCGATGGGTCAATAAAACCTTGCACCTATGGCATTAATGCGGATTGCAGCCGCTGCGGCTGTGCCAGTGTGACAACCTATCTGGCCGCTATTAAGGCCTGGGATCCCGAAAGCCTGATAATCTTAAATTTACTCACTAACGGCTGCATGTGAGCCTGAGTAACCTGGTTTAAATGATGAAGATTTCAAAGAGAAAACCCGGTTTTGTTTCAGCAGGAAAAATACTGAATCAATCTTTATCGCAATTAGGCCTGGCCGATAAGATAAACCTGAAACGCTCTCAACAGTTATGGCCCGGAGTGGTGGGGGGGGAAATAGCCGATTTTACCGGGGTAGTTGGGCTAACCGGAAAACGGCTACAGGTAAGCCTGACCAATCCTGAATGGCGGTCCGCTTTAGAACCGCTACAGCAGGATATAGCGCTAAAACTAAATAAACTTATGGGGGGAGAATTAATAGAAGAGATATTCTTTGAAACCAACACCCCCGGAAAACGCTCAAAAAGGCAAACTAAGCCAAAGACTTAAGCGCTACCGCATGGGCTATCGCATAATCTGAATCATGCGACAGGCTGACCAGTACATTTCCCACCCCTGATTCTTTAGCAATTTTGGCCGCCGTCCCCTTTAGTTCAACCTGTGGGGCCTGGCCACTTTTTGATAAGATTTGGATTTCCTGCCAACTGATACCGCGGCTCAAACCGGTACCGATGGCCTTTAACACCGCCTCCTTGGCCGCAAAGATGCCGGCCAGGTGCTGTGCAGGAAATTTATGTTGCTGACAATATCTGTTTTCTTCAGGGGTAAAAATGCGGGCGGTAAACTTCTCGTTCCAACGCTCCTGCATTTGCTGCATACGCTTAATATAGACCAGATCTACGCCTATTCCATATATCAACTAACAACACCCCTTAGCGGCCCGGATTAACTTAAGCATTTGTTTGACCGCCTGTTCCATACCCACCAACACTGCCCTGGCTATAATATTGTGGCCGATATTAAGCTCCGCTATCTGAGGAATTGCGGCGATGGGGGTTACATTGGTATAGGTAAGATCATGACCGGCATTTACCCCCAATCCCAAGGCAGCGGCTTTTTGGGCAACATCCACTATCTGCTGTAATGCTACTTGCTGTTTTTCACCTTTTGCGGCGGCATATAATCCGGTATGTATTTCTATATACTGAGCGCCAACCGCCTTGGCCGCTTCTAAGCTTGCCGGATCGGGATCAATAAATATCCCCATCTTAATGCCTGCATCCTGTAACCGGGCAATGGCGTCTTTTAGTGTATCCTGTTGGTTAACCACGTTCAGGCCGCCTTCGGTGGTAACCTCTTCCGGGCTTTCGGGCACCAGCGTAATCATGTCTGGGCAAATCCGTCCGGCGATGGCAATCATCTCTTCGGTAGCCGCCATTTCCAGATTCAGTCTGGTCTTGACCTGCTTACGCAAAAGCTCAAGATCACGCTGCTGGATATGGCGCCGGTCGCTGCGCAAATGTACCGTAATGCAATGGGCGCCGGCAAGTTCAGCCAGCATGGCGGCGGTAACCGGATCAGGCTCTATTGCCTGGCGCGCCTGGCGAATATTAGCCACATGATCTACATTCACCCCTAAACTAACCAAGGGGATTCCTCCTTTCTTGCAAAGGCATATATAAGATAACCGGCCGTCTACGCCTGCTTTTTGTTAATCATGTGCTGCTGGGCTATGGTCAGTAAATTGTTCAACAAGAAATAGAGCACCAGCCCGGTAGGCATATTATAAAAGATAAAGGTCATAAAAACCGGCATCATCATCATCATCTTGGCTTGCTTAGGATCACCCACTACCGGGGTCATCTTCTGCTGAATGAACATAGTAAGTCCCATCAGAAGCGGCAGGGTTCTCAAGGTTATCCAGATGCTTGGGCAATTCGGCCATAAACCGAACCAGCCCGGCTCAGCCGCCGATAAATCGGTAATCCACAGCATAAAAGGCGCATGGCGCAATTCTATAGAAATAAGCAACGCTTTATACAGGGCAAAGAATATGGGAATCTGGAGCACCATCGGCAAACAACCACCCAAGGGATTCACCTTATGTTTTTTATATAACTCCATAATTTCTTTATTCAGCCGCTGGGGATCGCTCTTAAATTTCTGCCGCAAGGCGCTTAATTTGGGCTGAACCTTCTGCATATCCTTCATTGATTTAAAACTGGCGTTAGTCAGCGGCCAGAATAGTATTTTTATGGCAATGGTAAGAATTATGATGTCTATCCCATAATTACCGGTATAGCTATTGAAGAAATTAAGTACCTGCATGATCGGCTTAGCCAGGATGCTGAAAAAGCCATAATCTACAATTTTATCCAGGCCGACTCCCATCGCTTTCAGTTTCTCCAGCTTCTGCGGACCGGCATATAGTCCAAACTGCTGCTTGACCACCTGACCCGGCATAAGCTCTACCGCCTCCGCTGCCAGCCCGACACTAATAAGCCCCTCGCCTTGCTTGGTTACAAGCACCTCTGAAGTAACCGTCTTGGGGATAAACATAGCCGCAAAATATGTATCCTGTATGGCCGCCCAGGATATATTGCCCTTATACTCGAGTTTACCTTCGATTTTACTCGGTTTTTCCTTCTCCAAATCCCCATCAATAAGTACGGTAGAGCCTTTATGATTATACCTGGCGGCGGCAGCGGCCTGCGGACCCAGGCCATATCCCCAGTCAATATAATATTTCAACGGTTGGGGCCTATCGGTTAAGTTCTCCCATTGGATATCTATATCCACATAATAGTTATCATAATGAAAGGTAAATTGCTTGGTCAGCTTCAAGCCCGAAGGGTCCAGATAGGAAAAAATCAGTTTCTCCCGCTTTTGTTCGGGGGGAAATTCGACCCGTTCCACCTTATACAAACTGGTATTTAACCGCTTGGCAAGTTGATCGTCATGCAATCTCAGACTTACCGGGTAATAATCCGCCGTCTGAGCAACAGGAGACACCAACTCCAGCGGGTTACCTTTATCATCAAGATATTTAGCTAATTTCCAGCTTTTTATCCGGCCTCCCCTATTGGTAACCACTACCCGGTACAACCCGGCATTGATATCTATCTCCTGTGGATATATATCTTTCTGGACCGCTAACATCTTTTTTACATTAGGCGCTACATCAATATCCGGCAGCCTGGTTTCAGCCAGTTCCCGGGCAGCCACCTGGGTTGCGGGAGGCGCCATCTCCGCTACTACCCGGGAAACGGGGGCCGGAGGCTGCTGAAAACGGGAGCCGATGAAATGCTGATAGGTCACCAGAATCACCAGTGAAATAATAATAACCAAAAAAACTCTTTTTTCCATTGACTAACCTTCCCTTATTTATTTACTGATATTACGAAAAAGAAATTTAAAATTTCATAAAGTGACAAATGTCAACGCTTAAATGATAAATGAAGCTCAAATTTCAAACTACTTGATTTTCAAGCACTATTTTTGACATTTGGATTTAAGGTTTTTTTCGTACCCAAAACCGATTTTGCGTAACATCAGTTATTTATTCAAAATCCCTCAACTCTTTTTCCAACTTTTGCCTGTATTCCTCATCTTCCTTCGTCACTGGGGATCGCGATTCACCTTCAGCAAGCTCAGCGGCTCCCTTAAGCTGTCGCCGCCCAACCCAGCGCATAATCAAAAAGGCAATGCCTATGGCGCCCAGCAGGGGCACAATATAGGGCACTACCACCCACATAATCCAATTGATTCCCTCTCGCCTGGGGGCAGCCAACACTTGCTCTCCATAGCGTTTTACCATTATATCCAGAATTTCCTGCTTACCCTTACCGGCTTTTAGCTGGTTTAAGATAAAGTCTTTATTCTGGCTGGCTTCCCCACAAGTACAAGCAGACAAAAGCTGATTGCCGCAACCGCACAAGCAGACCAACTGCTGACTTACTTCTTTCATTTGTTGCCGGTAATCAACTTTTTGGGCCAAACCTACACCAGCCAGCAGTACAATCCCGCCCATTATTAAAAACCAGCCAACCCATATTTTACCTGATTTATTCATAAACTAAAACCACTAAGATGTAAGGAAAAAACTTTTACCACATAGAACACAGAGAATTCTTTTATATTTTTTCTTTGTGCCCTTTGTGTGCTTTGTGGTGAAAAATCAGTATGCGCTAACCATAAGGAACAAATATATTAACCACAAAGGGCACAAAGACCACAAAGAAGATTACATGATAATTCTTTTTATGCCTTCTTTTAAGGTCTTGACATTAAAGTTGATAATCAAGCCCAATCTGATTCCGGTAATTTTCAAATAAGTTATTAATTGGGCTTTATGGATGGACAATATTTTATCTGCCGCTTTCAGTTCAAGAATAATACAATCAGCCACAATAATATCGGCTCTAAAAGCACAATCAATGTTAATGTTTTTATACTTTAAAGGGATAGGCTGCTCTAATACAAACCCAATTCCATTGCTACTTAACTCGTAAGCTAAACATTGCTGATAGGCCCCTTCCAACAACCCCGGCCCTAAATGCCGATGAACTTCAATGGCTAATCCAATTATCTTATTTGATAATGCGTTTATTTCATTAATATCCATGTTTTTTACTTTGTGTCCTTTGTGATCTTTGTGGTGAATAATCCACGCTCGCTATGCAACCCGTTGCCGCTTTTTGTCAGGCCAGATAGCCACAATACAGCCGAGAGCCATAACTATGCCCCCAATCCACAACCAGACCATCAAGGGATTAATTACCACCTTAAAACTTGCCTGTCCCCCAACATCGAAACCGGCCAGAATCAAATACAGGTCTTCCTTCAAGTTCCAGTGTATAGACACTTCACTAACCGGTTGATCGGGATGCTTAAAGTGGACGTTTTTCTCCGGGGTAAGCGTATCAATCTGTTTTCCATCTTTAAATACCGGCACGATGGCTACATTCACCACTTTGCTCTGGGTGGGATACTGGGAAAAACGCTCATATTTAAGCGTATAATCTCCAATGTGAAACTCCTCCCCTTCACTGACCGATACCTCTTTCTCTATCTTATAGGCGCCGGAACCGGTAATGCCTATATATAAAAGCACTATCCCGATATGCACAATATAGCCCCCATAACGACGCTTATTCTTACTGATTAGCCGGCCCAAGGCGACAAGCGCATTCTCGGCAGTGGTTTCCCGGCGAGCATTCGTTCCGCGGTAGAACTCGGTAAATATAGTAACTACTACAAATATGCAGAAAACAAAGGAAACCAATGGATAGCCCTGGCGAATACCGGCCCAAAACAGCAAGATTCCACCAATTAAGCTAATACTGGTAGGCAGTAAAAAACTGCGTTTTAGATTCTGAACAGAGGTTTTGCGCCAGGCGATCAGGGGACAGATGCCGACCAGGATCAATAAAGCCAAACCAATAGGCACATTGATGGTGTCAAAATAGACGGCGGTTACCGTACTTTTATCCCCCCGGGCCATCTCTGAAACAAAGGGCCATACCGTACCCACAAAAACCACCAGACACATGGCTACCAGTATCAGGTTATTATACAAAAAAGTGCTTTCCCTGGATAATAAAGAATCCAACTCATTTTCACTTTTTAACATATCCCAGCGCAGCACCAATAAAACCGCCGATACAATAAGAATTAACGACAGAAAGGCCATAAATATCGGTCCCAGGCTGGACTCCCCAAACGAATGTACTGAAGATATAATCCCTGAACGAGTAATAAAAGTACCAAAGATACAGAGGGCAAAGGTCAGCACAATCAACACCATATTCCAGACTTTGAGCATATCCTTTTTTTCCTGGATCATTACCGAATGCATATAAGCGGTGCCCACCAGCCAGGGCATAAATGAAGCATTCTCCACCGGGTCCCAGGCCCAATACCCGCCCCAGCCCAACTCCACATATGCCCATTGCCCTCCCAACACAATTCCTGCACCCAACAGCAGCCAGGAAAACAAGCTCCAGCGGCGGGTAGTCTTAATCCAGGTATCGTCCAGCTTTCCGGTACACAGGGCGGCAATGGCAAAAGCAAAGGGTATAGTATAACCCACATATCCAAGATACAAGGAGGGCGGATGCCAGATCATACCCGGGTTCTGTAGCAGCGGATTGAGCCCTTTTCCATCCGGGGGCATAAAAAACAAGGCCTCAAAGGGCGGGGTAACGAATACCATTATAGCCACAAAGAATAAGCAGGTAACCATCAATACCGCAGTTACATAGGGCATCAACTCCCGGTTGGCATGTCGATTCTGAATCACCACCAACACGGAAAACAGCGCCAGCAACCAAGCCCATAACAGGATAGATCCCTCCTGCCCGGCCCAGAAAGCGGTAACCTTATAGAACATGGGCAAGGCCTTGTCCGAGTAATAATATACATACTTAATCTCGAAATTATCGGTAACAAAGGCATAAAGCAGGGCCGCCGAAGTGATGGTTAATAAGCCGAATATGCCGTAAGTGGCAGCCTCGGCGCTGTCCATCATCCGCCGCTCTTTGAGGGCCACCCCCAGCAGCGATGTCACCGCTGCATAGGCCGTAATTATAAAGCATAAATATAACGAATAACTGCCAAGTTCAATCATAATAAAAAGTCCCAGGGGTCAAAGACCCCATTTTTTTCTAGATTAAGCCTTAAAGCTAACATCGCCCCCTGTCGGCTTCGGGTCTATGACCCTGCTATGCAGCCAATGGCGGAGGGCGGTTTATAGAGCAAAAAAGTTACCTGATATCCCATATATTAAAAAACCGGGCTTGCCCGGTCAGATCGGTTTGCTTAAGTTTCCACCTCATACTTGGAGGGGCATTTAGCCAGCAACTTGGTAGCGTAAAAAGTATGATCAGCCGCCAGCTTGCCCTCTATTACCACCTCTACTCCATATTTAAATGTATCGGGAACAACTCCGTGATAGGTCACCGGGATAGTCTGCTTGCCATCAGTAAGCTTAAAACTTAAATCCAGTTTATTATCATTCCAGACGATAGAACCATCCTCGATGTTGCCCTTTATCCTGATACCCTTATCATAGAAATCCTCAACTTTCGCCAACACCTCAGTGGGAGTATAATAATAGATTATGTTGCTTCTTAAGCCGGTAAAAATCAAATAGCCGACAGCTATTATAATAATAACACCGCCTACTATAAATTTGGTCTTCTTCTTTTTCATACAAAAATACCTACCTTAAAATAAAAAAATTATATAATCTAACCCACTGATCGCTTATGAGAAAACACATGGTATCATGATCATCGTTTTTGTGTCAAGTGATTAAGGCATACCCTAAAGAAATCATGCCTTGATGTGCTTCTGCTTACCGAAAAAGTAGAATTTACGACCGACAATCTCCAGCAAAAACAAAAACAACGCCATCAAAAAGCAAGCTGTATCCAGATTGGTATACCTGTACTCCCTGACTTTCGACCGGATAAAGGGATTATCACCCAAGCCCAATATCCGCCCCCTGGTTACCGAAGCTATCCGGACCAGCAGCGGTTGATTTATACGGATATCCATGGCTTCCGGCAAGTAGGGCACCACAAATCCGGCACTGGCCGAGCGTACTGCTTTTTCAGCTTCCATTTGAAGCACCTTCACCATATAATTTCCCTTGCCCTGGATTGGCATATAGGCTTGATATAGACCCGGCTCAACCTGGATAAGCCTGAGTTGCTGAACACTTAAATCAGGGCTGATGATCCTGGCTTGCAGGTTAAGCCCATTCCTGAACCGGCCCTGTTGATCTATCACATCCACCCATAATCGGGCCGTATTCCCTAATAGCTCAAAATCAGG
>JAJRUS010000126.1 GCA_024277675.1 bacterium | reverse complement strand
CAGATTCACCTTCTCAAAAGGAAGCGCCCCGGTGGTTAACCCAAAATCGGTGGCAAAGTCATAAGCCCCATCTTCCGCTTCACGAAACATGGTGGTGTAGTTGTCGATCCCTAAATGAAATGTGCCGAATTCCTGCACATCGGTAGATGGAATCCATCCCCATTTATTTTCAAAATATTTCTGACATATTAACTTCTGATTAATATTCGAGGGGGGTCTTGATTAATTACCCTCAAGTTTTCCCTTGCAAATTCCAGCGGCTTGCTTTATTTTAAATTTGTAAATTTTTGTTATCGACCAGCGACAGAAAGTAACTTTCTTGAAAAGTTATGATACATAATGAAATCGAGGAGAGCATGAATATTCTGGAGGAAGCCGGAAGGGTGCTGGAAATAGAGCGTGATGCAATTACCAGGACGAAGGATTTATTGGATGATGGTTTTGTGCAGGCGGTCGATTTAATCTACCACAGCCGGGGTAAGGTTATTATCACCGGTATGGGAAAATCGGGCCTGATCGGGCGCAAAATTGCAGCCACCCTCTCCAGCACCGGCACGCTGTCGGTGTTCTTGCATCCGGGTGAAGGGATGCACGGGGATTTGGGGATTGTAGGCGCCGATGATGTAATTATCGCTATCAGTAAGGGCGGCGAGAGTGAAGAAATCCTGGGGATTTTGCCCTCGATTAAGCGAATTGGGGCTAAGGTGATTTCCCTGGTGGGAGATAAGGATTCGTCACTGGCCAAAGCCTCGGATATAGTAATCGATGCCAGTGTAGAAAAAGAAGCCTGCCCCATTAACCTGGCGCCGACCGCCAGTACCACAGTAGTATTAGTGCTGGGCGATGCGCTGGCGGCGCTGCTGGTAAAGTTGCGGGGGTTTAAGCCCAATGATTTTGCGCTGTATCATCCAGGCGGCCAATTGGGTAAGCAACTGCTGCTTAAGGTAAAGGATATTATGCATGCCGGCCAAGAAAGCCCGGTAGCCTTTGAGGATACCCCCATCAGGGACGCCTTAATCGAGATGACCTCCAAGTCAATGGGTGGCGTAAATATTATAAACCGGGAGCATAAACTGGTAGGTATAATCACCGACGGCGATTTGCGGCGGGCTATTCAGCAACATGAGAACCTGCTGGAGCTTCAGGCAAAAGACGTCATGACCAAAAACCCCATCAGGGTAACCGGTGAGGTAATGGCGATTGGGGCGCTGGAACTCATGGAAAACCGCCCCAGTCAGATTATGGTACTGCCGGTGGTGGATGAAGCCAGTAAGGTGGTGGGCATCCTGAGACTGCATGATCTGGTGCGGGCCGGGTTGTAAGGGATATTGCCCCCTTAGTTCAATGATACCAGAAGGCAACAACGATTAAACCGAATAGAAACATTTCTTTTCACTGTCCCCATTATTTGCAAAAAAATATACCTGTAAACCTTGAATAAGATTAATATAAACCCTACCATAAACTTATATCACTTTTAAGTTGAACTCTTAATCTTTTTATAGTATCCTACGCTATAAGATACACTATATATTGATTAAGCAATCCGCCGTATTAAGAAATGAAAGTCTCCTGATGTGAGCGATCCTCATAGAAAACATGTAATTCGTTGCCCAGTTTATGGCTTTATCAGCATAACCGATTGGGAACGTGAGATTATTTCACAGCCGTGGTTTCAGCGTTTACGCCGTATACGTCAGTTAGCTGGAACTGATTATGTGTATCCGGGGGCAACACATACACGTTTTGAGCATTCGCTTGGCGTAATGCACATGGCGACCTTATTGTTTGATAGTATTGCCAATCATTCAAAAGATATACTTAAAGAACTTGGATATGAAGATGGTGAGCCAAAACGTCCTAAAGCTTTGGTTCGATTAGCAGCCCTTCTACATGACATTGGTCATGCTCCCTTCTCGCATGCGGGTGAAGATTTATTTCCAGCATGTCATTGTGGAAAACGCTATAAGCATGAACATTATTCGGCAGCGGTAGTACGCTACTTTTTTGCTGATGTAATTAAAAATCACCCTCTTAACAACGAATATAGAATTAGTGCTGAAGAAGTAGCTGGCCTGCTGGAGGGTAGTACCGAAGCGAAAGCCGATATTTTCTGGAGAGACTTAATTGTTGGGCAAATGGATGCAGACCGCATGGACTATCTTCTGCGGGATTCTCTGCATGCCGGGGTTAATTATGGGAGATATGACTGGCATAGACTGGTACATACTATGCAGGCGGTGCCACCAGGCAAAGAGGATGAAAACCCTAGCTTAGGTGTAAGTGAAGGTGGGTGGCATGCGGCAGAGGGCTTAATTCTTGCCCGATATTTTATGTTTACTCAAGTTTATTTTCACAAGACCCGGGTAGCTTTCGGTCACCACCTTCAGCGTGCTATGGCTGAGATTCTTCCAGGAAAGCAATTTCCCTCTCCAAAAACCAAAAAAGACTTAGAGGCATATTTGAGATATGATGATTGGCATATATTAGGGCAAATCTCAGAAGGAAAAGGGGGAGAACACGGGCAACGAATCCTGAACCGAAATCATTTTAGAAAAATAGAACAAACTTCAGAAACACCTGATCCCAGTGAATTAGCAGAATTTTCACAATATAAAGATGCTTTGGGTAGCCTACTTGCAACTGAAGAACATGCAGATAAATCTTGATATAAGGTTGGCTCAACCGATATTCCAGTTATAGAAGGAACAGAAATAGAACCGTTGTCAAAACGTTCCCCTATCGTTAATACAATATGCAAAAACCCCATACGCAAGATCATGCTTTATGTCCGCCCGGAAGACCGGGATGAGGCAAAGAAATATAAGAAAGGAGGCAATTAAAATGTCTGATTTAAAATCTTTATGGAACAGGCTAGTAGGTAGTCCATTTGCATTTGACGGTTTAAGGTTGTATATTAGTCATTTTAATTCTTTGAAAGGTTTAGGATGGCTAATAATAAGAAATATATCGTTGAGTTGACATCATCAGAGCGGCAACATCTATTGGAACTGGTACCCCAGAATACGGCCAACAGCGT
>JAJRUS010000125.1 GCA_024277675.1 bacterium | reverse complement strand
GTCCCAATGGTTTGCAGGTGGGCCGGATGCGGGTGCCTCTGGGGGTGGTGGGCATTATATATGAGGCCCGTCCCAATGTGACTGCTGATGCGGCCGGGTTATGTTTGAAATCAGGTAATGCGGTGATACTGCGCGGCGGTTCGGAGGCTATACAATCCAATACGGCGATTGCCGGTATTTTGAGCCGGGCGGCCACCGCTGCCGGTATCCCACAAGGGGCGATTGAGCTTATCGAAAATACCGATCGGGCGGCGGTAAATGAGTTATTAAAGCTGGAAGAATACATTGATGTAATAATTCCCCGAGGCGGAGAATCCCTGATTCGAACAGTTGTTCAAAATTCCTTGATTCCGGTGATTAAGCATTATAAGGGCGTATGTCATGTTTATGTGGATGAGGATGCCGATCTGGATATGGCTGAGGATATTGCTTATAATGCCAAGGTACAGCGACCGGGAGTATGTAATGCCATGGAAACTCTTTTGGTGCATCAGGGAGTTGCCGAGTGGTTTTTGCCGCCGATGATAGAAAGGCTTAAGGCCGCGGGGGTAGAAATAAGGGGTTGTGCGGCCACCGTAAAAATAGTGCCTGTAACGCTGGAAGCTACCGAAGATGACTGGTATGCCGAGTATCTGGATCTGATTCTGGCGGTAAGGGTGGTAAGTAATATGGAACAAGCGCTGGAGCATATTCATCAATACGGTTCCGGACATTCTGAGGCTATTGTTACCTCCAACTATGCTACTGCCCGTCGGTTTATTGAGCAAGCGGATGCCTCGGCGGTATTTGTAAACGCTTCTACCCGCTTTAATGATGGTGGAGAGCTGGGTTTAGGGGCTGAAATCGGTATCAGCACTCAAAAACTGCATGCCCGCGGCCCCATGGGTTTGGAGGAGTTGACCTGTACCAAGTTTGTGATTTATGGAGATGGACAGATTCGTGAATAGTTTTGCCTTCAGATTGGATTGCCATAGATGAACAGGGTAGCGGTTTTTGGGGGTACGTTCAATCCGATCCATATTGGGCACCTGATGATAGCTGAAGAAATCCGGCAGTTGTTCAAGTTCAAGCAGGTGATATTCGTGCCGGCGGCGCTTCCACCCCATAAGCCCGCTCAGGGGACAATTTCGTCCCGGCATAGGTTAATAATGACCTCATTGGCTACACAGGACAACCCTGGTTTTTGTGTGTCTCCGGTAGAAGTAGATCGGGGCGGTCAATCGTATACGGTAGATACTTTATCACAATTAAAGCAGCTTTATGGTGAGCAGGTTAACTTGCATTTTCTGGTGGGTTCGGATGCCTTTCTGGAAATTTCCACCTGGAAGGATATCCCCAGGTTATTTGAACTGTGCCGTTTTGTGGTGATTAAACGTCCGGGGGCCACCTTCGATAAATTAATCAGGCAGTTCGAAAGTGGTTTTATTGAAGGATTAACTCCATTTGAGTATCAATTAATTCCCAGGCCAGGCTCTACCGGGGAAGCGCCAGCTATTTCAACAGCAGCCGGAGTATACTTGGTAGAGGCGCCCTCAGTGGATATTTCCTCGTCGGAAATAAGGGCGCTGATTCGCCGGAGAGAATCAATAAAATACCTGGTGCCCCCATTGGTGGATGAATATATTTCAAAGAACCGGCTTTATCGGGAGGTTAAACATTAAAATCAACGACATACTAAAGCTAATTCTAGAAGCGGTAAGCGATAAAAAGGCTATTAATCCCTGTGTGTTAGAGCTTAAAGGGATTTCTGATTTTACCGATTACTTTATCATTTGCAGTGTCGAGTCATCACAGCAGATGCGGGCTGTCGCCGAAGGCATTCAGGAAAAATTAAAAGCCGGTGGGGTGCGCATGATGCACCAGGAAGGGCAATGGGACTCAGCCTGGATTCTGCTGGATTATGGGGAATTAATTGTGCATATCTTTGATGAGGAAGCCCGCCAATTCTATAATTTGGAGGAGTTGTGGCAAAACGCCCTGCAGCTTGAATTTTAAAGTCTGGGGATATATTAAATAAGCGATGCGGTTAAATATTGGTGTTGGGGGAAGCGTATGAAATCAAGGAAAGCAGGCGGCTGGCGTTATATTCTATCGGCAGTTTTTTTTGTTTCATTTATCGTGCTGTGCATTTATATTGCCAGCAAGAATCGGATTCAGGTAGAGAGTATAACCCTGCCCTGGTTGGGTACTTATGCGGATGTGCCGCTTATTGTAGTGCTGCTTACTTCTATGTTGAGCGGGATGTTAGTCACTTTCGGCATTATGCTGGTTAAGGATATACGGCGTTCATTTAAGCAATGGGTAAAGGCCAGAGAGGATAAGCATAAGGGATTTATTGAACACCAATATGCTCATGCTTTAGAGCTTATGGCCGGTGGGCATCCGGCTGAAGCCGCCACTGCCTTTAATAAGGTGTTGAGCAAGCAGCCCCGGCATGTGGAATCGCAGGTTGCTTTGGGGGATATTTGTTTTTCAACCGGCGATTGGGATAGGGCGGCCCATTATCATTCCCAGGCCCTGGAATTAAATGTGGGCAGCGCCGATATAATGCTTAAATTAAGCCAGGATTATCAGCGGGCAGGTAAGATAGACGGGGCGGTCGATGTGTTGCAGCGGATTATCCAGAGTGACGGGAGCAATCTTACCGCCTTGAGTCGACTGAGAAATTTATACTGTAATCAAGGGCATTGGGACCGGGCCTATGAGTTGCAACAGCAGGTGGTCAGCCTTACCAGGGATAAATCTCAAAAAAGCCGTGAGCAACAGACCTTACTGGGCCTGAAATATGAGCTGGCTGCCACGCAAGCCGCTCAGGAGCAGAAGCCGGAAGCCATAAAAATGCTGAAAGATATTATCAAACAGGATAAGCATTTTATCCCGGCTTATATTCAATTAGTGGACATCTATCAACAACAGCAGGAATACAGCAACGCCTACCAGGTAATCGAGAAGGGTTATAAACAAAATCACTCGCCGGTATTACTTAAAAAACTGGAGGAGGTGAGCCTCTCCCACAATGACCCCCAGCGAGCCATTAAGGCCTATCGCAAGGCGCTGCAGGAAAGGCCCCAGGATTTCAGCCTGCATTTATTCTTGGGCATGTTATATCTGAAGCTGGAAATGCTGGATGAGGCTAAGGAAAGATTTCAATATATGATTCAGCAGGGCCAGGAGTTCCCCTTGTTACATTATGAGTTGGCCAAGGTGCACAAGCGCCAGAAGCATTATGAAGCCAGTTGTGATGAGTACAAGCGCGCCTTTAAATCCCAGGAAAAGCAGTTACTGCGCTATACCTGCGGCGAGTGTGGAGCACAGTTGCCCTATTGGGAGGGGCGCTGTCATCATTGTGGTTTATGGAACACTATAAATTGGCGGGTGTAGCGGACGATGATGAAAAACAGGGTAGTATTTATAATCAGAGACGGCTGGGGCATAAATAAAAATCCGGAGTATAATGCGGTAGCCAATGCCAGAACTCCGAATATTGACGCCTACCTGGGAAAATATCCCCATACCGTTTTAGCGGCGGCCGGCACAGCGGTCGGTTTACCTGAAGGCTATCAAGGCTCATCCGAGGTGGGTCACCTCAATATGGGCGCCGGCCGGATTGTGGAGCAGGAGATAACCAGGATAAACACCGCGCTTAAGAACGGTGATTTTTTTAAGCGGCCGGCTTTTAAGCATGTAATAGAGAACTGCAAAAAAAATAATTCAGCGCTGCATATCATGGGTCTGGTGCAGGATGAGGGGGTGCATGCCCACCAGGATCACCTGTTTGCCATTATGGAGTACGCCAAAGCTGCGGGGCTTGACAAGCTGTATATCCATTACTTTGCCGATGGCCGGGATACGGCGCCCCGGAGTACATTTGAATATTTGCAGGTGCTGGAGGCTAAAATAGCTGAGCTGCAACTAGGGGAAATTGTCACCCTGATGGGCCGTTATTATTCTATGGACCGGGCGCAAGATTGGGAGCTGACAACTAGAGCGTATAATGCACTTACCAAAGCTGAAGGTATAAGGGTAAAAAGCGCCGAAGAAGCCATCCAGCGGGCTTATGATAATGATACCACCCCGGATGGGAGCGAGATGTTCGATGAATATATCCCGCCTTCCATCATCGGTGATTTTTCAGGCATTGCCAATGGTGATTCAGTGATTCACTTTAATTATCGCCAGGATAGGGCGATACAATTAACCCGCGCCTTCGTGGATGATGATTATCCGGGTAAGCGGGATGGCAAACTCAACATTGTCTATGCGGGACTGACCCGCTACTATGACTCATTCCCCTATAATATATTAGAGGCCATGGGCAGCGGCGGCGGTATGCACAACATTCTGGGTGAGGTGCTGAGCCGGGAGGGATTGAGCCAGTTAAGGATTTCAGAGACGCAGAAGTTCAGGCATGTGACCTCATTCTTTAACGGTAAATTGATAAAGCCCTTTTTACATGAGGATCGGATAGAGGTGAAAAGTGAATTCGATCCAGCCATGTTTGCCAGGCATCCGGAGATGAACGCCTGTGATGTGGCCCGTGAAGTGGTGGCTGCTATAGATAGCGCTGAATATGACCTGGTGGTGATCAACTTCGCCAACTGCGATATGGTGGGACATACCGGGGACTATAGTGCCGCTACCAAAGCAGTGGAGATAGTGGATGAATGCGTGGGGCAGGTAGTGAAAAAGAGCCTGGAGAAGGGCTATATAGCCCTGATTTCCGCCGATCATGGTAATGCCGAGGAGATGATCGACTATAACACCGGCTTAACCAAAACCTCACATACCAAAAACCCGGTCGAATTTATCTATGTAGCCAATGAGGTAAGCGGAATACGCTTACGAGACAAAGGCATCCTGTCCGATATTGCGCCTACCATACTGCAATTGCTGGAGATAGATAAGCCGGTAGAAATGACTGCCAATAGCCTGATAATCCAGGAGGCTTGACCACCCCCTACTTAATATGGCAGCTTGTTCTTCTCTCAATGGAAGAAATAAAGAGGATATTTGCAGGCATGAAATGTAAGTGATTGAATATAGTTACCAGGGCGCACAGGGAGGGCAAGCCCCCTTTAATCTTTATTAAGCCTTAAGCGCTATCTTTATGGCGAATAACTCTCGTCAGTTTTGCTTGCCCAACCGCAGGTGGGGGACATGTCCCCTTTTTTACTTGCTCCACCGCAGGTGGTTTTTTGCTTGCACAATGCTTGGCAATATGTTATTTTGTACGCCGTTATAAAGAGCCCGGGCAATTTTTTTGCACTGGAGCAATATTACTCACACCCCGGAAGTACCATTGGGTGCCGCCATTGTTTAGCCGGCGGTTTTGGATAGGGGTGGAGGATTAACCCAAAACAGGATGGAGGAGAGAAGCGTTGGCTAAGATATCTATGAAGGAATTGCTGGAATCGGGGGTTCACTTTGGTCATCAGACCAAGAGATGGAATCCCAAAATGAAGCGCTATATTTTTGGCGAGCGTAATGGTATTTATATCATTGACTTGCAGAAAACGGTACGGCATTTTAAGCAGGCCTGTCAGTTCATCTCTGAGCTTATAGCCGAAGATAAAAGCCTGCTGTTTGTATGTACCAAGAAACAAGGGCAGAATTCCATTGAGCGTGAGGCGCAGCGTTGCCAGATGTTCTATGTGACCCGGCGCTGGTTAGGGGGTACGCTTACCAATTTTCAGACTATTCGCAAGAGCGTGGATCACTTGAAGCGGCTGGATGAGATGAAGGCCGATGGGGTGTTTAATGCATTACCCAAAAAGGAAGTACTAAAGCTGGAGAAGGAAAGATCAAAAGCGGAAAGGTTGCTGGGCGGGATTAAAGATATGGGGGAACTCCCCGGAGCAATCTTTGTGGTAGACCCGCGCAAGGAGAAAATTGCGGTAAGTGAGGCGCGCAAGATAGGCATTCCCATTGTAGCGGTAGTGGATACCAATTGCGATCCGGATCTCATTGATTACGTCATTCCCGGAAATGACGATGCTATTCGGGCTATTGGTCTGATAGCCGCTAAAGTTAGCGATGCGGTGTAGGAGGGTAAGCAAAAGCTGCAATTACTACAGGAGCAGCAGGCTAAAGCCAAAGCTGCTGAGAAGAAAGCCGCGGCTGCCAGGAAAGAGGATAAAAAACCGGAAGCAAAACACGGGGATAAGCCAAAAAAGGGAGAAGTAAAAGCCGGTCAGGCAAAACAGCAGAATGAAAAAGAGCTTAAAAAGAAAGTAGCCCGCAAGGATAAGAAAAAAGCTGCGGCGTAAATAAGGGGACATGTCCCCTGCGGCGTAAACAAGGGGGCATGTCCCCAGAAAACAGGGAGCGTCCCGTACAGGGAATACCCTGTATAAGTAAATAAGGAGAAAGTAAATGTCTATTACCGCCGACATGGTAAAGGACTTAAGGCAAAGAACCGGTTGTGGAATAATGGAGTGTAAGCAGGCTCTAAAAGAGACGGATGGGAATATCGAAGCGGCGATTGAAGCTTTGAGGAAGAGAGGCTTAAAAACGGCAGCCAAGAAAGCTGCCAGAGATACTTCTGAGGGTCAGGTAGGGGCTTATATACATCCCGGTGGAAAGCTCGGGGTTTTGATAGAGCTTAATTGCGAAACCGATTTTGTGGCCCGTACCGAGGAGTTTCAGCAGTTGGTAAGGAATATTTGTATGCAGATTGCGGCCACAAATCCCAAATATGTTCGCCGGGAAGATGTGCCGCAAGAAGTAATTGAAAAAGAAAAAGAAATTTACCGGGCCCAACTGGCTGACTCAAAGAAGCCTGAAAATATTATAGACAAGATAATCCAGGGTAAGCTGGAGAAAGGATTTTTTGCCCAGGTTTGCCTGCTGGATCAGACCTTCGTCAAGGATGATAAACTTACCATCGGCAAATTGCTGGTCGAGAAGATCGCCAAATTTGGTGAGAATTTGAACATTAACCGCTTCAGCCGTTTTCAGCTTGGCGAATAGCAACTATCGGGTAGTTGATGAGAAAGCCGAAGTACAAGAGAGTCTTACTTAAGTTGAGCGGTGAAGCCTTGGTGGGTGAGCGGGGCTTTGGCATTGATCCCGAAGCGGTAGCGCAGATTGCCGGAGAGGTGGCTGAGGTACATGATTTAGGGGTTGAGATAGCGCTGGTTATCGGCGGCGGCAATATCTACCGCGGGATAGAAGGCGGCGTTTCCGGTATTGACCGCTCCTCGGCGGATTATATGGGAATGCTGGCCACGGTGATAAACGGGCTGGCGCTGCAGGATGCGCTGGAAAAAAAAGGGGTTTTTACCAGGGTCATGACCGCCATAGAGATGCCCCGCTTGTGCGAGCTGTATATTCGACGACGGGCTACCCGTCATCTGGAAAAGGGGCGGGTGGTAATCTTCGTGACCGGTACCGGAAATCCTTATTTCACCACCGATACCGCTGCTGCTTTGCGGGCTATGGAGGTTGAAGCTGAGGTAATACTCAAGGCTACTAAGGTGGACGGTATTTATTCGGCTGATCCGCTGAAAGATAAGAATGCCCGGAAATACGATGAACTTTCATATCTGGATGTGCTGAAAAAGGGTCTCCAGTTTATGGATGCTACTGCTATCTCGCTTTGCATGGAGAACAAATTGCCGGTTATCGTGTTTGACTTGTTCAAACACGGCAATATCAAGCGGGTGTTGTATGGGGAAAAACTAGGGTCTATGGTACGAAATATGGAAGATGTAACACAATAAAGCAAAATGTTGGCGGGAGGGTGTAAGGATCATGGTGGAGCAAGTTTATACGCATGCGGAAGATAAGATGCAGGCTGCGCTGGCTGCCTTGCGCCGGGAATATGCGGGAATCCGCACCGGACGGGCTTCCCTGTCTATACTGGATGGAATAAGAGTGGATTATTACGGTACCCAGGTGCCCATAAATCAGGCTGCAAATTTGTCCATTCCCGATCCACGCCAAATTACCATTCAGCCCTGGGATGTTTCGCTTATTAAAGAAATTGAGAAGGCTATTTTGAAATCTGATTTGGGAATTACCCCCGGCAATGACGGTAAACTAATTCGCTTATCCATACCGCCCTTAAATGAAGAACGCCGTATGCAGTTGGTCAAAGTCGTTAAACGTCTGGCTGAAGAAAGCCGCATCTCGGTGCGCAATTCCCGCCGGGAGGCCATCGAGTCCATAAAGAAACTGGAAAAGGATAAGGAAATCCCTGAAGACGATTCCCATAAAGCGCAAGATAAGCTGCAAAAGCTTACCGATGATTACATAAATCAGGTGAATACGATTCAGGAACACAAAGAACAAGAGGTTATGGAAATATAACCGGCGTATATAGCGATGATGAGAACTTCTTATAATTTGCCGGTGTTAGTTATATTCTCCCTGACTGTTTTTCTGGTCAGTGCGTCGTTAGTATCAGCTAAAGGTATGCCAGGCGCTTCGATTTCTTTAAAGGGCGGCGGTCTGGAGCCGGAATATTCGCCGATAATGTTGGGGGCTGAGGAAACACGGGTGGGTTACGGTGAGCTGGATATCAGTTGGATTATTCACCCTACCTTTGAGTTGGCGGCTGAGGTCGGTTATGCCAATTACTTAATTCCGGTGGATGTAGCTGCCCGCTATCGCTTTAATTATTATGATGATCAGGTGCTGGTGCCTTTTATAGGCGGCGGCTTTGATTTTTATCACTTGCGGAATGATAAAGCGCTGGCTGAGGAAGACCGGGATAATGATAAGTGGAAATACGGATATCATGGAGTAGGCGGCGTCCAGATTTTACTGGATTATTTCAGTCCCGATCAGGCCCGGGATATGAAGAATAACTGGAAAATCGAAAATACGTATCTCAATGCGGAAGTTAAGTATTCGGTGGTGGATAATTTTAGCGCTGATGATTTGGATTTAGGTGGGATAATATATACCGCCGGACTGCGCTTTGAATTTTAGGAGCCATTCGGACTTTGGATGATTCTACTGTGGCGGTGGTAAATATGTCCATTTTCCCGCTCATTTTCGTTAAATAGTCACCACTATTCGCCTCAAATGATCTGAAAAATGGCCTATATTTCTCACTCGCCTCGCTACGAACCCCAAAGTCCGACTGGTTCCTAGCAATTGCTTTAGGATTAAATAAGATTTGGCGTTTTCCTTCCCTCCCCATATTCCCTTAGCCCAACTCCCCACTCCGATCGAGGCGCTGGATCGCTTATCCCAAAAATTGTCCGGGCCCAGGTTGCTGGTTAAGCGTGATGATCTGAGCGGCACTCCTTTAAGCGGCAACAAAATCCGTAAACTGGAGTTTTTTGCCAAGGCGGCGCTGGATGCCGGTTGTGATACCCTGATTACCTGTGGCGGCATTCAGTCCAATCATGCCAGGGCTACGGCTATTGTAGCGGCTAAGTTGGGGTTAAGCTCATGTTTGGTGCTTAGGGGGGAAGCAGGTGCGCCGCCGGAGGCCAATCTGTTGCTGGATGAACTGGTGGGGGCTAACATTGAGTATGTCAGCCATAAGCAGTATTTCCAGGCGCTGGATATTATGCACAAAAAGGCGCAGGAATTAGCCGGAAAGGGGCATAAGGCTTATGTGATCCCGGAAGGCGGCTCCAGCACCCTGGGTTGTATGGGCTATATAAAAGCAGTCAAAGAGCTGAAGGCACAGCTTAAGGCTATGGGCCGGCAGGTGGATTATATTATAACCCCGGTGGGTTCAGGGGGTACGCTGGCGGGTTTAATCCTGGGGGCTAAGTTGTTCGGCTTAAAAAGCCGGGTGATCGGAATTAATGTAAGCAGCACCGCCGGGCATCATGCTAAACGAGTCCGGCATATTCTGGCTGATACTATACGACAGTTTAGCCTGAATGTGAAAATTGAGCCGGGCGATATTGAAATTATTGACGGCTATTTGGGTTTGGGTTACGCCAAAAGCCGGGCTGATGAGATAGAATTTATAAGGCAGGTAGCCAGAACCGAGGGTTTGATTTTAGATCCGGTATATACCGGTAAAGCCATGTACGGCCTGGCCGATCAGATTAAGCGGGGAAGATTCGAGCCTGAACAAACCGTATTATTCATCCATACCGGCGGCATTTTTGGCTTATTCACCAGGCAGTTGGATGAATTCTGGGGCTAACCTGAAAAATTCAGGTTTTATTAAGGGCAAATTATATTTTTACGGATGTTTCGGCTTGTCCTCAAGCCGAAAACACAAAGGGAAACGCTGCCCTTAGCCGGTTTCGGCCTGGGGACAGACCGAAACATCTGAAAAAACGATGCGACATATTAGCTTTACATGACTAGGAGGTTTACATAAACATTGTTTAAACTAGCTGATAGATTAAACCAACTTCCACCCTATCTTTTTGCCGAACTGGATAAAATGAAGCAGCAGGCCAAAGCCAAAGGGGTGGATATTATTGACCTGGGGGTGGGTGATCCCGACCTGCCTACGCCGAAACCCATTATCGAGCGGCTGTATCAGGCGGCTAAGGCAGCGGAGAACCATCGTTATCCGTCATATACCGGCATGCTGCAATTTAGAACGGCCGCCGCCGACTGGTGTGAGCGACGCTTCGGCATCAGGCTCAATCCCCAAACCGAGGTATTGAGCCTGATCGGTTCCAAGGAGGGTATCGCCCATATACCGCTGGCCTTTGTGAATCCGGTGGATGTGGTTCTAGCGCCCAATCCGGGTTACCCGGTGTATCATGCCTCCACGGTACTTGCCGGGGGAGAAATCTATAGCATGCCGCTGCTTAGAGAGAATGGATATTTACCCGATTTCTCCGCCATAGATGAGCGGATATTAAAGCGGGCTAAGCTCATGTTTTTAAATTATCCCAATAACCCGACGGCGGCGGTGGCCGATGAGCAATTTTTTAAAGCCGCTATTTTACTGGCCCATAAATATAATATCATTATCTGCCACGATGCGGCCTATTCGGAAATAGCATACGATGGCTATAAAGTTCCCAGTATTCTGCAATATGATGGGGCTAAGGAGGTGGCCGTTGAGTTTCATTCGCTCTCCAAGACCTTTAACATGACCGGCTGGCGTATCGGTTTTGTGGTGGGCAACAAAGAAGTAATCAGCGGTCTGGGCCAGGTAAAGACCAATGTCGATTCCGGTATATTTCAGGCTGTTCAATATGCCGGCATTGAGGCGCTTTCAAATCAAGCGACAGCGGTAGAAGAATCAATCGCTATTTATCAAAAGCGTCGGGATGTCTTAGTGGATGGTTTACAGAAGTTAGGTATTAAATTAGAGAAACCCCAGGCCGCATTTTATGTGTGGTTTGAGGTGCCCGAAGGCTATGATTCTACCGGATTTACCGCTCACCTGCTTAAGGAAGCCGGTATTATGACCACTCCCGGAGTGGGCTTTGGTGAATATGGCGAAGGCTATGTGCGCATGACGCTTACGGTGGATGTGGATCGCCTGCATGAGGCTGTCGGGCGTTTGGAAACTGTGCTTAAGTGATTGCTTATATCGGGGTAGGCTCCAACCTGGGTGATTCTGAGTATAACTGTCGACAGGCCATAGCATTACTGGCCGGCAGCAACATGCAGCTACAGGTCTGTTCCTCTTTTTACCGAAGTGAGCCGGTAGGTTACTCTCCACAGCCCCATTTCATAAATGCGGTAGTCAGACTCCAGACAGAACTTTCAGCGAACGATTTATTGGTCGAACTTAAAGCCGTTGAAAAACGGTTGGGGAAGGACATCAAAGAAAAATGGGGGCCACGCACTATTGACTTAGACATATTATTGTATGATAATTTAATTATTGATGACGATGACTTGCACATACCGCATCCGCGGATGCATATGCGTAGCTTTGTTTTAATGCCCATGCTGGAGCTTGATCCGCAGCTTATACATCCTGTATTGGGTATAAGCATTAAGGAACTATTGGACAAGCTGGAGAAACCTACTGAATGTATAAAGGTTAAGTAATGACAGATAAAATAACCATTCCCAAATTGCTTGAGAAAAAACAGCGGGCCGAGAAAATTACCATGCTCACCGCCTATGATTATCCTACCGCACAAGTACTGGATCAGGCCGGGATCGACATCCTGCTGGTGGGTGATTCTCTGGGTATGGTAATCCTGGGCTATGAAAATACGCTGCCGGTTACCATGGAAGAGATGATCCACCACACCAAGGCCGTCTGCCTGGGCAGGCAACGGGCGCTGGTGGTGGGCGATATGCCGTTTATGTCTTTTCACTTAAGCATTACCGAAACCGTGCGTAATGCCGGTCGTTTTATCAAAGAGGCCGGGGCCGAGGCAGTCAAGCTGGAGTGGATTGCCGGTGCGGCAGATAAAACCAGGGCGCTGGTGGATGCAGGCATCCCGGTGATGGGGCATGTAGGGCTTACCCCGCAGATGATACACCGGATGGGGGGCTTTAAGGTGCAGGGTAGGGCGGCTGATGAGCGGCAAAGGTTGCTTGAGGAAGCCCGGCGGCTGGAGGAGGCCGGCGCCTTTGCTATCGTGTTGGAAGGGATTCCGGCCGAAGTGGCGCGGGAGATTACTCATAATATTGGTATCCCCACCATCGGCATCGGCGCTGGCCCGGATTGCGATGGCCAGGTACTGGTGACCCATGATCTTTTGGGCTTAAACCCCGGCAAACCGCCCAAGTTTGTAAGGGAATATGCCCAGCTGCGGCAGCAGATAACCGATGCCATAGACCACTTCAAACACGATGTGGAATTGGGCGAGTTTCCATCTGAGGAATACTGGTATAAATAGGCCGGGGGCCTATAAGGCAGAATACCTGCAAGAGGAGGTGTTAAATGATCATAGCCAAAGAGCAGGTTTTGAACATGATCGAGAGCCTGCCGGAACAGATTGATATTGAAGAACTTATGTATCGTTTCTATCTTTGGGAAAAGCTCAAAAGCGCTGAGGAAGATGTAACTGCTGGCAGGCTTCTTTCCCATGATGAGGTAGTGGAGGAAACTTCTCAGTGGTTCAGGTAGAATGGACTAAAAAAGCGCTTAGTGACCTTCATGAAGTATATGAATTTATCGCTAAGGATTCACTTAGGTATGCACAGTTACAGGTAGAAAAAATTCAAGAAGTAGTTTTAAATCTGACAAAATTTCCCGCAAGTGGTCGAAAAGTACCGGAGTTTTCAAGCTTACCTTATCGTGAAGTTTTACTTGGAAACTACCGAATAATTTGTCGAATAACAGATGCAAAAGATTGCATTATAGTTATGGCTATTTTGCATGGCAGACAGTTAATTAACAAACTATCCAATGGTAAATAAGTAAGCATAATGTTAAGAGGTTTTGCACAATGAAATTAAAAGATTATTATCCAAATACATCTAAAATTTATATGCCATTCGGATGTCTTGGATATATTATTTATGCTTTACAGATACCGCAGAACCTGTGGGAAGAGTCTAGCCAAACCAGGTGTCCGCCAAGAGAAATGGATAAGATTATGGAATCAAAAGAAATGAAAAGCTTAACAACCGTTCAAAACTTTCCCTGTGAAATTGAAGTTATTTGGGGCCGAATTTTGTCTAATCTAAACAAAGCACTGCCAGGTAATCATAGTAAAGCAAAAAATGATGAGCTATTTTTGGATTTAGAATCCTTATACTTTTTTACTAAAAGAGCCCTTGATTGTGTAGCCAATATTTTCCTACTATTTTACCCATCAATCCCGACTAACACGAAAAACGATCCCGGAACTCATCTAAGACATTCGTTCTCGAATCATTTGGATGATCTTCCTAAAATGGCCTTTAAGTACAAGGAAGTAGATAGTAATTATTTGGCTTATTTGACATCCGGCAATATGGATTGGTATAAAGAATTTAGAGAAATAAGGCGAGATGTAGGGCATCAACATTGCGGAAGTTTTTTCCCAGATTATATTCATACAACCTATAGTAGAGTTGTTTTTGATATGAAAAGATTAAAGGAAGATATAGTCCTGTTGGTAAGAAATGTGTTTCAGTATCTCTATTACTTTGATATACATTTCTTCAACATAGTAAAAAACAGAGATGAGCTTGATAAAACTATTTCCTTTTTACTAACTTTATGTGGGCGTAGATATAAGGAGCTAGAGTTTGAATATCTCATGGAAAATAGTCCTTACGCTATTCACTGTCCGCTCCTAAAAGAGATATTATTTTAAATTATCAGTTACACGGATAATATTCTAATGGATGTTCTCTAAACCAACATGCGTATTTTAAAAACCGTAAAAGAGATGCAGCTTCATGCCCGCAAGTTAAGGGCTGCTGGTAAAAGCATCGCCCTGGTGCCTACTATGGGGGCGCTGCATGAGGGGCACCTGAGCCTGATGCGTAAGGCCCGCATCGATGGCGATGTGCTTATAATCAGCATTTATGTGAATCCCATCCAGTTTGGCGCCGGCGAGGATTATCAGGGGTATCCGCGTGATTTGGAGCATGATATGCAGTTGGCTGCCGGGGTGGGTGCAGATATTATCTTTGCCCCTACGGATGAGCAGATGTATCCCGCCGGCTTTAAAACCAGCGTCAGGGTGGCGGAGCTGGAACAGCGACTGTGCGGCGCTGCCCGATCCGGACATTTTCAAGGGGTATGTACTGTGGTTGCCAAACTGTTTAACATAATAGGGCCGGATTACGCCTATTTCGGACAGAAGGATGCTCAGCAGGCCCAGATTATTAAAAGGATGGCCGCCGACCTGAATCTGGGGGTTGAAGTTGTGGTATTGCCCATTGTCAGGGATAAGGACGGCCTGGCGCTAAGTTCCCGCAATAGTTATTTAAGCCCCGCTGAACGCCGGGCGGCTTTGGTATTATATAAATCGCTGCAACTGGCCAGGGATTTGATCGATGCCGGTGAACGGCAGGCTGAGGCGATTAAGCAGCAGATGCAGGGCTTAATCCAGTCCGAGGAGTTGGCCCGGTTGGAGTATGTATCTGTTTGTGAACTGGAAAATCTGACCGAGGTGACTACTATCCAGCCGAACACCTTAATTGCTTTAGCGGTCAAGGTGGGTCAGGCTCGTTTAATTGATAATTTGTTGTTGGAGACAGTATAGCCCCGGAGGGATTTATCCCCGCCGACAAAATTCATTTTTCAGGAGAGTAAAAGTTATGCCGCGGATTATGCTTAAATCCAAGATTCATCGCGTTAGGGTTACCGGCGCCGACCTGGATTATATGGGCAGTATTTCCATTGATGCCAGATTAATGGAGGCAGCTTGTATCGCAGCTTATGAGCAGGTGTCTATTTATAATATTACCAATGGCGAGCGGTTTGAAACCTATGCCATACCGGCCGCGCGCAATTCTGGTGAAGTATGTATTAACGGGGCGGCGGCGCACCGGGCCCAGCGGGGAGATTTAATAATTATTGCTTGTTATGTAGTGATAAATGAGGATAAGGTAGCCGGTTTTAAGCCCAAAATTATTCTGGTGGATGAGCAGAATCGGATAAAATAATGTGGTAATTCCTAAGGAAGCCGGAGGCGTTCTTTGCGTGAGGCTCCCGTAAAACCAGCCGCAGCACCCTACAAGATATATGTAGCGTCGGCTCATGCAGCGCTTACCCTGTTGCTTACCTACCCGCTGGTATTTAAGCTTACCACCCAGGTTATCGGCCCCGCTGAAGATAATCTGCAATCTCTGTGGAATCTGTGGTGGGTAAAACAGGCCATCTTAAGCTTGCATACGCATCCCTACTACACCGATTACCTGTTTTATCCCCAGGGTACCAGCCTGGCATTTCATAGCCTGTCTTTGTTTAACAGCCTGCTCGGCATACCGCTACAGTTCATCGTAAATCCTATAACCTGCTATAATATATTAATATTGTTGTCGTTTGTGCTGGCCGGCTGGGGGATGTACCTGCTGATTTATCAGCTTACCGGGCATTCCGGGGCTGCCTTTGTGGCCAGCCTGGTATTCGCCTATTCACCTTATCACTTTGCGCATGCCGAACATCACCTGCAATTATCCAGCATTCAATTTATCCCCTTTTTTATACTGTATTTAATCAGACTGTTTGAGCGACCGGGGCTTAAGTATTCATTAATAGCCGGGATATTTCTGTTTCTGGCCGGTTTGTGTTCCTGGTATTATTTAATGTGTCTGGTTATCTTTTGCCTTATTTTTGCTGTTTATCAGTTGATTGGGCAATCACGGGCTGCCCTTAATCACCGTTTTTGGAAGCAGTTTTTAGCGATGCTGTTATTTTCCGGGGTACTTATAGCTCCCTTTATTTATCCTGGTCTTAAAGAAAAATTTTATGGAATGCGTTATTTTGAAAAAAACTTAAGCCAGATATTCTCTGCCGATGCGCTGGCTTTTTTTATCCCGCCGCCGGCACATCCGCTGGTGCCGGTAGCCTTGGTGAATTTGTATAATAAGTTTGGGGTTAATACCTGGGAAGCTACCGTATTTCTGGGTTATTTAGTGATGCTGCTTTCGGGCTATGCGATTTATAAGCTTAATTGGAGCCAGACCGGCCTGTGGGTGGTTTCCGGGCTTATCTTCGGCGTATTTTCCCTGGGACCCCGGCTGCATGTTATGGGTAAGGTTATATTTCCTGCGCTACCCATGCCGTATTGGCTGATCCAACGCATGCCATTATTTAACATAAGCAGCGCCCCCGGTCGTTTTGTGGTTATGGTTTTTGTTTCGCTTTCGGTGCTGGCGGGGTATGCCCTGGAGCATATAATTTCGACCGGAAGAGTTCGGGGGTTAAGGGGGAATGGGTTGATGCTATGGTTGACCGGCGGGTTTATTTTGTTCGAATACTTAGCTGTACCGGTAAAGCTATGTTCACCGGATCGGATAACCCAGGCGCCATTTATTGAAGAACAGTTGGCAAATGATAGCGGGGATTACGCCATTTTAGAGCTGCCGCTGCTTGATTATTGGGCTGGCAATGTCTTTATGTACCGCCAGACCCGGCATCAAAAGAGATTATTAAATGGGAGCATTTCCCGTCTATCACACAAATCAGTGAAGTTCTTATTAAGTACCCCGTTAAAGGAACTGATTAATGATTCAGCGTTAGGGGATGATTTTTTTACAAAATTAAAGCCGTTGCTTATAAAAAACCGCATAAAATATGTGGTGCTTAATCACTATTTATATGAAAAATCCAAAGCTGCAAGATTGTATATTTTATTAAACAGGGCATTTAAGAAGAATGCGGGGTTAGAAGACAGGCTGACGATTTTCAGAGTGTATTAATTATGTTAAGTTGATAATTTTTAAAATGTTTTTTGGGATTAATTTAAGAAAAAACAGGCTCATAATTATAGACATTTTCTAATAATTGTATTAAACTGGCTTGATACAATTTAATTTCAGGCAAAGCTTGTCGGCAGGAAGAAACTAAAGTCACATATAACATTATTCCAAGTACCTGTTTTTATAAAAGTCTTTTTTATACAGGATCTGGGTAAGGGGATATTATGATAAAAGATGTTATCAAGGTGTTGATTGCTTTTGGCCTGTTTTGCGTACTTATCAGTATTCTTTTCCGATTTTATACCGGCTTATATATTGTACCGGTCATCAATGTTACTCCTGATGCAATGTTACGTTTTGCCGATACCATTTTTCTGGCGGCTATCAGCCTGGGGGTTTATGATCTGGTTAAACCAAAAGAATAATGGGAACCTTGAAAAACTATTATTTTGTCCCATCTAAGATATAATCCTCCCCCCCCCAAAAAAAGCTTAAAACAACTGTCGCTATATTGCTTTACTTGCCTCGCTACGAATCCTAAAGTCCGACAGATTCCTGGCTTTCGAGGCAGGCAGCGAAGGGTAAGCCGGATGATTCTTTGAAACCGAACATCAGGTTCATATTTTGTACTGCCTGGCCGGCGGCCCCCTTTAGAGTATTATCAATGGCTGAAAATACGGTCAATGCCTGCTGCTCAGGGTCAAGGCTTAACCCAATATCACAAAAATTAGTGTTTACTACGTTTAAGATTTGCGGATAATGCCCGGTATTGTATATTCGAATAAATGGCCGCCGGCGATAAAACTTGCGATAGCACTCCAGTAACTTATCCAAACCGGTCTGTTGCAGTAGCTTAAGTTGTATGGTGCTATAGATTCCTTTATTTATAGGGGCTAAATGGGGAATAAAGCTTATATGTGCCGCTGACTTATATAACCGGCTTAACTCCTGCTCTATTTCGGGAATATGGGGATGCTGGTTAACCTTGTAAGGTCTTAGATTGCCATAAACATCTATAAAAAGATTCTGGCCGGCCTGCGGGGTTCTACCGGCGCCGCTAAGCCCGGAGTAAGCGCATATCCTGATTTGTTGGGGATCGATGAGCCGATCGGCCAGCAGTGGGGCTAAACCGAGAATAGCGCCGGTAGGGTAACAACCTGGATTAGCTACCAGCGAACTCCCCTTGATCTGTTCAGAGTATAATTCCGGTAAGCCATAGACTGCTCGTTTGAGCAATTGGGGGTATTTATGCTTCATTTTGTACCATTCGGCATAGCTGCCCTCATCCCGCAGTCTGAAGTCAGCGCTTATATCTATGACCTTAATCTCTTGGGTCAGCAAATCAGCTACATAATCCATGGCCTTAGTATGAGGTTTGGCTACAAATATCAACTGACATTCACTGGCTTTTTCCAGGGAATATGCTTGAAACCCAAGCTCTGTCAATCCATATAAAAACGCATGTTCTTCCCACAGTCGCTTATCCAGCGCCTGTTGAGATTCCACGTACTTAAGTTGTACTTGCGGATGAACCAATAACAGTTTAATTAGTTCTCCGGCTACATAGCCGGATCCGCCAATTATTCCTACCTGTAAAACCCCCATGTTGAAGCTCCTTGCTGGCTGGTATTTATAATAACCCGCTTACCGCAATCCTTCTTGCCGATAATCCACAAATTTACTGCCGTCCGATCTACATCATCCGTCAACAGATTCAACTCAAACACCGCATCTACTTCTAATTGACCGCTGGAGGTGTCTATATCATAAAGAATAAACTGAATCCCGTTAGTAAGCACAAGTAGCTGAGCTCTTACGGTTAAGGCGCAGTCAACGCCTTGGTTCACTAATGCTTGGGTTAATGCTGTTTGAGGGGATACGGCTTGAAGCATAAACTTAATCTGCTCATCAAATTGTATGGGCAGGCGAACTTGATCGGGCTTTACGGTTTGGGATACGATTTCCTCTTTGGGGTCATATCCAAGTACCTGTTCCAAAAACAGCTTCATAAGCTGCTGAACTTCATCCGTACCGCCCGCCTGAGCCCTAACTTTCTCTAATTGCGGCATAAATTTTAATAAGGCTTGTTTTATTTCATTTATTTCCATAGCCCAATATTAGTAGCTAACCCTATTAGTTGTCAACCATTTTTGTCTTTGAGTTGTCTTTTTAGCGGCGGTTGTTTATCAGTGTCTTATGTTTAAGTGACAGCCTTTGCTTTTTCTTTGACAACCAAAGGGCTTCCTGATAAAATAGCTAAATGTAACAATAACTTTTAGATCAGAAGTAGACTTATGACAAGTCGTAAGTGGACATTTCCTTCGCTGCTATTCTTAAGCTTAGCTCTATTCTGCTATTCAGCCATTGACTCGCCTGCCGTTTCCAACAAAATTATTACCGTACATCCGGGGGAAAGTATTCAAAAAGCCATAGACCAGGCTCGGGCAGGCAATATCATTCTGGTTTCTCCCGGCATTTATTACGAGACTATCCAACTAAAGCGAGGGATAATATTGCGCAGTGAGGGCCTGCCTAAAACCACCATCATCGACGGCCGGGATTCCAGCCAGCCAGTGGTAAAGGGAGCCAGTGAGAGCATTATAGACGGCTTCACCATCACCGGTAAAGGGCCTCCCGCCAACGAAGCTGAACCCGGCCATGCCATAGAATGTATAGATATTTCTTTTGTTATCAGGAATAATATCATTAAAAATAATCAGGGAACCGGGATTTATGTTGCCGGGAAAAAAGCGGCGCCTGAGATAATCGGCAATAAAATATATAGTAATCAAGGGGCCGGCATCGGCAATGAGCATTATTCACATGCCAGGATAGCAGACAATGAATGCTATGCTAATACGCTTGCCGGAATTGGTATTCGCCGTCAGGCAGCGCCGCTTTTGGAAAACAATCGTCTCCACCACAATGGAATGGCCGGCATCGGCGTCCAGCATAAAAACAGCTCTCCGGTATTAAAAAACAATTATTGCTATTTCAACAAACTGGCCGGGATAGGAGTGGAACAAGGGGCTTCCCCCACCCTGGAAGGCAATAACCTGTACAGCAATGGTCGCAGTGGGGTAGGTATACAATCGGGCAGCAAGGTGCTGCTCACCGCCAATATCATCAAGACCAATACCCTTTCCGGTATAGCGGTATTGAAAGGTTGCGAGGTTACCATTAAGGATAATACCATTGCCGATAATATTATGGCTGGCATAGTTATTAATGATGGTTCTAAGGCTGAGATCGAACAAAACACCATTAGTCATAACGGTACCCAGGGGATAGTTTGCAGCTTTTCCAAGGTCAATGTATCCGGGAATACCATTAACGGCAATTCTCACCATGGGATAGCGATTTATCGCCAATCCCAGGCCAGGATAACCGAAAACACCATAAGCGATAATGGCTATAATGACCACCGGGGGGCGGGTGTTATTGTTGTGTCGAGCGATGACGTAATTATCAGTCATAACAAGTTCGACGGTAATTATGGCCCTGGAGTATATGCCCATAAATCTTCACCCCGGATCGAGAACAATGAACTTATTAATGACCTGGTATTTATAAAACAATATGCTTCTCCCACGGTAATCAATAATGTCTTCTACAGCGCTAAAAGGGTGAAAGGGAAGAAACATAAGAGCGGAGTAGATATGAGGGAAAGCTGTAGCCCCATTATTAAGGACAACCGCTTTTACGGGATATATGGCATTTCCGTCCGCCAGAAATCCCGCCCCTTAATCACAGGCAATATCTTCTCCGGTAAACACAAAAGCTCGGTAAGATCGGGGCGTAGCGGGATTAAGGTGGATAAAAAATCTTATCCCATCATTAGCCAAAATATTTTTTACAATGGAAACAAACTGATGGTAGGAGGTAAATCGGTGAGGAGCAATAAAACTATATTACAGACTAAAGTCAGGCTCAGGAGCATGAAAAATGGAAATATTCCGGAAAAGTTTAAAAACAAGATGCTGGTTATTGCCGATAACCTTTTTTTAGATTGAGTCGATGAAACTAAAGCAGCTAGGTTTACTACTGATTGGTGCCGGTTTAGCACTGTTTATTAATAACGCAAGCGCCCAGGACCCGGGTATGGAAATAGGGATAGAGCACCTGGATAAGGGCAATGAATATTTTAAGCAGGGTGTGTTCAATAAAGCGGCCCAAGAATATAAAATTGCCTGGGAAGAGGGTGATATGTTGGATGCGCTGGCCAATTTGGCCTTTTTATATGATTTTCAATTAAATAAAAATGAAATAGCTATAAAATATTACAATGAATATATCGCTGCTGATCCTGAATATTCAAAAATAGATAAATTTAAACAATTAATGGAAAAGGCTGAACAGGACTTGAAAAAGGAAAGGCAGTGGCAACAAGCGCTTAAAGACGAAGATTCTAAAGTGAAGTCGGTTCAGGAAAAATATCAGAAAATACCGGTACCCGCCGCTCCCGCTCCCCCGGATGAAGAGGGTTTTAATGAGGGCCTGGCCCGGGCTTGTCTGTCCTGTCATGCCGGATTTATGGGGCCTGAGATTGATGTAATGGCTACCCATCCGGTAGGGCGGGTCCCCAAGGGGAGCTTGGCCAAAACAGTGCCCGCCCGGGTAAGGTTTTATAAAGCGGGAAAGGTAATCTGCTTAAGCTGCCACGATCCGCAAAATATACACTTTGAACAAGGCACGCCGGGGAGGACTTATAAAGTACTCAGGGTGGATACCGGGCCTGAGGGAGAGGATATGCCGCGTTTCTGTGCTATGTGCCATAGGGACAAATCCGCTTCCCGCTTTCTGGAAGAGACTGATGAAGGCGGAGAAGTTATTCGCCGCCTCCAGTAAGCCGCCCCTTAGGACAGCCCTTCTTCAGTATGGGACACCTCAAAGTGAATCGATTGACCGGGATAAGCGGGATAATGCATAAATCGCCGCAGATTCTCTTTTTTTCGGGACGGGCAATACTGCAACAACCTTTCGCTCTATAGTACAATCGCTGAAAACCTTAAGAGTACCTTGAGTCGCTTATAAAGGAGAAGGCATAAGTTTATATGGCTCATATAATATATCTGTATAACGAGATTCCGGAAGCTGACCTGGATATAAAGCGGGCGCTGAGGTATTTGGCCGATCATTGCCGCTTTATTGAAATAGAGTTGCGTCGGGGTTTTATAGCGCATTTTTTCTCAAATGAGCTTATCGGCAAGCTGGCTGATTGCTGGAACAATGAGCTTTCGGCTGAGCGGGGCTTTAATTATAACCGGGCAGAACGCCTCGATTATGAAAATCTGGCTCATTTAAAACCGGGCGGGATCTCCCCGCAGATAATATATAACGGCTGGCAATTATTAAAACTACTACAAGCGCAGATACCCAGGGGCGAGGCTTCCCCGGATAAATTACACCTCATCCTCACTCCACGCTTGTTGGTGACCATGGATGAAGGCGAACCCCGGCGGCAGCATGCCCGTACAATTATAATGGGGCAACCGTCGATTATTTCAGCTTCAGGGCTGGTGGAGGCCCCGGCCCGCTCAGCGGAATATTATTTACTGGAGCGGGCTTATCAAATGCTGGGACAGGACATCCCGGAGGCGGAGTTAGAAGAACGATTTGCCGGAAAATTTTTAACCTATCACGATCCCAGGTTAACTGAAGTAATGCTGGGGTATATCATGCAAGCTATCGCCTATAGTTTTATGGGCGAAGGTTTTTGTGATGATCCACATTGCCGCCTGTTTAACGCCCATCTGCAGGCAGAAATGCTGACCGCCCAACTAGAAGCCCCGGAGTTCTGTGAAAAGCATCGAGGCCTATTTAACCCCGGTGGGCAAAAGACCACGCTCCAGCAACATGCTATAGATAACCCCGGCTAATTTCTCAGACATGTTAGCCGAATAATGAACCTCATCCACATAAAGCGGTTCTTTTAACTGTTCCTGAATATCGGCACACCACAGGAAATTTCCCCCTGCGGGGGATTCCCTGACCAGTCTTGCCATCAGGTAGTATCCGTTTTTTATGCGGTTTAGTTTCTTTAAACCATCTTCAGCAAACAGATGATATTTTAAGTCGTATTTATAGCATGGTACCGGTTGCCATATAAATATGGGTTTAACCGCATAAGCTGTGGCTACCGCCGCTATTATTCTTTTATTCTCAAGGTATCTGCCAATTTTCCTGGTGGCTATATTTAATTCCTGGTTATATAGCTCCTCAGTATAGTCTGCCTCCTTCTTTTCAACTTTTCTGGAATGCCTGTCCCCCAAAAAACCGCTGAATTGAGATTTTAAAAACCTGGCGGCGCTGCCCATTGGCAAATTCAGCAAAAATTCCAACAATAGCTTGTTTTCCTTGGGCTTCGCTGCTGATTTCTGCTTAAAAATTTGCTCAAATCTGTTTATAAATTCAGGCTTATCAGCCACAAATTCATTTAAGCCGTCTATAAATAGCGCCATATCCGGCACAATACCGGCAGCCAGGACATTTTCAAAGAGTATGCGTTCTGGAGTGGAGTAGTAATGGCCCCGGCCAAAATTATACACGCTGACACGCTTATCCGAAGTTTTGCTGAGTAATTCATATAAACATGAGGCGATAGTATGCTCATCGGCCACCCCATAGCCGAAAGCAGTAGAGCCACCGAATATAAATACATTGAAATTACCGGAATCAGGCGGCCACGCAGCCTGGCCTTTGGTAATTCTAAACCCGTTTTTATCCACATTGACATATCTTCCGCTGTAAGCTCGTTCCTTGAACATGGTATAAGCTTCATAAACATAGGGTCTGTGCCAGGTTTCAGCTAACAGGCGACGAACTTCCGGCTGGCCGAACCCTGGATACAGCTTTTCCGATAGTGCGGCAGAATGGTGTTCAGCCGGGTTTTTCAGTGGTTTCTGGTCATAATCATTACCCTTAAACAGTACCAAAAGGCCGAGATTCAGCGCCAGCAGAAAAACACCGACATTAAGCAGTAGGATAGCAAATGCTTTATAATATTTAATAAATACCTGTTTAAAACCCATGTGCCCTATCCCACCTCAATGATTCTCCGACAAGCTCCAACTCCTGTATTTTATAGAAAAGTGACTACATTATCAACAATCCTTGCATTTATCTTCAGATAATGGCAAGCTATATAGCATGAAAACCTGTTTTAAAATCTGTAGCGTTTTTTTACTGGGAGTAACGCTTACTTTCAGCCTGTCCCGCACTGCTTTTTGTACCGGCAAATATACTTTAACCCCGGTAGATAAAGTGGTTATTCTGGAGTTGCATGGAGACAATAACTTTCCGGTGGGAAAAAGCGATAGCCTGGTTTCCCGCCGGGGAGACATCCGTTATACCGGTAAGCAGCAACCCCCGCTGGAAGCCCGCGGAATGGGTTTGCTGGTAGAGATTACGGTGGCCGATAAAAAACGAACTATCCTGTTCGACGCCGGCAGTCGCGGGGATGTTATGCGGAGTAATTTTGCTTACTTCGGCAAAAATCCGGCCGCTATCGAAGCCATTGTCATCTCCCATGGTCATTCAGATCATTTTGGCGGTTTGCCCGAAACATTAAGCATGATTCAAAACCGGGGAATCGCTAGGAAGATACCCATCTATGTGGGCAGTGAGGCCGCCTTTGAAACACGTTATTTTTGTTGGCCTGATGGAGCGCTGAAAGGCCCCTGGAAGTGGCCCGGGCAATCGGTAGCGCGGTTGGGCGGTTCCTATATTATCGGCGGGCCACGTCTGCTGCCGGGCGGTATTGCGCTCTATACCGGCCCCATTCCCTATATCACCGCTTATGAAAATATTAACCTGGCCCGGAAAAATGGCTGGTGTATTAAGGATGCTGATGGAATGACCAGGATGATTGACATGCCGGAAGAAAGCGCCTTAGTGCTGAATGTAAAAAATCGCGGTTTGCTGGTTATATCAGGCTGTACCCATCGAGGGGTGGTCAATACCCTGCGCTATGCGCAACAACTAACCGGAATCAATTCGATATATGCCAGATTCGGCAGTTACCCCGCAGAAGATAAAGATAAATTGATGCAAGACTTATTAACCCTTAAGCCGGCGGTGTTTATAGGCGCCCATTGCTCCCCCAATAAGCCGGAGCTTATGCGCACCCTGAGGACCGAGCTCCCCCAATATGGTATTCTTTACTATCAATCGGTTATCGGTTCGGAATTTAGTTTCCCAGGCGCTGAAGATTCTAATTAATATACTACCTGTAATTAATAAATTGCATATCAATTTTCAGGTCTTTTTCCTGCAGCAGCTTCATAATTTCCTGCAAGTCATCCAGCTTTTTCCCGCTTACCCGCACCTGATCACTCTGTATATGGGCTTGAACCTTGAGCTTGGTTTGCTTTATAAGCTTGACAATTTCTTTAGCCTGCTCGGTGGGAATACCTTGTTGCAGGGTGACTCTCTGGCGCACCATCCCGCCGCCGGCTGCTTCTATCTTACTGAAATCCAGCGCTTTTAAAGATATCTTAGCCTTTACCAGTCGCGTTTTTAGAATATCAAGTACACTTTTTAAATGATAATCATCCTCGGAAAGCAGGATGAGGGTGTGATCATCCAGAGTAATATCGCTTTTTGTGCCTTTGAAATCATAGCGCTGACGGATTTCTTTCATCGTCTGTTGGATCGCATTTTTAACCACTTGCAGGTCTATTTTGCAGACAATATCAAATGAATTATCGGTAGCCATAAAAACCTCCCAGTTTATTGTTTTTTCCAATAAGAGTCAGTGACTCGTGGGTTAGTGACCCCAAGGGTCAACGACCCAAAGTCCGACCAGCCTCCTGGCCCGGCGGATTTCCTTAAATACCTTTTGTGTAACTGATGTCTTCCGTCAATTACCATAGGCGGCATTTTCACCGGCTAAATAACCGGTAGACCAACAAAGTTGCAGATTATATCCGCCGGTTGGGCCATCGATATCCAGAATTTCACCGGCAAAATACAGATTATCGATAAGCTTTGAACGCAAAGTCTGCGGATTAATCTCGCTCAACGAAATCCCGCCGGCAGTTATTATTGCTTTTTCAAATCCAGCCAGCCCGCGCACCTGAAGCTGGAGTTGTTTTAACAAATGCAGCAACCGCCTCCGCTCTTCTCTGGTAATATCACCAGCCTTTTTGCCGGGGTCTACCCCTGATAATCTTATAATAACGGGAATCAGCTTTTTGGGTAACAATTTATGCAAACTGTTTTTAAACAGCTTGCTGCTGTTTTCCCGTAAGTCCCGTTGCAGCCTTGCATCCAGTGCACTATATTCCAATGCAGGCTTTAAGTCGATATGCAAATACACCGCCCCGTTCAACAACTTGCCGATGTTTTTGCTCATATCGAGTATTATCGGCCCGCTCATTCCCTGGTGGGTAAATAATGCCTCGCCGAACCGCTCATCCTTTTTCCTGTTGGCCTGATATACGCTGATTTGCACATTTTTAAGACTAAGGCCTTGCAATTCTTTGACCCAGGGTTCTTCAATTATCAGCGGCACCAGGGCCGGTTCAGGGGTGGTGAGCGTATGCCCCAGGCGCTCAGCCCACCGCAGACCGGCCCCTTGTGAACCGGTAGCCGGATAGGAAAGCCCCCCGCTACACACAATATAGCTGACCGCCCTCATTTCGGTTTGAGAAAATTCCAGCTTATCGATACGGCGCCCGGTTTTTATCAGATTTTTTACGGCGGCAGGCTTTATTATGCTTACCCCGGTTTCAGCCAAAAAGCTCATTAAAACTTGCCGGACATCCGCTGCCTTATCACTTACCGGAAAGATGCGATTCCCCCGTTCAAGCTTGGTCGGTAAACCCCGCTGCTCAAAAAACTGTATAGTGTCCTGAACTCCAAAAGCATGCAAAGCGGGATATAAAAACTTCCCCTGCACCCCAAACTGTGCTATAAATTTGCGCTGATCGTATTCGGCATTGGTAATATTGCAACGCCCTTTACCGGTCAGTAATAACTTCTGGCCCAGGCTATGGTTTTTTTCAAGCAATGCCACCCGGGCGCCACACTGGGCAGCCCTTCCGGCCGCCATCATCCCAGCCGGACCGCCTCCAATTATGGCAACATCGTATCTCATGATTTTATATGGGCTGTTCTCCGGGAGCCTGCTTCTTACCAGGCGCCAGATCATCGCCAACCAGCAAGTGTGCCGATTCCCACTCTCATTATTAGGTATGTATAAGAAGGATAACCGGCCTAATCCAGCCACCTTGTCGATTTCCAATCTTCAGGCAAATGCTGCTTATTCATTGACAAATTATTAAAAATAAACAACTTCACATTATCAAACCCCATATCGCTTTGTCAATCCGAAACCGGCCTGAGTCGTGGACACTTTTACCTAACTTATTGTAAATATAAGCCTGATGTTTCGGCGTGTCCCCACGCCGAAACCATTGTAATATATTGTAATCATTTATGTTTCGGCTTGAGGACAAGCCGAAACATCACAAAAGTGTCCACGACTCAGGAAACCGGCTTATTCCTGTCGGTTTTAAAATGGATAGATATAATTTTTTAATACATTCATTAGCGGAAGGTAGTGCGTGAGTGTGCCTCGGTTACTTTTGCGGGTCCAGAAGGTAGGTCAAATTAACTATACCGTAAACTGCTTTTCGTAAAACTCACGGGCTATGTTTTGCTCGTGCTTTACATAAGATAATATTTCATCATAGTTTTCAAAAAGCAGTTCCACTATTTTTAAGTCAAGCAGTCTTTTATTGGCAAGTTTTGTCATTATTGCATTGATTTCTTTTCTACTTTTTCCTGCTCTATATGGTCTGTCTTCAGCCAGCGCGGTAAAAATATCGGCCACCATCATAATCCTGGCCCCGGTATTAAGCTCATCAGCAGAGCAATGAAAAGGATAACCTGAGCCGTCCAGTTTCTCGTGATGGTAGGCAGCCCATTCTGCTATCTGCTTGAGATTGCCGATAGTGTTTAGCACTGAATAAGTGTAATAGGTGTGTGATCTCATGACATCAAACTCTTCTTTGGTAAGCTTATCCGGTTTTTCAAGAATACTATTGGGTATGGCTAGTTTTCCCAAATCATGCAAGTTACCGGCTACCTCCATAAGTTGAATTTCCATCTCTGTAAGGCCAAAAATTTCTGCGAGCAGTTTTGCGCAGGCAGCCACTCCCGATGAATGAGTAGAGGTAAATCTGGATCTGAAATCGATGATATTTCTGAAAAGTTCGGCTATTAAAGTAATTCCCTGTAAATTGATCCCAACTCTTTTATATGGCCCTTCGTGCAGCAGGATTGAATATAGTCTGGGAGAAACCAAATCCAGCCAGAATTCTTCTCTTTTAGCTATTGACAGGAAAATTTCTACTACTTGAGGATTAATGAGGGTTTCAGACAAGGAAGTGATTTGGTTAACCAGCTTCTGATTTTGGTGTAAGATGTACTTATTACGATCAACCAGGCGTTCGAGATAATCGGCAAGAAATAGAATTTGAGATTGTAGCGTAAGCGAGTTGTTGATTGGTTTATTCCAGGCTTGCCATTCGCGATGATGAAACCTGACAATTTTTGCAGCCCCTTTTAACCAGGGAATTTTTTCCAGCAACATTTTTCCACGAACACAATGCAGGTCGACAGCTTTAACTTCAAAATTATAAAGAGAGACCTTTTCTTCTACTGAAAGCGCTCCGATATCATGTAACAAGGCCGCAATAAATAATTTTTCCAGCATATCTTCCGAAATTTTTGAAACCTTAGCCATTTCCCAGGCAATAAATGCTGTTCGCTGCTGATGACGCGCTAATTTGGGACTGGCTAAATCTATTGCATCTGACAGGGAAAGGACAAGATTGCCCAGATTAACAGTAATTCCTCGATTCATTTGATTTTCCTATAAATGTGGTTAGGAATTGCTGGAAGCTTTATTTTCATTTTACACTAAATTGGCAAATTATTGTGGAGTGATTAAAAAATATGATATAACTGTAACTTGGCAGTCTGGCAGAACAATGCAACAGGCTATCAACGGGCCATTGCCCATCTGTATGGATATCAGGCTAACAGGGACAGGATAATTTCCCTGGCCGCTGACAGCGCTTTGGCGCGATGGCTTATTTGATTTTTTATGGCAGGGCCAAGTTCGGCCAGGGTTTTATTGTATTTGGGGATGGTAAACAGTGGATCGTAACCGAAGCCGTGTTCCCCTTTAGGGGATGTGGCGATCAAGCCTTCACAGGCGCCTTTGGCAAAAAAACTTTCACCATTCGGTTTAACAATAGCGATGACACCACAAAAGCGGGCCTGACGTTTATTTTGGGGGATTTCTGCCATTTGTTTTAGCAGCAGTTGATTGTTGTCTATATCGGTGGCGGCTTCACCGGCATAGCGGGCGGAGTAGATTCCAGGGGCGCCATTCAGCGCAGTTACCTCCAGCCCGGAGTCATCAGCCAGGGCGGTCTCTCCGGTTAGTTGGGTCACTTGATGGGCTTTAAGGTAAGCATTTTCCCGGAAGCTGTCTCCATCCTCTTTTATGTCGGGCGCTAATGAGAAATCAGTCAGGGACAATAGCTCTAACCCGGGATATTTTAGTATTTGGGTTATTTCGGTTATTTTATGTTGATTTTGAGTGGCCAGGACAAGTTTCATCTGTTATGCTCAATAAATGTAATCGTTAAATATGCTTTATAGTGAAGAATAACAGAGAAAAGCAGAAAAGGCAATTGCGGAAAATGTCATTTTGGCTTAGTATGCTCTGGCCCGGTGTATCAATTTGGCCTATGCTGAATATGGGATGTCTTTATATATAGGGCGTTAGTCAGATAAATCAATCAGATATACCGATTTGCCCGGGCGGTGGTTTGGGGAATGAAATTTGCTCTTATTTCATAAGCCATATCATTAATGTTGGTTTATGGTTTTTAGAAAGCCCTGGCCTCAATATCAATTAAAGGAGAGATTAATGGGGAGCCGCAGTTTCTGCTATGTTATTGTTGTTATGTTGTGTTATATAGCCCTTTTTGGTGTATTAAATATGGGTTTGGCTCAAACTGAAGATTTCCCGTTTTATCCTTCCTTATTTAACACGCACAATGGTAAGCCGGCCAGGGACTCGGATTTTATGCCGGCTGATAAATGCAAGCAGTGTCATCAACGGATTTATGAGCAGTGGCAGGGTTCCATGCACGCTAATGCCTATCGTGACCCGGTCTGGCAGAAGCTTTTTGAGATTGGTTCCCGGGAGACCAAGGGTAAGATAGATAAGTTCTGTATCGGTTGCCATGCTCCGGCCGGGCTGGCCACCGGGGGGCTGCTCTCTTTTTCAGATATGCGAAGCGCCGGCTCTTTAATCCGGGACGGAGTCCAGTGTGATATGTGCCATTCGATAGCGGCCGGCAGTGCTGATTATACCCCCACCGGCGTACCGGGGAATGCCTCTATTATATTGAAACCCGGCCCCCAGAAGTATGGCCCTTATGAGAGCAATCCCATGCTGATGATGATGGCCGGGCATCAAGCGGTTTATTCCGAGATGCACACCCAATCGGAGTTTTGCGCTAATTGCCATAATATGTTTAATCCAGAAAATAACCACCCTCTGGCGGCTACTTATAATGAATGGGAAGATAGCATTTACGCCCAGAAGGGGATTGTGTGCCAGGATTGCCATATGGTTACTGCGGCTGAGGCTTTTCAGGTAGCCAGCAGCCTGAAACCGATAAAGAAGCCGGGTCTTGCCTCTGAAAGGAGCCCCAGGCGGGACAGTATACACGATCATTTGTTTGTGGGGGGAAATTTTGCCATATCCGGCATGCTGGGAGCGGATAAAAAAGCCCGGGCCGCCAGAGAGCGGTTGAGTAAAGTGGCCACGCTGGAGCTTATATTGCCTGCCGCAGCCCCTAAGGGGGGTGTAGCTGAAATCAAGGTTAAGGTTACTAATGTGGCCGCCGGGCATAACTTACCTACCGGCATGAATGAATTGAGGCAGCTGTGGTTGGAAATTTTTGTACGGGATGCAGCGGGTCAGGTAGTCTTCACCTCCGGTGAGGTAGATGCGGCAGGCAATATTGATTCAAAGGCGGTTATATTTAATGCCAGGGCGGTGGATAAAGCGGGGGTACCCACTTTCAAGCCCTGGAAGATGGATCGCCTGGAATATGATCGTTCTATTCCGGCTAAAGAATCCAGCACCGGCGCCTATAAACTGAACATTCCGGCAACTGCCCAAGGCCCGCTTACGGTAATCGCCTTCTTGCGCTATCGTTCTTTTCCCCAGTCTTTCATAAATTAATTGTTTAAAGATAAGACCTTTGATGTGCCGATTGTCAATATGGTGGTCAAGCAGGCCGAGTTAAAGCTTAACTTATAACATAGAACAGTAGCGTCCGGTCAGGTATTTGCCCCTTGAGTCGTGGACAGTTTTGCTAAAAAAAGTGGGATGAAGCAGCTAAAAGAGCCCAAAAAAGCCCTCGCTGTGGCTTCACTGGTAACAAAGCCCGACTTATCCGGGTTCAGGTCAGGGTTTGATAATACTGCTCAAAGAAGGGGCGCCGGGAATAGCGCTTATTCATACCTCTCAATATATTTAAGATGCCGGTGGCTATTTTGGTTTGAAGCTCTATTCCTGAATGCGGATTCTGCCGAATAAACCGTTCAAAATCCCGCTTAATCAGAATAAATACTTTCGTCTCATTAACTGCCGTAGCCCGGGCTGAATGATTTTTCCCATCCAGAAAGGAAAGCAAACCAAAGCAGTTACCATCAGTAAGCACGGAAACTCTCTTAAAGCCATAATCGGAATTTTCTAAAGGAATGGATATTTCCACCGCCCCATTTTTAATCAGGTACAACATCCCCCCATCTTCTCCCCAGTTAAAAATTAATTGTCCCGGTTTATATTTTCTGACCTTAACCAGAGCGGCAAGCTGCTTTAGCTCATCTTCAGCCAGCGTCCGAAAAAATGGATGGGTGCCAAGTATTTTTAAAATTTCCATTCGATTTCCCCCCTTTCACTATCAAAGAGATATGTCTGGGGGAGATTATTCCTGGAAAATCAGGGCTTAACTTTTCTGTTTCTTTATACCCAACCTATCCTTTATCCCATTATAAACCTCCCTGGCTAAGATTTTAACTGAACGATATATTTCAAAAGATATGGAGGTTAGCTCCGGAAACCGGAAATCCGTAACCTTTACCGCCTCAATTGCTTCTCCGCAGAGTTTAATTTTGCTTAAATCACAGCCCGCTAATCCTAATTCACCGGCAGCCTTTAAGGTGGGTAAATCCTCATAGGGCAAACCCAGCGCTTCGACAATAACCCGATCTACCGCAATTGCATTTTCCCCGCCGAACAGCAGCCCCACATTCTTGGGATCTCCGCCACGCGGGCCAGTCCTTTCCATGGCTATAATTCCATCTACCAGAGTAAACGCCGGTTGGGTAATTTGATAAATTTTGATCAACATCCGGGCAAAGGCGGCTACATCCCCATTAGAGATAAAATGTTTACGAACGCGGCTTGCGAGCTTTACCACACCGAACATATTTTTGACGCCCAGGGTCAGCAGTAGTTGGCCATGGGCTTTCAGTTTGGCAACATTCAGGATTACGTCAAACTTATGTATAGTTTCTGTAACATAAAGCGCCCCATATTTCTCATCTATAGCCGTCTCATGCTTAACCTGTCGGCCAAAGCCAATGACTTTAACCCCATATTCCTTACAAACATCTCCCAGGCCGGATACCCGGACTGCCTTATGTACCGAACCGATAGTGGGATTATCTCCCACAAAGGCGATACCACCAGCCCGCTGTACCAACTTTATGACCGCCTCTATTACCAGCGGATGGGTGCAGGTCAGTTTATCGGATGGATCGGGCGCCAGCAGATTGGGTTTAATCAACACCCGTTGTCCAGGTTTTACAAATTGCTCGATTCCCCCGAAGTGGGCAAAAATGGATTCAACACCCTGTTCTACCCGCTCACAGTCATATTCGCTGCATTTATATATAGCCACTTTTGTCTGCATAAGCGCCTTCCGTTTAAATGATTTAGCTAAGCAATAGATTAGTCAAGCAAAAAATATCACAACTCAACCAAAACCACCAAACAAAAAACCAGCCGCGGGCTGGATTGATCATATAATAGCAGTTATGCTGTCACCGCCTCTACGGCGGAAAAATTATATAATTTCCTATACCATAAAAAAATAAAAGGTGTGCTATAATTGCTTTGACTTGGCAAAACCGTAAATTGCCGGCGTAATATCCTGGGGTATAAGGAGAAAGGTGATGTTTAGGCGATGAAGCTTTTTTTGTGTGTATTGGGAATGATATTTATTGTGGAAGGGGTGCCTTATTTTTTGTCTCCTGAAAGTATGAAGCGCTTCTTGGCTCAAATCCACGAGACACCCAACGATAGATTACGTTTCATGGGCTTAGCCGCCATGTTGCTGGGAGCACTCATCGTTTACCTGGGGGCAAAATGAGCTGCGTAGCCATCATTGCGGCCGCGGGATTGGGTTTAAGACTCAAGTCTAATATACCCAAACCTTATCTGTTGTTGGATGACATACCCATATTGGCCCACACGCTGGAAGCTTTTGAAGACTGCCTGGATGTAACCAGTGTGTATCTAGTGGTAGCTGAAGATAAAATCGACTACTGCCAGCGGCATATAGTTGATAAATATCAACTGGATAAGGTAGCCAAAATAATCACCGGCGGTAAAAGGCGACAGGCTTCGGTATGTAACGGGTTGCAAAAAATAGCTGCCGATACCGATATAGTGGTAGTCCACGATGGCGCCCGCCCGTTGCTCCGCCCACAATTAATCAGTAGCTGTATCCGGGAAGCACAAAGCTGCGGGGCGGCTATAGCAGCCTTACCCATTAACGATACTATAAAACAAGTAACTAATGAGAACCAAATTGAAAAAACCATAGCGCGTAATGGCCTGTGGGTGGCGCAAACCCCGCAGGCATTCAGCTATTTATTATTAAAGAAAGCCTTTGACGAGGCTTATCGATCCGGCTTTGAGGGTACCGATGAGGCCGGCCTGGTGGAACGTATCGGACATGGAATAAAAATAGTTATGGGCAGCGCTTATAATATCAAGGTTACCACTCCCGATGATTTGGTTTTGGCGGAAGCTGTGCTTAACATTATGAAACAGCAATGAAAATTAGTGTGATTATCCCCAGCTTAAATGAAGCTGCTAATTTAGCTAAGTTGTTGCCTGGTTTAAAACTTTATGATTTCTGGGAAATTGTGGTGGTGGATGGGGGAAGCTCTGATCGTAGTAAAACAATAGCCCTTAAGCATACCCCCAAAGTAATCGATTCACCGGCCGGCAGGGGAATCCAGTTAAATAGAGGGGCCAAAGAAGCAAGCGGTGAAGCGCTACTTTTTCTGCATGCAGATTCCGCTATAAAAAGCGATATTGCCCAAAGCATAGCAGACTGCCTTAATAGGCCTGAGGTTGCAGGCGGAGCCTTTACGCTTAAGATAGATTCGGATAAGCCAGCCTTAAAATTAATATCAAGCTGCGCTAATTTGAGAGCGAAGCTGTTTGGGCTGGCCTTTGGAGACCAGGGAATTTTTGTTAAGCGGGAGGTGTTTGACAGCTTAGGCGGCTTTAGCAATATCCCCATCATGGAGGATGTAGATTTTGTTAAGCGAATAAGGAGCGCCGGAAAATTCGCTATCTTAAATGATTGCATTTATACTTCCCCCAGGAGATGGCAGCAGGAAGGGGCGCTGTTTTGTACTTTACGTAATTGGATAATATTGTTACTCTATAGCCTCGGAATACCGGCGGTACGCTTAAAAAAATGGTACAAAGATCGACGCTGATCCAGGAGCATGGCCATGCTGAATGTTGCTGAAGGTAAAATTGAGCAGCAGTTGCACTTAAAAAGATTAGCTCTTAGAACCCTTCAAATAAATGTAGGCAAGTTGTGCCAACAGCGCTGCACCCACTGTCATGTCGATGCCGGGCCCAAGCGAAGGGAAATAATGGGCCAGGCGGTAATAGATAAAGTTATCTCGTTTTTGAAAGCCAATCCGGTGGCTAAGATTGATATTACCGGCGGCGCCCCGGAGCTTAATCCCCACTTTAAAAACCTGGTAAAAACCTTAAGCCGTCTTACGGATCATATACTACTGCGGACTAATCTTACGGTCATGTTCGAAGCAGGGCATGACTACCTGCCCGAACTTTATAAAGCATATAACCTGGAACTGATCGGCTCGCTGCCCTGCTATTTAGCCCAGAATGTGGATAAACAACGCGGTAACGGTGTGTTTGATAAAAGTATCCGGGCGCTTAAAGTATTAAATGATATCGGCTACGGACAAGATGGCAGCGGCCTGGTGCTAAATTTAGTGTATAACCCATTAGGCCCCCAGCTCCCCCCGCCACAAGCTAAGCTGGAGTCTGATTATAAACGGGAACTGCTTAGCCGCTACGGCATACGCTTTAACCGCCTCTTCAGCCTGACCAATATTCCCATCAATAGATTCAAAAATTATCTTCAAGCTGAAGGCCGCTACGATGATTATATGGAATTACTGAAAGCAAACTATAATCCGGCAACGGTTAGTAAGTTGATGTGCCTGGAGCAGATTAGCGTAGACTGGACCGGTAAGCTTTATGCCTGCGATTTTAATCAGATGCTTAATATGTGCCTTTCAAACGGCAAACCCGTCTATATAGATCAAATATCAGCCCCACAACTTATCGGGCTGGATATCCGAATAGCCCCACACTGCTACGGCTGCCTGGCCGGAGCCGGCAGTAGCTGCACCGGCAGTCTGGTCTAGCCAAGCAGTTGGCGCAGGCGCAGGCCGATATCGGGTGAGCGCATTAATTCTTCGCCGATCAGCACGGCTGACACCCCGGCGTTCCCCAATTTTTCGATATCCTCACGTGTTCGTATACCGCTTTCGCTGACCACTATTTTGTCGTGCGGTATATCGGAAAGCATGGACAAAGTAAGATTCAGATCAGTCTTAAATGTTTTAAGATCACGGTTATTAATTCCCACTATTTTGGGATCGAGTAGTAATACCCGGTCAAGCTCGCGGGCCGTATGTACCTCGATTAAAGGACAAAGCCCAAGTTCAAGCGCCTGGTAATACAAATCCTGGATTTGGCTGGGAGACAGAATAGCGGCAATCAGCAGTAACGCATCGGCCCCATTTGCCCGGGACTCATACACCTGATAATCATCGAAGATAAAATCCTTACGCAACAGAGGTAAGGCGGTAACCTGACGCACCACAGACAGGTAGTTAAGCGAACCCATAAAAAACCGCTGCTCAGTGAGCACTGAAACGGCCGCCGCCCCGTTTGCCTGGTATATTCGGGCGATAGCGGAAGGCTCGAAATCCTCACGTATAATACCGCGCGAAGGGGAAGCCTGCTTTATCTCGGCGATAATACTGATTCCCTTACCACAACCTCCCCCGGCCGGACAAAGCGCATAGGCAAAATCCCGGCTGGGGGGTAAATTCAGCAGTTTGGCCTTCAAATCGGCCACTGGCACCCGGCGTTTGGTTTCGGCTAACTCCTCCTTTTTATAATCGACGATCTGCGGTAAAATCACGCCGTTCCCCCAACCACAATCTGCGGTAATAATAACGTGGGCTGGGCATCGGAGCAGGGGCAGCCTTGAGCATCCTTGCCGCAGGTGCCGATGGTAAAGCCCAGATCATTCCCCACCGCCTGCACCTGGTTTAACACCCGTGGCCCATTGCCGGATAAAGTAGCCCCCCGCACCGGAGAGGTAACCTCGCCATTTTCGATTATATAGCCCTCATTCACCTCAAACACGAAATCACCATTCACCGTATTCACCTGCCCGCCGCCCAGGGCGGTAACCAAAAGCCCTTTTTTCACCGAGCGTATAATCGCTTCAGGATCATCCACCCCCGGTGCAATCAGCGTATTACTCATGCGTGGGATGGGATGGTGCTGATAACTCTCCCGCCGCCCGTTACCGGTAGAGCGCACTCCATCCTTCATAGCGCTCAAGCGGTCGTACATATAGCCCTTTAAAATACCCTGCTCCACCAGCACATTATACTGTGCCGGCACACCCTCATCATCGAAATTATACGAACCCCGCTTATGAGGCAGCGTAGCGTCATCGATCACCGTAATGGAGGCTGCGGCCACCTGCTCACCGATGCGATCTGAATATACCGACATTTTACCCTGCGCCAGATCAGCCTCCAGCCCATGCCCGATGGCCTCATGCACCATAGTACCGCCGGCCTTACCCGAAAGCACCACCGCCATACTGCCCGCCGGGGTGGGTCTGGCATCCAGCATCAGCGCCGCCCGCTTAGCGGCGGTTCTGGCTACCTTTTCGACCAGCGCCAGGTCTATAATAAACCCCCGGCTGCCGCCGCATACCTCATAGCCGGTCTGGATGATATTATCAGCGGCCACCACCACCTGCACCATAAACACCGTGCTGAAGCGCTCATCGGCGCAACTCACCCCATCGGAATTGGCGATATTCACCCGCTGTACCAGATCGCCATATATCACTTTGACCTGCCGGATACGGCTGTCTATTTTACGCGCCAGTTGATTGGCGTGCCTGACCAGTAATACCTTGTCTTCGGTGGGGGCTTCATTGGGCGGCGTAAGCCCGTCTTTGGGGGTATAATCCTGTGGCGCATGCTCCGGGGTCAGCATCTCTATATCGCAGCTACTACCCACCGCCTGGCTGACTGTCTTTGCCAAATCAAGCAATGCCGCATCTTCCAGGCTATTGGTATAGGCATAAGCGGTTCGTAGATCATGAATTACCCGGATACCCGCCCCGGATTCATGACCCGCTATCACCTGCTCTATTTTATTATCCTCACAGCTAATACGGGCGCTATGACGCTGCTCGATGTATAGCTCGCCAAACGCCCCACCGCGGCTTAGAGCTTGTTTAAGGATACGGGGGGATATTTCCATTAATTGCATAGCTTCTCCAAATAATCAGACCAAGACACAGGGAAAATGTCACGGTTCAAATTACAAATTCTTGATTAGAACGCAAACTATTTTAACCACATATTAATGCATGGGTCGCCGAATATAAAGGAGGAAGCAGACCCCGCCTGTGTCTGTTATGGTTGGCGGATCATGGCCAGGGTTTCAGTGCGGGTGGGTTCCGAATTGCGGAAGATGCCCCTTACGGCGGAGGTGATAATCTTGGAATTGGGTTTTTTTACTCCGCGGATGGTCATGCACATATGGCTGGCCTCCAGCATCACCATCACCCCGCGTGGTTTCAGTCCTTTCATCAGCGTATCGGCTATTTGGGTGGTGAGTCGCTCCTGCACCTGTGGTCGCCGGGCGAACGCTTCCAACACCCGTACTAATTTACTCAAGCCCACGATACGCCCCTCTTTGGGCATATAGGCGATATGGGCTACCCCCTGAAAAGGCAACAGGTGGTGCTCGCACACCGAATGCATGGGGATGTCCTTGGCCAGGATAATCTCATCGTGGCTTTCACCGAGCACGGTTTTAAGATGCCGCCCGGGGTCTTCGTCCAGGCCGCTGAACAGCTCCTGGTACATGCGGGCGATGCGTGCCGGAGTGTCCTGAAGACCAGAGCGGGTTACATCTTCGCCGATGCCTTCCAGCATCAACCTGACCCCTTGTTGTATTTTTTCTAAATCCATAGTTCAGTAATGGTTTTATGTATTAGGTAACTCATGTTACGCAAAATCGGTTTTGGGTACGAAAAAAACCTTAAATCCAAATGTCAAAATCCAAAGTTCAAATCAAATCCAAAATCTAAATGTCAAAAAGAGTGTTTGAAAATCAATTAGTTTGACATTTGAACTTCATTTGATATTTGAGCTTTGACATTTTATGAAACTTTAAATTTCTTGTGCATAACATCAGTTAGGTAATTACCTGCTTGCGGCTCATACGACCCAACCTGTTGGGTTAGGGCACATATCCCAGCCGGCAGGAAATCTCGCCGGCGGCTTCTCTTACCATAGCCACTAATTCATTTTTAATACGTTTATCCGACATACGCTGTATCGGCCCGGAAATACTGATGCCGGCTACTACCCGACCGGTATAATCCCTGATCGGCACCGCCACACATATTACCTCTTCCTCCAGCTCTTCATTATCAATTGCGTATCCCTGTCTGGCCACTTGCTTTAAGTGTTCAAGCAGCTGTTGTTTATCGGTAATAGTATTATTAGTAAAGGGTTTCAACCCGATTTCACCCAGGATTCGCGCTACCTCGTCCTGTGATTCATATGCCAGTTGCGTCTTGCCCACTGCGGTACAATAAGCCGGAGCCCGCTTGCCCAGTTTGGGTACAATGCGCACTGAATGGGTGGTCTCTACCATATCGACGTAAACTACCATCCCATCCTGGATGATACCCAGATAAGTCGACTCATTGCATTTAGCTTCCAACTGCTTTAATACAGAATGCGACTGCTTAATAAGCCCCATTCGTCGGCGAAAAATTTGACCTAATTCAAAAGTCTTGATTCCCAAACGGTAATTGCCGGTAGACTTGTTCTGCTCAATGTAGCCACGCAACTCCAGCGTAGCCAGCAGCCTGAAGACATTGTTTTTGGGTAATCGCAGGCTGGAACTCAACTCGGTAACCCCCAGCTCGTCCTTTTCACCCTTGAAGGCTTCCAGCACATCTATGGCATGCGACACCGACTGGACTACATAATTCTGTTTTGAACGTTGTGTCATGATAAATTATATAATGTAACTATAAGTAGACAATTACCCTGTAAAGCCAAATAAAATAATGTCTGACCAAACTCTTTTAACATCAAGTGGATTATTATAAAAGCGATTTTAAAACATGGTTTTAATATTGTCAAGATTAAAATAGAAACGCTTTTACGGCAGGAAAAATACTGTAGACAAGGACTTTATTTCGGGATAACAGCCCGATCGATACCTCACAAACAAGCTATAAATAAGCATTTTCAATGCATTTTTTTCTTGACAACCAAACCAGAAAGTAATATAAGCATAGCAAATGTGTTTTCATTAGGAAAGGAGGTGTATTGATGACCAAAGCAGATTTAATAGCCGATATGGCTGGAAAAGCAGGTATTTCTAAAGTCGCTGCCGGGAAAGCTCTGGATGCGTTTACTGATTCCATTTGTAGTACATTGTGCAAAGGTGAAAAGGTTACTTTAGTTGGTTTTGGAACATTCTCTATCTATCAGAGGGCCGCTAGAAAGGGAAGAAATCCTCAAACAGGCGCTGTAATAAATATACCTGCAACCAAGGTTCCCAAATTCAAACCCGGCGCTGAATTAAAGAAAGCCTGTAAATAATTACGCTGTTTAATTTCCCTGGTTTTCTGACGAGGGAAAGCCAAGCTGCTAAGTCTGGTCTGTGGCAACGCATCGCAAAGCTTATGGTTAAGCTTATCGAAAGCTGATTTGCCTGACATAAACAACTATTAAGTCCAGGCTTGAGTATAGGGTTCTGCGATAGAAATGGCGCAAAGGCAGGGAGTATCTTATATAACATGAATTATAACGCTAGGTAGATGCTTCTGTGTTAGGAATGAAATAGGGTTGTGTTTTTTGTATTAGTTTACAGGAGGTTAAAAAGAGTATGCCCGCTGGAAAAGTAAAATGGTTCAATGAGTCCAAGGGTTATGGGTTTATTGAATGGGAAGACGGCAAGGATGTGTTTGTACATTATTCAGCCATCCAAGGTGATGGTTTCAAAACCTTAAGAGAAGGAGAAGATGTTACCTTTGAGGTGGTTGAAGGCCCCAAAGGGCCATCTGCCAGTAATGTGGTGAAGGTGTAGTTGTAAGACACTATTCTGACCCACTACTTAAAGCCCTGATGGTGAAGTAGCCTCTGTCAGGGCTTTAGTTTTTATTATACCCCCGGCCTGTCGGCCTGACGGGTCTGGTTTTATTCAATGTTTCGATATTTCGGCCGGTTCCCGGGGACTTGTCCCCAGGAGTCTGTCGGGCTTTGGAGTTCGTAGCGAGGAAAGTAAGAAATATAGTTCATTTTTTCGATTATTTGAGGCGAATAGCGTGTCTATTTAACGAAAACAAGCGGGAAAATGGACATGTTTATCACTTTCCGCAGTAGAATCATCTAAAGTCCGACAAACTCCTAGACCGATGGGTCACAGACCCTCCCTTTTTTAAAAAACCGAAAAAATTATTTTGCTGAGCCGGTAATTTGAGAACACCCCATGCAACAGCAATATCTTATGTTTACATTCCCTTTTGTCGGCGCCATAATTGGCTGGTTCACCAATTATTTGGCGGTGCGTATGCTTTTCCGCCCGCGAAAGCCCATTAACTTTAAGCTGTTTACCCTCCAGGGATTATTGCCCAGACGGCGGAAAGAAGTAGCTGCCAATATCGCGGCTACCATAGAAAAAGAGCTGCTGCAGGCCGAGGATATTTCCCAGGTATTGGCCGATATCGACTGGAAGCAAGGAATGCAATATAAGGTAAATAAAGCCATCAAGCAGCGGCTGGATAACAGTCTGCTGATTAAGTTTCCTCTGTGGAAAATAGTCAGACAGCGGGTACTTCCCCCATTGGAAAATGCTATAGCCAGAGAGGTTATCGATATCTTGTCTAATCTTCAAACCGACCTGGTGGAGAGTTTCAAGCAACGCTTGGACCTACATGCCATCGTATTTAATCGTATCGATCGCTTTGATATGCAACAGTTGGAAAACGTGGTGCTTAAGGTAGCCCACCGGGAGTTGAGGCACATTGAGTTGATAGGGGCAGCCCTGGGCTTTATAATCGGGGTTACCCAGGTAGGATTGTTGTTGCTTATTTAAGCGGTTTATACTAAGCTATGTCGGGTTTCAAGCTCACTTATTAATGAAAATTAGTTATGGACTATAAAGATACCTTAAACTTACCCTATACCAAACTTCCCATGAAGGCCAACCTGGCCAGGAATGAGCCTAACATTCTGGCCTTATGGGATGATCTGAATCTTCGACAGCAGATTTATCAAAAAAATATTGACCGTCCACATTATACCCTGCATGACGGCCCGCCTTATGCCAACGGACATATTCATATCGGCCATGCGCTGAATAAAATACTAAAAGACATTATCATAAAATCTAAAACTATGTCCGGCTTCAGTTCGGTATATATACCCGGTTGGGACTGTCATGGACTGCCCATTGAACATCAGGTGGATAAGCAACTGGGACAGAAAAGACATACGCTGGACAAATCTCAGAAGCGCAAGCTTTGCCGCCAATATGCCCAGCGCTTCGTCGATATCCAGCGCGATGAATTTATTCGACTGGGGGTGCTTGGTAAGTGGGATAAGCCTTATCTAACCATGGACTACCAGTATGAGGCCACCATAGTCAGGGAATTTGCCCGGTTTGTGGAACATGGTCTGGTATATAGGGGATTTAAGCCCATCAACTGGTGTTTCACCTGCACCACCGCCCTGGCTGAAGCTGAGGTGGAGTACTTAGAGCATAGCTCGCCCTCGGTGTATGTGAAATTTCCGCTAAGCCCCGAAGCTGAAAAAAAATTGCAGCTACCGGCCCCAGCCTCCGTCATCATCTGGACCACCACTCCCTGGACTCTGCCGGCTAATCTGGCAATTGCCCTGCACCCTGATTTTGATTATGCAGCGGTGCGGGCCAACGAACAGATTTACATTATAGCTAAAGACTTAATGGAGCAATCTTTGAGCGCCATAGGCATAAATGACGGCTACTCGGTACTGGCCGGTTATAAAGGGAGTCAACTTGAAGCTTTGAGCTGTCGGCATCCCTTTTTAGACCAGGAATCTAAAATAATTCTGGGCCGTCATGTCACCCTGGAGCAAGGTACCGGTTGCGTACATACCGCTCCCGGACATGGTCAGGAAGATTATGAAGTGGGCCTCAAATACGGGCTGCCCATTTACAGTCCGGTTGACGATCATGGAAATTTCCTGCCCGAAACAGCGCACTTTGGGGGGATGAATGTATTTGCCGCCAATCAAGCGGTTATCGACAAATTGCGGCAGGAGGGCAACCTGCTGGCCAGCCGGAAGCTTAAGCACTCCTATCCCCATTGCTGGCGCTGCAAGAACCCGGTCATTTTCCGGGCCACCAGGCAGTGGTTCGTCTCGATGGATAAGGAAAATTTAAGAACCAGGGCGCTGGCAGCGGTAAATCAAGTGAATTGGATTCCGGCCTGGGGTAAAGAGCGCATTTACGGTATGTTGGAAAGCCGTCCCGACTGGTGTATCTCCCGCCAGCGGGTGTGGGGAGTGCCGATTATAGCCTTTTACTGTGAGGCTTGTGGTTATGTCTTGCTTGATGCACATATTATAAATTACATCGCCCAGGCGGTGGATAAGGCCGGCGCTGATGTCTGGTTCACTAAAACCAGCGGGGAGTTGCTTCCGCCGGGCACCGCCTGCCCTGAATGTGGGGGAAGCAAGTGGCGGAAGGAAATGGACATTCTGGATGTATGGTTTGACTCCGGGGTCAGTCATGCCGCAGTGCTGGAACCTGATAATGAGCAAAGCTACCCGGCCCAGTTATACTTAGAGGGCAGCGACCAACACCGGGGCTGGTTCCATAGCTCAATGATCACTGCGGTGGCCACCCGGCAGATGTCCCCCTACCAGGCGGTACTTACTCACGGCTTTGTGGTGGACGGCGCCGGCAAAAAGATGTCCAAATCCGCCGGTAATGTAATCGCTCCCCAAAAAGTGATTAACCAATATGGGGCCGAGATACTAAGGCTGTGGGTTACCGGTGAGGATTACCGGGTGGATGTCAGGATATCTCAGGAAATATTAACCCGGTTAGTGGAGGCTTATCGCCGGATTCGCAACACCTGTCGCTATCTGTTGGCAAACCTATCCGACTTTGATCCCCAAAAAGATAAAGTACCATATGCGGACTTAGGGGAAATCGACCGATGGGTTTTACATAAATTACAGGGCCTGATCCGGCGCATCAAAAACGCTTATAATGAGTTTACCTTCCACCAGATATATCACCAGTTACATAATTTCTGCACGGTGGAATTATCAGCCATATACCTGGATGTGCTGAAGGACCGGCTTTATTGTTCCGCCCCCAATGCCAAGGGTCGGCGAGCGGCGCAGACTGTACTTCTGGAGCTGTTGCTGTCGTTACTTAAGCTTATGGCCCCGGTGCTCTGCTTTACCGCTGAGGAGGTTTGGCAGCACCTGCCAGCGGGAGCGGTTCCGGAAGAGAGTGTACATCTGGCTGATTTTCCCAATATAAATGAAAATTATGTAAATGAGGATTTAGCTGAAAGCTGGGAGCGGTTACTGAAAATCAGGAGTGTAGTATGCTGGCATTTAGAAAGGATGAGAAAGAGAAAAGACATCGGCTCTGCCCTGGAGGCGCAAGTAACGCTTTATTTAACCGATGAACAGCAGGATTTTCTAAAACGCTATACAGATGAGGCGCTCAGCACTTTGTTTATAGTGTCTGCCGTTAATAGAAAAAGCGTCTCAGAATTCACCCCGCAAAAAACCGCCGCCTCAGAAGTTGTTGAGTTAACCGGGGTAGAAGAATTAAGCGTTACTATAGATCGGGCAGCGGGTGAGAAATGTCAGCGCTGCTGGATGTACAATCCCCAGGTGGGTCAGGATGAGGCACACCCCGATCTTTGCCCGCGCTGTGCCACCGTGGTTAAATCACTATGAATTACCTGTTAGTGTTTGTAAGCGCGCTGGGGCTGGATATAGTTACCAAACACATGGTGCAGCAAAACATGTTGCTACATCAGACAATTCCCATAATTCCCGGTTTATTCAACCTTACCTATATCGAGAATCCCGGAGCTGCCTTCGGCCTGCTGGCGGACATGCCCCCTTTCTGGCGTAGTTTATTCTTTATTACAGCATCTATGGTGGCGCTCTGCTTTATTGTAATCATGTTCTTTAAGTGTTCCCCCGATGAGATATGGAATAGAACCGCCCTCACCCTGATCATGGCCGGCGCCATCGGCAACCTCATCGACCGCTTGCGCTTGGGAGCGGTGGTGGATTTTATCGATGTATATTGGCGAAATTCACATTGGCCGGCTTTTAATTTAGCCGACACAGCTATATCTGTGGGCGTGGGGGTGTTACTTTTGGATTTGTTGTTAAATAAAAAAGCTGCTGCGGATTGATACCATGTATCCTATACTGTTTAGAATCGGGCCATTAACTATCCATACCTATGGGCTTATGCTGGCCATCGCCTTCTTAACCGGTATAAGCCTGGCGGTAAGGCAGGCTAAGGTAGAAGGTGAAGACCCGCAGAAAATATTTGACTTATGCTTCTACTTGGTATTAGCTGCCATCCTGGGAGCACGCCTGTTGTTCGTAGCTGTAAACTACCGTTTTTACCTGGATAATCCCCTGCAGATCATTAAGTTGTGGAAGGGTGGCTTGGTCTTCTACGGTGGACTTATAGGCGCCCTGGTCACCGGCGCCTGGTATATGAAGCGCCACCAACTTCCCTTATGGAAAATTACCGATATACTGGCGCCTTCCATTGCCCTGGGACAGGCCATCGGCCGCCTGGGATGCTTTGCGGCCGGCTGCTGCTATGGAAAGCAGACTGATGTTGCCTGGGCGGTTACCTTCACTGACTTATACAGCCTGGCGCCGACTGGAATTACCCGACATCCCACCCAGTTATATTCTTCCGGCGTAGCGCTGATTATCTTCATAATATTGCTGCTCATCTACCGCTTTCGTAAATTCAGCGGCCAGGTTTTCTGGAGTTATGTGGTTTTATACTCAGTAGGTCGTTTTATATTGGAATTCTGGCGGGGTGATCAACGGGGATTCGTTAATCTGCTGGGGTATGTCCTCTCTACTTCCCAGCTAATTGCTGCGTTGGCTTTTATAGCCGGCATAGTGATGCTTATCAGCTTAAAAAAACGTACCCGTATATAACAGTTAGTGTACCGTTAATCATGAATTGAGCGGTAATTGAAGGTCAGAATTCTAACTTTTTTCTATTCCTAAATCCAGATGTATCGTTTAACTGCTTGATATTTATTCACATCTGAAGCGAATTTCAAACGCTAACTCAAAACAATTGTTCTGTTTTCTTGAGTAGGGGCAATATGATCACCCTCTGAGTCGTGGACACTTTTGTGATGTTTCGGCTTGTCCTCAAGCCGAAACATCAGGCTTATATTTACAATAAGTTAGGTAAAACTGTCCACGACTCAGGATCACCCTGTTTAGGTATTCCCTGTTTACCTACTCTTTGATAGGTAGGGTGTTACAATATTCAGCCGTATAGGGCGATTTCAATAATCCTCCCGCAACCGGATTTCCTGCCTCCGGCCCTTCAGCAAAACTTCACGCATCCCATAGTATCGGTAATGTCCACTGAATTTGGCTATCAGTACATAAGGAATACCTAAACACAGGGTATATTTTACTGATATGTAGTTTTATACCCGATTATTTTGGTTTTCTGTTGGGCTCGTGTGTTTTTTAGGTTTTTTAAAGCAAAAACAATAAGAAAATCAAGTACTTGTGACTTGCCGGCTGGCAAGCTGAATTACATGTGAATTCAACAACTTAAGCAAATATGCACCAGTTCAGTAACTTAAGTAAATATGTGAGTCTGTTTTGTTTGCGTAACTAACTGTATTATCAGGACTATCTCCCCGGCACGTAATATATATTATACGCAAAGACAGGCTAAACCGTAGGCAAGGGTATACATATTGCAAAACTGTCGGGAAAGATAAGCATAGTGCTCAAGAAGAGTTCATTAATATTCTCTAGTCCGTTTTCACTCTTCTTTTGAGCTGGATAGCGGCGGATTACCTGCTTTTAATGATTGGAGGGTAAGGTCATGCGAAAGATAATTAACGTGTTGTTTTTAGTGAGTGTTTTTATGCTATTTCAAGCATCCCATCCTGAAACAGGCAATGCATATGTTGCCTCGACATGTGGAAACATGGTCTGTGAGGCGGGAGAATCCATTAACAACTGCGCTGAAGATTGTAATTTTACGATAAAACCGGCAACGGTTGTATGGTCCGGCATGAAACTTTCGGAAGCACAGCTTAACTTTGCAGCAACTAATTTCTATATTATCCAGGTAGGCGAATCACTTATTAACTCAACTATATACTCTACCCTCAAAGGGTATAATCCAGATGTGCTGCTGTTGGGCTATGTTAATTCCAAGCATATACAACCAGGCACTGAAAGAGAGCAGGAATCCGAAGCCAATGAATTCTTATTTGCCCATAATGCCGGTAATAATCGAATACAAAATTATGCTTTCGGCAACTATTTAATGGATATAAGCAACCCGGAATGGACCGACATGACCATAAAATGGGCCAATGAACATCCCGTAGAAGCAGACGGTATAATGTTCGATGCCGCCGCTCCTTTTTTATCAAGAGGTAAATATACTGCTTTACCGGCAGGTTATAATAAGTGTGTATATGCGACTGACATGAAGGAGCATATTTCAGCCGTCAAAACCGGTTCCCAGAAGTTATTAATTATTAATGGGCTGAGAGAAGCCCTTGATTATTGTGACAGCGGAAGAAAATGCTCCGACTGTAATAATTATCTTGAAGGAGTCGATGGCGGCATAATAGAGGGATTCATCTTCTTTCCGGGACATCAATACACATCGGCTGCCCAATCGAGGAGGTTTGTTAATTATTTAATTAAAGCCGGGAATATGGGCAAAATAGCATACGCAAGCACTAAGTCTTATATGGAAGATATCGATAAACGAGTATTTGCAGTTGCTGCATATTTGCTCGGCAGCAGCGAATACTCTGCCTATAATTTTGTTGATATTGACAACGAATTTTCAGCGCCATTGCAATATTATCCTGAATATGAAATTAACCTGGGAACTCCCCTGGAATTTCCCGACCGGGTCGAGGAGTTATTGAATTCCAGCCGGACGCTTAGTATCCGAAATTTTGAGAATGGGATGGTCATCGTAAATCCCTTCAAACGCGATGCGACAATCCAGTTAGCTTCCGGGTTTAGCAAAGTTATTCCACATGGCGGCGGCCCGGTGGGTGTTGATGGAAATTACGATGGTTATCTTGAATACCAGCCGGTTCCCGCCGGCACCTTGCTGGTTCCGGCTAAGACGGCAGCAATCCTGGTCTATACTGAGTAAGCGCCGTTTCTGACGACCACTGTCAGCATGGTACTAAGGAGCAATCCCGATAACCCTTTTGTACACCGTATATGTTTCCGTGGCGATGCGTTCCCAGTTAAACTCAGCCTCCAGTCGCCCCTTATTTTCCAAAGCAAACTTGCTGTTTTCTAAAGGCGGTCTCATCAACTTAATGAGCTTTGCCGTTAAGGCGGCCCGGTCCCCGGGAGGGAAAGTGAACTCCCGGTCGACAACCAGCTCCAGGTTGGCTGGAATATTAGTGGCTAAAACAGGAAGCTCATAACTCATTGCCTCCAGGATTACTATTGGAAGCCCCTCATGATAGGAGGGAAGCACAAAAAGCCCCGCATTGGAGAATATCTCCGCCAGGGGCATCCCCTTGATAAACCCGGTCATAACTATATTGGAATTTTCCCCGGCCCGGGCCTTTATAGTACGGGAGTATTCATCCTCATGATCAGCCGCCCCGGCAATTACCAGCTTCCAGTCGGTGGAAATTTTGCTGAAAGCCTCCACTAAATCGTGGAATCCCTTCTCCGGCACTAAGCGCCCCACCGTCAGGGCATAATTACCCGGTTTTAAATTATATTGCTTTAAAGTATCGCCGGCGGATACCTTCTGTGGAATAACCACCCCGTTTGGAATGTAAAAAGTCGTCCGCCCATAATCTTTTTTAAGCGAGTCCTGAATATGACGGGATACGCAAATAACGGCAGAGGCAAAACTGGTTCCCGCCCATTCGCCAAGCCTTAATGTTTTCTTAGCGAAATATCCCCACTTATGGCGGTTATAGTCCGGCCCGTGGTTGGTGACTACCACCGGCAATCCGGCTAGGCGTATCAGCGGGACAAATAAAGAGGGGCCGATGGCATGCATATGAACCACATCATATTGTTTGCGGCGGCCGATAATCTGCAGGGAACCCCACAGGGTATGAAGTATCGCTTCCAGACTTTTTCTACGGGGTGACCACAGGGGAACAATCTTTACCCCCTGCCAGGTTTTTATATCGGGATCAACATAGCCCCTGCGGGCAAAGATGGTAACCTTACAACCGCTGGCGGCCAGTCGGGGATATAACTCCTGGCAGTGGGCCTCCACCCCCCCCTGCACCCCGGGGAAACCCCTGGTTCCGATGACGGCGATTCTAATTTTTTTCACTTATTTGTTTATAACATTTTCTGTTTTTGAGTATCCATAAGGTCGTTTTCAGCATATTCTGTTTTATAGCGGGGGCCACACTGCCCATCATCCAGCAGTGTTTATCGCATTTGGCTACTTTTTCTCTTACCGCCCGGGCTTTTTCGCCATTCCATATTTTCATAAAATCCACTTCTTTTATATTACCCATGCTTTCTTCCATGGCATTGCAGGGCCTGACCTCGCCAAAGGGGTCCATGAAAAAAACGTCGGTGCCCACTTTACAGGGCAGGAGCCTTTCACCGCCATGAATATAATTAATGATCCCATAATTAAAATAGGCTCTGTACCAATTTTTGATTTTTCCGGTGGAAAAGAATTCGCCGATTAGTTTTTGAAATTCCAGAACCACTTTATCCTTATCATTAATCCGGTTGTCAAATTTATGGAAGTAATATGAATTATGCAATACAGCCGTAGCAAACTCGACTCGCATGGCGTGGGCGAGTTTATAAAGAGCCAACAGATCGCCGGCATTACTATCGGATACGGTAATCCCAAACCCGATATCCTTTAATCCCATAGCCTTAAGCTCAATCAGGGTTCTCAAGCCCCTGTCGAATCCATGCTTTATCCCCCGCAGTTTATCGTTTGTTTCAGACAGCCCCTCCAGGCTTATACGAACCCCGACATCCGGATTTTTTTCTGCAAACGCCAATATCCGTTCGGTGAAAAAACCATTAGTGCTTATTACTATCCTTTTGGTCTTCCGCTTGATCAGCTTAACGATTTCCCCGACATCTTCCCTCAAAAACGGTTCTCCGCCGGTGATATTGGTAAATTTCATCTGAGGCAGTTTTTCATAGTATTCTAGCTTTAACTCTGCCTCCTTCTTGGTGGGAAATTTCCAGGTATTGCACATGTAACACTTGGCATTGCAGCGATAAGTAATTCCGATTAAGCCTTCCATATAATGTTCCCTGATAGAAAAATCAAAATTTACGAGTAAACTTCCGCATCTTTTTGAAGTGAGGTTTTGTTATACAAAACAACTAATTAAATAGATAAAAGGCCCCCTTTGCGATATACTCGACATGCAAAATGATCAAGAATATCAACCAAAAAAGGAGCCCAAGTATATCTCAAGTATAAACCTAAACCAGCCATCTTGCAAGGAGGAAATCGACATCCTATGCCGGATGTCGGGTTAAGCCGGTAAGCAGCTTGAAATATACCCCCCTTTTTTTCATTTGATTGTTGGGTTAAAGGTGTTATAGTAACCTAATTTTTATGGAGTTCTAAACCGCTGGTTTTCTATTAAATTAAACAGCGACCTTGATATTTTGGTAGTAGGTAACTGATGATATAAAAATTTGCCGCTGGGAAAGTGTGCAGGTTCGAAAACCCTTTAGAGGAATTTTAATGCCTTTATATGTTATCGTGGTATGCAAGGTAGATTTATCCAGGTTCTCTGATGCGCCAGGGCTAATCTATGTTTCAGCTTTGAAGGCAGGTCAGGTGATTTATGAAAAATCAGCCTAATAAATTTATGCCTGGTTCTCCTCACGAATGGCTAACCTGCGCCAAAGGTAATCTTGCCCTTGCCCGACTAAGGATAACCAACAAAGATGTCCTCCCGGAGTTAGCTCGCTTCCACTCTCAGCCGCCTGTGGAAAAATCTTTAAAAGCTGTATTTTTGCATCATAATATTCATTTTACTCTAATTCACGACCTGGAAATGTTGGTTGAAATTGCCCGGCACGAGGGACTCACTCTGCCTGCTGGGGCTGAATTAGGTAGCTGGTTTGACACTTTAAGCAAGGAGATAGACTAATGCGTAAAAACAGGCCGCTGCTTATATTATTAATTGGGGTTTTTGTGTTGTTCCTCTTCAGCACCAGGGGCTTGTATTTTTATTCTGAGTACCTGTGGTTCAAGAATGTAGGCTACCGCCTGGTATTCTGGACTATCTTCGGGACTAAACTGGGGCTGGGGGTGTTGATGGGGTGTCTGGCTTTATTGATCGTATATCCCAATGTCCGTCTGGCCTACAAATCAGGGTCAGAGGGAACCGAATGGAAGTTTAGCCGGCGGGATTACGACGGTGTTCAAAATGTATATATTAAACCCCAAGTTATAAGTCTCCTGCTGTTAGCGGTGTCGATTATATTAAGTATATTTTTAGGCTTTATAACGGTGCCCCAGTGGCAAAATGTACTAAAGTTCTTTTACCAGCGCCCCTTTGCCATTACCGACCCCATTTTCGGCAAGGATATTTCCTTCTATGTTTTCTCCTATCCCTTTTATTACTTTCTGCTGAGCTGGCTACTTTTTGCATTCGTTATTACTGCTATATTGGTGGGCTTTATTTATGTCAAGGGTGCAATCCTGCGGTTTGAATCCGATGGGTTCCATATAACGCGGCGGGTTAAAATACATCTGTCCATCCTGGGCGGAATTATGCTCATCATATTTGCCGGACAAGAGCGCTTAAAGATGTTTGAACTTCTTTATTCCCAACGCGGGGTGGTCTTCGGGGCCAGCTACACCGACATCCATGCCCAGCTCATAGGCTATTGGGCTACATTGGTGGTGGCCCTAGGGTGTGCGCTGGTGTTTTTTACTACTACAGGTAGTCGCAACTGGAAGCCGGCCCTGGCTGGAGTGGGTGTATTAGTGGGGGTTTCCCTCTTATTGGGAACTGTTTATCCTGGGATTATCCAGAAATTTGTGGTGGAACCCACTGAACTTCAGAAGGAATCCCCCTATATCAAGTATAATATTGACTATACCCGACAGGCCTATAATCTGGATAAGATAGCCGAGAAGGACTTTTTAGCCGATGACAATCTTACCATAACCGGCTTAAAGCAGAATCAGCCCACCATAGACAATATCAAGCTCTGGGATAAGCGTCCGTTGAAGCGAACATATAACGAGATTCAGGAGATGCGCCTGTATTATAAGTTTATTAATGTAGATGTGGATCGCTATAACCTGGGGGATAAGTATTTACAGGTAATGCTCTCGGCCCGCGAACTGCTGGCTTCTAAATTGCCGCCCACCGCCCAGACCTGGGAGAATATTCACCTTAAATATACCCATGGCTACGGGCTTTGCCTTTCGCCGGTGAATCAGGTTACTTCGGAGGGGCTACCCAATTTGTTCATCAAAGACATACCCCCCACTTCGTTTGGAAATCTCAAAATCAGCCGTCCCGAGATATATTATGGAGAAGAAAACTATGATTATATAATTACAAACACCACTACCAAGGAATTTGATTATCCCAAGGGCGATAAAAATGTATTCAGTATGTATGCCGGACGGGGCGGGGTTCCCATATCATCCAGCTTCAGGAAATTTGTGTTTGCCTCTCGCTTCGCAGATACGCAAATTTTCTTTAGCAGCTATGTGGCTTCGCATAGCCGGATTATGTTTTACCGCAACATCATTAAGCGGGTCAATGCCATTGCCCCCTTCCTTAAATACGACCGGAACCCCTATCTGGTGGTGGCAAAGGGTAAGTTGTACTGGATGATAGATGCTTATACCACTACTGATAAATACCCCTATTCCCAGCCTTACCAGCGCAGCTTAAACTACATCCGTAATTCAGTTAAAGTGGTTATTGACGCTTATAATGGCGAGGTAAACTTTTATGTAGTGGACCCCGCCGACCCCTTAATCCAAACCTATCAGAACATATTTCCGCAGCTATTCAAATCATATAATGACCTGCCGAAGGGGCTGCAGGCCCATATACGCTATCCCGAAGACCTGTTTAATATCCAGGCATCCCTGTATACCACTTACCATATGCAGGATGTCCAGGTGTTTTACAATAAGGAAGATCAGTGGGGTATACCGAGGGAAACCTATGAGGGGATAGAACAGCCGATGAGACCCTATTACCTGATCATGAGACTGCCCAAGGAAAAGAAAGAGGAGTTTCTGCTTATGCTCCCCTTCACCCCCAGCAACAAAAACAACATGATTTCCTGGCTGGCTGCCCGCTGTGACCTGCCCACTTATGGCAACCTCATTGTCTATAAGTTTTCCAAAGACAAACTCATCTTTGGCCCGATGCAGATTGAAGCCCGCATAAACCAGGAGACCAAGATTTCCAGCGAATTGACCCTGTGGGGGCAAAGGGGATCCGAGGTGGTTCCGGGGGACTTATTGGTCATTCCCATTCAGCAGTCTCTGCTTTATATAAAACCCCTGTACCTGCAGGCCACTACCGGGCAGATACCCGAACTAAAGAGAATAATTGTGGCCTTCAACAAGCGCATCGCCATGCGGGACACGTTGGATAAAGCCCTGCAAGCGGTGTTTGGAACAGAATCCCCGGCCGGGGGAAAAACAGTCCCGGCGGCCACCGAGGCTACCCTTAGCGCCTTGCCATTAAAGGAATTGACCATCAAGGCTCAAACACACTATGCCAAGGCTCAGGAATATTTAAAGCAAGGGGACTGGGCCAATTACGGCCTCCAGATGAAGGAACTGGAAAGCTTATTGAACCGGATGGCCCAACGAGTTAAGAAGTAACCTTGCTCGGAACCTTCGTAGCGGCCAGGGTGGGAACAATTATCAGCGTCGACCACACGACACTGATCAGCCCGCATCACCATCAATAAGTTAAGTGTGGTGTTTCCCAGGATTCTGGTCTTTTATGGATTATTCAGGAGGTACAATATGGAATGTAACACCCGGCAAAACATGAATTCCTGCACTTGCACCTATGAACCCTGCAGCCGCAAAGGTAATTGCTGTCAGTGCATCCAGTATCACAGACAAGCCGATGAATTACCCGGCTGCCTGTTTCCAGCGGAAGCTGAAAGGACTTATGACCGCTCAATCAGTAAATTTATAGCCTCAGTCAAAAAATAACTCTATATTGGGGCAACAGCCCGGTCGGGACCTGACCCCGCTCTTATGTCCTTAAAGCCCGCCGGTTGCTATCTGCGGTTTATTAGACCAGGGGGAGGGGGGCCACGCTCCCGCTGCCTGAGCTTGTTTAGTTAATTTCCGGCCGGCCCTGCTTCCAATAACTTCCTTAATTCACTTAATTCCTTGCCCGTCTCTGTTTCATAAACCGTAAGGTTTTCCTGTAGTGCCGCTGATTCCTGCTGGAGTTTTTCCACCTCTACTTCCAGCAGTTTTATCCTGCCGTCTATCCTTGCCTCTAATTCCCTTATAATAACATTTACTTTACCCCTGCTGAGTGCAATTTGATACGGTTGCTCGGCAGAAGTAAGCCGGGCTGAAAAAAAATAGATTAAGCTTCCAGCCAACATAACGAGGATAAAAAGCAAACCTATACTTGTCTTCCTTAGCATATTTCTTCCCTCCATGGTTAATATATATGGTTACTAAAGACAGCTTAACATCAATTTTAAAACTATTATACCCAAAAAGCACTTGACATTCGATACCATTATGGTTAATATTATGCCTGAACAGTTGTTCATGCGTTGGATTGTGCATCCTCACAGCTTAAGTGGAAAGGGGGTAAGCAAATGCAAAAACTGAATGGGAGTGTCGCCAATAAGGGGGCATTATGTAAGACGTTGGTAATATATAGTTGTAATAACACGATAAGTCTGATATAATATGCATGTAACTAACACACCCAACCCAGGAGAAGTTACATGCTAAAGAAAGAGAACGGGC
>JAJRUS010000124.1 GCA_024277675.1 bacterium | reverse complement strand
CATTATGCACTACGGCGAACTGCCCGGTACAATCGGCATGCGGGTGAGCATTTACATCCGAGGGTTCCCCATGAGTAGCCCAACGGGTGTGAGCAATCCCTATGCGGCTCTTTAGGTGGGCCTTGTTCACTTCAGCTTTTAGCACCGCCGCTTTGCCGCGTTTTTTTAATATCTTTATCTGATCATCCTGCAATACGGCCAGTCCGGCCGAATCGTATCCACGATAGGACAATTTTTCCAGCCCTTCCATCATAATGGCTACGCCATGATTACCACCAACATATCCTATTATTCCACACATTTTTAATCCTATTTTATTTATTTAAGTATAAAAACATTCCATGGTTTACCTTAAAGCTAGCTTCCACTACCATCCATAGGGGTCATAGACCCGCAGACGGCAGGAAGCGGGGGCTAGCAATAACATAATGGTTTTGACGTAACTACTCCAGCCCGGGGGTCACTGACCCCTGGCTGGCTATTCTATTACCCTGGGAACCCTGAAGAAACTTCCTTCCTTATCAGGAGCATTTTCCAGCGCTGCTTCCGGCGACAGCGAAGCCTTAGCCTCATCTTCACGAAACACATTGCCTAACGGCAGAATATGCGTCGTTGGCGCTACATTTTCAGTGTCCAGTTTATTTAGTTTTTCTATATAGTCCAGGATACGGCTTAATTGCTGCTGCATGACGGGCTTATCGGCAGGCTTCATTTTTAAGCGCGACAGCCGGGCGATATAATCAACTTCTTCGATACTGATTTTGTTACTTTTCTCTTCCTGGCTCAAAACCGCTCCTTTTTCTTAAGCTTAATATCTTCGCTCAACTTTACCCACGCATTTTGCTGGTACAGGTCTATCGGGATGGAAGCCTTGCTCATTGTACAAGGTACAGGTAGCCTTGCGGTGGTCGGCTGACCACACCTTAATCCGTTTGCAATCAGCGCACCTATCCCCGGACTTTATGGTTGCCATGATCTGTTTTTCCTTGTTTCTGAGATTAAGCTTAGCCGAATAATTTAGAAAAGAATCCTCCTTCTTTCTTTTCCTCTTTTTTCGTAGGAGTAGGTTCACTTGAACAACGCAGATTAGATTTCATCAAATCATGTTTCATCTTGCGTGCCATCATTAAAACCTCATTTGCACCCTGGTCTGAAGAATCTTTGCTACAGCACCTTCCAAGATGAAATTCTGTTTTTTCAAGTTCTTCAATGCCCAATGACCCCAACCCCCCAAGGAAAATAGAAAGCCCTAAATATTTATCAAAAAACGATAATTTACCAAGATTGTTTTCGACACACAAATCATAGCCTAATTGGGCATATTGTGTTGCTTTTTGTATACTCTTATTGTCTTTATATTTCTCCCCATACTCAAGGTATGTGTTAACAAAAATCGTTAAATGTGTGGTGTTGTGCAAAACCGTACCCTCAATTTCCAGAAACTTGTCCGCTAAAAGTTTGCATTTCGCTATCTCTCCAGGTGGATCACCAAGAAGAAGTACAGTAAGTTGCCTAAATAACTCTTGTGATTCTTTTGATTTAAATATTCCCGTATCTCCCATTATTATTTCCCTCCCAAAATTTCAGCGTCAAAGAAGTTCCGTATACGCCCTTGCCCCCCAAAGCATTCTCAACTGCTCATCGCCACCCGCCCAGACCTGAGATGGATTACACTGCCATTTTGTAATTGAACACCGGCACAGAAAGGGTAATCCGAGGCTGCCACTCTTTGTCCAGTAATCCCCCGACTCTTTCGGCAACTGGCCCTGAAAGATACTCCTCCCCACATTGCTCACACAGCGTAACCGGCACATTTTCAATAAAAATCGGCCTCCCTCCCTTTTGCAAATGCAGGGTAGTAACCGAATGCTTTAATTTACCGCCACACTCAAAACATTGCATTATCTATCGCCTCCTTGTCCTGGGATCAAGCCAGTCTTTATCTTCAGGGAGATAAACCGTAATGATCCAGACTTTCCCATAGGACAATCCACAAACTATATGGATGTCCTCTCTAGCTCGTCCTTTTCCCCAAACCAAGCAACTGGAGCCTCGGGGATCGTTTGGGTATTCCTCGATAATCTCGCCATTAAGCAGGGCATGTTTTACATCCAGGGGATTAATATTCCTCAAATTGGCCCTTTCCAGAGCATGCCGACGAAACTCATATTCCCCAGCAACGATTTTTGTCCGTATCTCAACTATGTCCATTACTCACACAGAAACCTCAATCCGCTGTGCTCCCACAAAGGACATCTGTTCCAGCCCTGTTTTATCCCCTTGCGGCTGAACCTCTAAACATAACTCTACGGCTTCCTTGATCCGGGGGAATAGCTCTTCTAATGTCTTTGCCTGAGTATGGCAACCCCGTAATTGGGGCACAGTAGCCACATAAATCCCATCCTCGTCTTGCTCAATTAATACAGAAAATTGATATTTCTTCATTGGGCTGCTCCCCCTAACCTAACCCCTATTTACACAGCGACCGTCTCTCTTATTTGTTTTGGCTTATCCTTAATGTTCAATAACCCATTCACTGATATATCCTCATCTATTAGCGGCCAGTGTATTCCATACCCTGATGGAGAGATTTCATGTTTTTCTCTTTCAGCCTGAGACGCTGCAGCCAGTTTTTTAGAGATGCTTGATAACCGGAAAGCATATTCTTTACCGTTAACTTTTAAAATCAGCTTTTCTCCTTCAAATACAAGCCCTTCAATATCATGATGTTTTCTCATCGTTTCACCTCCTGCTGAAATCTATCCCATTCACTTTCAATAAATTCAAAATATTCAAAGATAATCTTTTTGACCTCTCGCTTATCTTTGTTGTTCATATTATAACTGTATGCCTCTTCAACATCAAAATCCTCCATGTCCAACCAGTATTTACACTCCTTATCCCCCTTCCGGCAATGAACATGAATGGGTTCATTGCCCTCATTGGAATAAAAGAAAAATCTCCATCCCATTACCAGTAAAATGGTAGGCACTTTTAACCTCTCCTGCGACCTGCGGTTAAATATTTACAACAAGAACTAAATGTCGTCATTAGCTCATGCCCGCGGGTGAAATTTTTGATATACCTGCCTCAGCCACTCCTGACGAGTATGGGTGTAAATCTGGGTAGTGGAAATATCAACATGTCCCAGCATAAGTTGTACTGAGCGCAAATCAGCCCCCCCCTCCAATAAATGGCTGGCGAAGGAGTGACGCAACACATGCGGGGTAACCCTCTCTATGCCGGCACGCATGGCATAACCCTTTATAAGCTTCCAGCACCCCTGGCGGGATAGGGGTTTCCCCCATTTATTTACAAATAACTGATCGCTGTTACGCTTGTTAAGCAACCGGGGTCTGGTTAAGCTCAGATATTGTTTTAGCCAATCGGCAGCCGGTGTGCCTATAGGCACAATACGCTCTTTAGCTCCCTTACCATAACATAGTATATAACCCATTTCCAGATTTAAGTTATTCAGCTTCAGTCCCAATAGTTCCGATATTCGCATGCCGCTGGCATAAAGCACTTCCAGCATGGCTCGATCCCGGAGGCCCAACGTCCGGTTGGTATCAGGCTGCCGGAGCAGATTTTCCACTTGCTGAACACTCAGGCAATGGGGCAGCTTTTTCCACACCTTAGGGGTATCCATGTTTAAGGTTGGATCGAGCCTTATCTTATCTTCGGCCTTTAAGAAGCGATAGAACACCTTCAGCGAAGACAGGTGACGGGCAATACTGCGCATGCCTAAGCCGCTTTGCTTAAGCCAGCCCAGGTACTCCATCAGTAAACGTTGATCAGCGTTGTTTAAGCCTGTGCCGCGTGTCTTTAGAAAATCAAAGTGCTTCTGCAAATCCCGGTAATAGGCTTGCCGGGTGTTTGAGGATAAGCCGCGCTCAATGGTAATATAATCCATAAACTGATCCAACAGTGTATGCATTAATCGCTATACCGCTTCCTTTTTGGCTGTCTGAAGCTCAGCGGGAGACAGCTTTAAGGCCTCATCGATCAGCATTATGGGAATATCATCCTTGATTTCATATTTGAGCATGCATTTTTCGCAGACTAACCCGGCTTGGTCTTTGGTAAGGAATAAATCCCCTTTACAGGCCGGGCAGGCCAATATATCTAACAATTCCTGGTCGATAGGCATTTAAGAATCCTCCTGTTTTACAATCTATTAAAGGGTAACGGTATGGCTTAAGGGAACCTTGAAAAATTGCCTTTTCATTCAATTTCGGCGTTATGCTCAAAATTTAATCCTCAGAATATCAACTATATGCCTGCGGTTAAATTTTTCGCATGCCTTGATCTTAAACGAAAGTTCTAATTTTTCAAGGCACCCTTAAGGGTAAAGTTCTTTTATCCATTCAATTTCCTGCTTAAGCCCCTCCCTGACGCTTACCATCGGGGCATAATTCAGCTCGCACCTAGCCTTGGATACATCGGCAAAAGTATGCCGCATATCCCCCTTCTGATCCGCCTGATATTTTGTGTGAGCCGGTAAGCCGGTCAACTCACTCAGCAGTTTTAGTACGTTGTTTACGGTTATCCTGGAACCGCCGCCGATATTATAAACCTCTCCCGCCGCACCATTATCCATACAAGAAACATTGGCCGCCACTGCATCGCTGATGAAAGTAAAATCGCGGGTATGCTCACCATCGCCATAGATAGCAATGGATTCACCGGCTAAAATGGCCTTAATAAACTTGTGAAAGGCCATATCCGGGCGCTGCCGCGGCCCGAATACGGTGAAATAGCGCAGGGATACCACCGGTACGCCGAAGTTGTGCCAGTATAAATAACAAAGCTGCTCCGCCGCTGATTTGGTTACCCCATAAGGCGAAAGGGGATGGAGCGGGCTATCCTCGTGCATGGGCAGGTCCGGGGTGGCCCCATATACGGAGGAAGATGAAGCGAAAATAATTCGCTTTAAGTTGCTGCCTACGGAGGCTTCCAATAACTTCTGGGTAATCAGGATATTAAGCCGGGTATATACCTCGAAATTGCTACCCCAACTGGGGCGAACCCCGGCCTGGGCTGCCTGATGAAACAGGTATTCGGTTTGATTTATGAGTTCCCTTAAATCTAAATCCCAAAGATCGGCCTCAATAAACTTAAAAGCCGGTAACTTTTTCAACAAGCGGAGGTTCCGTTCTTTTATTTCCCTGGGGTAATAATCAGTAAAACAGTCTATTCCGGTAACCTGATGCCCCAAAGCAATTAAGCGTTCACAGAGGTGGGAGCCGATAAAACCCGCCGCCCCGGTCACTAAACACTTCATTTAGTTCTCCTTAAATTCTAATAAACTAACGCTGGCTTTCCATACTTCATCCACTTCAATTTGCTCTATACATTTAATATCAGAGCATTGCCGTTTAAAGCAAGAGCTGCATTCCAACTTATGGTGTACTATGGCATGTCCCTCACCATAAGGCCCATTTCGCTCCGGATCGGAAGGGCCATATAAGGCCACGCAGGGAACTAAAAGCGCCGCCGCCAGGTGCAGCGGGCCGGTATCACCGGCAATAAACAGCCTACACCTTCTTATTAATTCGACTAACTGGGTGATGGAAGTGGGACAGGCTATCACTGGAGTTTGCCGCATTCCAGCGGCAATAGCTTCCACTAAATCCCGCTCACCCGGCCCCCATATTAGAATTACCTTATGTTGCGGCTGCCCCATCAGTCTATCTGCCAGTTGAGCATATCTTTCAATGCTCCAGCGCTTGGTAACCCAGCTGGCGCCCGGATTAATACCGACTAACTTATCCCCTGAACCTGGCGCATGTTCAGCTAAAAACTGATCAACATAACGAACATCAGCCGCTGAGGCAGGCAACCCAAATGACCACGGGGTAGTTTCCAGCCCCAAGTGTCTTACCAGCGCCAGATTTTTTTCAATTATATGTTTTTCTTCTTCTTTCAGCGTAACATGTTCATTAGTAAAAAAAGCGCTTAACGGCTCACGACAATATTTACGGCTAAAGCCGACCCTGCATTTTGTTCCGGTAAGATAAGCCGCCAGCCCGCTTTTTAGCAACCCTTGCAGCTCCAGCACCAGCTCAAATCTGGCGGCCCGGAGTTGTCTTATGGCTGCTTTTGACTCTACCCATGATTTGAGGAATAATCTGCTGCGCCAGTTTCGGGTATTTAATACGATTACCTCATCTACCCATTTGCAGCCTTCAAGCAGCTCACGGTATTGTGCTTCCACCACCCACGCCAGGTATGCCCGTGGGAATACAGTCTTTAAGCGGCAAGCTACCGGCAGTGCATGCACTATATCACCCAGTGAGCCTAACCTTACCAAGGCTATCCGCTTAATATCTTTTACCATTAATAAAGTATATTGATAACTGCTGTCATTATAGCACTATGAAAGTAAAGTTTTATATTACTGATAATTTTCTTTGTCTTTTGTTTATATTTAGAATTTGAGGTAACATTATCTCAAAAACAGATTTAAAAGTCAATTTAACCTGAAAATTTTGGGTTTCATTAAGGGCAAATTTATGAATAGATCGGGCTAAGGTTAAGTTGCAATCGATACAAATAATGCAGCTTGGCTTGTTGAGAGACTAAGAGAGGTGTATAATAGGTTCATGATAGTTATTATAGATTATGGTATGGGTAATTTACGCAGTGTGCAGAAGGGTTTTGAAAAAGTGGGCTTTGGGGCAGTGGTAAGCCGTGATCCGGCAATGATTGACCGGGCAGCCGGGCTGGTGCTGCCGGGGGTGGGCGCCTTTGGGGATTGCATGCGCTTACTTAAAGAATATGGGCTTATAACGCCCATTATCGATTATATTAATGCCGGTAAGCCGTTTTTGGGTATTTGCTTAGGCTTGCAGGTCTTGTTTTCAGAAAGTGAAGAGTTCGGATTGCAAAAAGGTTTGGATATATTAAAGGGGCGGGTAGTAAGATTCCCCGGCACTCTGAAGGTACCCCATATGGGTTGGAACAGCCTTAATATAAAAAAAACAGCTCCCCTGCTTGAGCCGGTGGCCGAAGGAAGTTACATGTATTTTGTGCATTCATACTATGTTATCCCGGAGGATAAAAATATTATTGCCACCACCACCCAATACGGGATAGAGTTTACCTCCATGATCCGGCATAATAATATCTTCGCCACCCAGTTTCATCCTGAGAAAAGTCAGGCTATAGGGCTTTTAATGCTGAGGCGCTTTGGAGAATTGGTTGACTAATCAAAAAAATAACCAGGAACACAGAGGAAAAAAGGTTTTGGCATTTGTTGTTTCTCTGTGTCCCCTATGGTAAAAAATTAGAGTTTATCGTAAACCGAGCGGCGATGCTCAATACTATAAAGAGTAAGCGTTTTGCTGTTATGATCAACCCAGAGAAGAATCCGATAGTCACCAATCCGATATTTATGGAGGCCTTTCAGATCATCAGGCAGGTGTTTCAAGGGATAACGAATCGCCTCAGGGTGCCGGGCAAGCCATTCAACTTTGGTGAGGATACGAGAGGAAATATCACCATCCAGGGATTTGATGTCCCGTTTAAAGTTGGTCGTAATCGCTACTTGATACATAGCTCTCTTTTGAGGTCGGAAAGCGGGGAGGTTTTTCCGGCGAGATGTTCCTGTCTTGATTGGCGCATTTTGGCGATGAAATCGGGATCATTACTCAGCAGGAAATCCTCAAGCTCATCTTCTAACTCATGGAATGTGTTAGCTGCAAGAGAGATTTTCTTTAATAAAGATACCGGAATAGCAACGGTTTCTGGCATAGCAGCACTCCTGGTTTATGTTTTAATGCAAGGACAATTTAATTATAGCACTAATTTTCATTATGTCAAAAAACCTTGAGGTCACAATTTAATTATGTTGATTATACCCGCCATAGATTTATATGATGGAGCCTGCGTCAGGCTGTATCAGGGAGAGGAACGGCAGCGCACCGTTTTTTCCGCTGAGCCTTTGGAGGTAGCTTATAAGTGGCAGGCTGCCGGGGCGAAGTTGCTGCACGTAGTGGATTTAAACGGGGCCTTTGAGGGTCAGCCAAAGAATCTGGAGCTAATTAAGGAGTTAGCCGCCAAGCTCTCTCTTCCCATTCAGTTAGGGGGAGGGATGCGCTCCGAGGAGCAGGTTGTCCAGGCTCTTTCCTGCGGGGTGCAGCGGGTAGTGCTGGGCACTATAGCGCTAAAAAACCCTGAGTTGGTTGAGCAAATGTGCTGTAGGTTCCCTAACCAAATTGTTGTGGGGATTGATGCCCGGGACGGCATGGTGGCTACCAAGGGCTGGCGGGAGGCGTCATCTATTCCCGCTACTCAATTAGCCAGAGAATATGAGGGCAGTGGAGTGGCTTCAATTATATTTACCGATATCAGTCGTGACGGCACGCTTAAAGGGCCAAATATAAAGAGCCTGCTGGAGATGTCGCGGGCGGGCGGCATGCCTTTGATTGCCTCAGGCGGCATTTCAAGCCTGCAGGATATTGAGCAACTGGCGGAAAGCTTGCCTCAACTGGAGGGGGTAATTACCGGTATGGCGATCTATACTAAGGCAATTGACCTGGCGGCAGCCATCGACCGTTATCAGGGCGAGGGATGATATGTTAGCTAAACGTATTATTCCCTGTCTGGATGTGAGGGCTGGCCGAGTGGTCAAAGGGGTGCGCTTTGTGGATCTGGTAGATGCCGGTGATCCGGTACAAGCGGCCCGTGCCTATGAAGCGCAAGGGGCGGATGAGTTGGTGTTTCTGGATATTACCGCTTCTTGCGAACGCCGGAATATAATGCTGGATGTAGTCTCTCATACTTCAGAGCAAGTGTTCATGCCGCTTACCGTAGGCGGTGGCGTACGCCGGTTGGCCGATATCAGGGAACTGCTCAAAGCCGGGGCCGACAAAGTTTCTATTAACACCGCCGGAGTGGATAACCCCTCGCTTATCAAGCAGGCGGCGGAATATTTCGGCAGCCAGTGTATTGTAATGGCGATTGATGCCAAGCGTCGGCAGGGTAATTTTCCGGCTGGGCAGCCCTTGAGTGAAACTGAGTTAAAACAGGTAGATTGGGAGGTTTATATTCATGGCGGGCGCACCCCCACCGGGATAGATGCCCTTGAATGGGCGACCCGGGTAGCTGAGCTGGGGGCGGGGGAAATTTTACTTACCAGCATGGATTGCGACGGCGGCAAAACCGGTTATGATCTGGAGCTTACCCGGGCCGTATCCGGCCGGGTGAATATTCCGGTTATCGCTTCCGGTGGAGCCGGGAAGCTTGAGCACCTGTATGATGCGCTGGCTTATGGTCAGGCCGATGCGGTGTTGGCGGCCTCCATATTTCATTTTGGAACATATTCGATTAAGCAGACTAAAGAATATTTAGCAGACAGAGGAATTGTAGTCAGAGTTTAATATATAGCGCCCACTATGAACCGAAAAGCCAAAAGCCCTTTTGTTTTAGCTGTTTGTATTTTATTAGTCTTAGTTGTGGCCGGCGAGGCTTTTCCCCAGTCGGTTGTTCGGTTCCCCCAGGATTTTGATGATCTACAACAAGCCATTGACGCCTCGGATAAAGGCGCTCTCATAAGGGTGGCGGCCGGCACTTATTATGGAAATTTTCGATTAACCGGCAATCGAAATCTAATAGGTGAAAACCCTCAAACTACAATTCTTGCAGATGATGGTGAAGGCAGTCCCGATGCAGTTATAACCATTAGCGGTGATGGTACCTTTAGTGGATTTACGGTAACCGGCGCCCGCGGGGGCGGGCTGGGTCATGCGGTTATAATTGCCAGGGGTTCTCCCCGTATAACCAATAACATAATTCGCGATAATAGCTTTACCGGTTTGGGAATACATTCCGAATCATATCCCACCTTAGCCATGATTAAGAACAATAAAATTTATGGTAATGGTGGGGCCGGCATCGCTAATTATGGTCAATACAGCAAATCTATAATCGAAAACAATGAAATATACTCTAATACAAATGTCGGTATTGTAAGTATCTATTTTGCTTCTCCGGTTATCAGGGGAAACAACCTGCATCATAACGGGGTAGGCATAGTGGTAAGGGATGATGCACAAGCGCTAATTACTAAAAACAACATTAATCTCAACGCCACGGTAGGCATACAAGTTACATCTTCCTCGGTTGCCCGGATTGTGAAAAACAGTATAATAATGAATGGTACTGTGGGAGTGAATGTGGATCGACAGGCAATAGCCGAGGTATATAAAAATACTATTTCAGACAACGGGGCGGAAGGCATCTATTTTAAGGGTGGGGCGGAGGGAGTGGTGGATTCTAATGAAATTTCGGGGTTGTTGCCGACTATTGCCCGTTTTGATAAATCCCGCATACGAATTAGTAACAATAATTTTTATAGCATGGAATCGCCCAAAGAAAACTCGGTGGTGTTGACTAAAAGCAAGGCCTTGATGGGAAACAACGCTATAACCAGGGGTGCGGAAATAAAGGGTTCGATCGTTATTCCCTTGACTAAATAACAAATGGTTTATCAAATGACGGCTGAACCTTTTTGGAAAACAGAGGCCGGTCTGCCACTGGATTTAATTCCACCCCTTAAAACCGACCCTGATCCGGTAGTTGATGAAGTTAAGCCTGAACAGGAACTCCGTTTGAAGAGTTGTTGGGGGATATTTTGATGGAACAACCAGCCGGAAGTCGGCTATCGCCATATACTTACAGGAGATTATTCTGGTTTGGCTATACCCTGTTGGGATTTGTTCTTATATGGGCTTTGTGTTCCGGGGATGTCTATGCCCAAAACAGGTTAAACCTGGCTCAGTCGGCGGCTTCTTTCACCGGCGAAGCCAGGTATGATAATTCCGGTTCCAGCGTGGCCTTTGCCGGGGATGTAAACGGGGATGGCTATGACGATTTTTTGATCGGCGCCCATAACAACGACAGTAATGGAGAAAATGCCGGCAAATGCTATCTTATCTTTGGTAAATCCCGGGGTTGGCAAATGGATCAAGGCCTGAGTAAGGCCGATATAAGCTTTCTGGGGGAAGCGGATAATGACAATGCCGGAATTTCGGTTTCCTTTGCCGGGGATGTAAACGGGGATGGCTATGACGATTTTTTGATCGGCGCCCATACTAATGATGACAGTGGAGAAGATGCAGGTAAATGTTATCTTTTTTTCGGGCGGCAAAAGTGGAAAAAGAGCTACCGGCTGGAAGAGGCGGATGTGGTTTTAACCGGTGATCGGGAACGAGAAAAGGTCGGCTTGGCGCTATCTGCTGCCGGCGATGTAAACGGGGATGGTTATGATGATTTTTTGATCGGCGCTTACGGCGCTACCGGCGCCGGCGGAAGCGCCGGTGAATGCTACCTTGTACTTGGGAGAAAAAACTGGAAGTCGCGCTTAAGGCTATATTATGCTGATGCCAGTTTCCTGGGGGAGGATACGGGGGATAGATTAGGGGTGGCGCTATCTGCTGCCGGCGATGTAAACGGGGATGGTTATGATGATTTTTTGATCGGGGCGCCTTATAATGATCTGGCAGGAATGGATAACGGACAGGTTTATTTGATTTTGGGCCGCAAAAGGGGCTGGCAAAAAAATACGCCCATAACTAAGGCATCCGCCTCATTTGTCGGTGAAAATGCCGGGGATAATGCCGGAATTTCGGTTTCTTTTGCCGGTGATGTAAATGGGGATGGTTATAGCGATATCTTAATTGGAGCCGATAGCAACAGCGAAACCGGCGCCAAGGCAGGTAAGTGTTACCTGCTACTGGGTAAGGCCGGGGGCTGGAAATTGAAAACCCCTTTGTCGCTGGCTGATGCCGCTATATTGGGAGAGAAGGCCAGGGATCATTTGGGGGTGGCTGTTGCCAGTCTGCGGGATGTAAATGGCGATGGACTGGATGACTTTATAATAGGCGCCAGCCGCAGCAGTGAAGCCAAGAAACGCAAAGCCGGTAAAAGCTATCTGTTCTGGGGCCGGGCGGCCGGTTTTAAGGGAAACCTGACCGCCGCTTCGGCAGATTTAATTCTGGCAGGGGAGTCAAAGAATGACTTATCGGGCAATTCGCTGTCTTATGCCGGCGATGTAAACGGGGATGGCTATGCCGACATCCTGATCGGGGCCGATGCCAATAGTGAAACCGGTCGTTCGGCCGGGCAGACGTATCTTTTATTCCCGACACGAAACACCCCGCCCAGGAAGGTTTATCAAATAAAGTTAAAAACAGATAACCGCTATATTCATGATTTAAAAACCGAGATAAAGGTTGGCCGGAAGCTTTATATTCAATTAAAAGGACAAGCTGGAAACCCGGACACCATCGATCTGGCCCAGGTATTAGTTAGTACATCTGAGACAAACATTATTAAGCTCGGTTTGATAGAGAGCAGAAAAAACAGCGGTATCTATCAGGGTAGTGTTCAACTGGCAAACACCGGCAGCAACCGTTTTGTCAATCGTTTTCGGATAGAGCCCGGGGATATTATTAACATAAGAGCTAAGGCTGATGAAAAAATACACACATTGGTAGCTCAGGCTGTGAGTTTAATCGGCTATGAGGTAGATGACGACCAGAACGGCCCCAGCTCAGGGAACAATAACGGTCGGGTTGAAGCCGGGGAGACAGTGGAATTAAGTCTCCGGCTTATCAATCGTTATTTCGAGCGGGTAACTGTCAGTGTCAAGCTTAAAAGCAAAGACCCCTATGTAACGTTGATTAATTCTTATAGTCGTTTCGGCACCATTCCTTCCCGTTATACACAAGCCGGCCCGGGTAAGTTTGTATTGGCCGTATCCAAGGACTGTCCTCATCAACACCGACTTGTGCTGGAGGTGGTCATTTCTGATAAAAGAGGGCCGCGCTGGACGGATTCTTTCCAGCTTTTGATATCCAGGTTGACCACCATCTCCGGCCGGGTAAAGAATAGGCTTACCGGCCAGGGGATTGTCGGCGCAAAGTTAAGATACGCCGGTCATACTGTCATCTCAAAGGCGAATGGCGCTTATGCTATTTACCTTAGCAAATCTTCCTTAAAAGAAAATTTATCGGTTTGGGCCCCTTATTATCTAAAAACTGTTAAGCAGATAACGCATGAAAACGATCGGCAACTGGATATTTTTCTCTCGCCTCGCCTGAGCCTGACCCAGGCTCCGGTTTCATTTATCGGCGAAGAAGCACGCGATGCATCAGGTTATGCGGTGGCTTATGCCGGTGATGTAAATGGAGATGGTCTGGCTGATTTTCTAATTGGAGCCTGGGGTAATGATGAAGGCGGAACGGATGCCGGCCAGACCTATCTAATTCTGGGACGGGCTCAGGGATGGCAGCCGGAAATAGATTTGTCTAATGCCGATGCTTCTTTTATCGGCGAGAACATGTATGATGAATCGGGCAAAACCCTGGCTTATGCCGGCGATGTAAATGGGGATGGTTTTAGTGATTTCCTGATCGGGGCTGCCAGTAATGATCGGGGGGGCGATAAGGCGGGGCAGGTTTATTTGATCTTGGGTCGTGCTCAGGGATGGCGGCAAGGGTTCAAGCTGGAGGATGCTTCGGCCTCCTTTGTCGGGGAAGTCGCCCACGATCGGGCGGGTTCGGCCATTGCTTATGCCGGCGATGTAAACGGTGACGGCTATGATGATTTTTTGGTAGGGGCTTGGTCCAATAATGTTCCGCAGGAGGATGCCGGCCAGACTTACTTAATCTTTGGGAAACCTCAAGGCTGGCAAATGTATGCGCCGTTGGCCTATGTCGATGTGTCTTTTGTGGGTGAAAATGCCAGAGATGAGTCGGGTAAGGCGGTAAGCTATGCCGGGGATGTAAATGGCGACGGCTATGATGATTTTATAATCGGCGCTCCCTCTTATAATACCGACAAATCCTTTGCCGGAAAGTGCTATCTGGTTTTTGGCCGACCCAGTGGATGGGGCTGGCAGGTAAGTTTGGCCACTGTGGCTTCTTTTATCGGGGAGGGTAGCAATAATGCCTTTGGCTTCCAGTTGTCTTATGCCGGCGATGTAAATGGCGACGGCTATGGCGACTTTGTGGTGGGTGCCTGGTCTAACGATGAGGGTGGAGCTGATGCCGGTCAGGTTTATCTTTTTTTAGGCAAACCAACGGGTTGGGAAAAGGGCAGCCGCCTGGAAAAGGCTTCAGCTTCATTTATCGGGGAGGGTAATGGCGATGCCGCCGGCCTTGCAGTTACATATGCCGGGGATGTAAATGGTGATGGCTACGATGATTTTATTATTGGCGCTCCGGGTAGTCAGTTGGATCGAAATAATCAAGGCCAGAGTTACTTGATTTTAGGCAAGTCGAGAGGTTGGTCAATGGACACCTCGCTTTCTTTGGCTGATTTAGCCTTTGTGGGGCGGGGAACAGGGGATGCCGCCGGCAGGTCACTCGCTTATGCCGGGGATGTAAATGGCGACGGCTATGATGATTTTATTATTGGGGCCTGGGGGAATGACCGTAGAGGCGCCAATGCAGGTGAGAGTTATCTGTTCTGGCTGGCTGAAAACACCCCTCCTCAAAAAATTAACTCGCTGAAACTTATCCCACCATCATATACAAAACAAGGAATAAACTGGCTTCAGGTAAGGCTTGCAGGAGAAGATAGTGACCCCCGACGAAGAAATGTGGCTCAAGTGTTGGTGGAAAGTACTTTTCATCATGCTGACAGCGTATTACTTAAATTGACGGAGACGGCGCCTGATTCCGGCGAATATGATGGTAAAATACGAATTGTGTCCACCAGCAGCAATCCCTGGGCCAGGAGGATATTGGCCCACGGTGATAATATGGTTACCGTAAGCGCTAAAGCCGATGGGTCTATTACTGAAAGCATTAAGGTAAAAGATGTTGTGGCTCCGTTTATCAGCAAGTTCTATCCTCAGGCCGATGAACAACGGGCGCCGATAAATACCGGTATAAGCATTAAAATCACTGATCCGGGAATGGGGGTGGACAAATCCAGCTTAAGCTTGCAAATAAACCGCCGGCCGGTGCAGTTTAGGCTTAGCGGGGATAAATATACCTATGAGCTGTACTATCGTCCGCCCCGGGTGTTTGACTTCGGGGAAACCGTGCGCCTGGATATAACGGCGGCAGATATGGCACAGCCCCCCAATGTATTTAAGACCAGTTATTCATTTAAGACAGCCAAAGCCGGTATCATTCTTAATCCTGGATTTGAGGAAGACTTTGCCCAGTGGGAATATAAATCTATTTCAGGTGAACAAGCCGGGATTGACCAGATCATAGGCGCCAGAACCAGCATTGATCCTACCACTGCCAGGAGCGGGATAAGATCCTGCAAGGTTGAATTTACCGGCGAGAGAGACTTGCAGTATGAGCAACTTTATCAAGGGCCGATTCCGGTTGAACCCAATACCAAATACCTGCTTATGGGTTATGTGAAAACTGAAAACCTGTCCAGCAAGCAGGGAATACGGTTACATGTAGAGGGTAGCTACAATCCCTACAGGACAGTTGATCCCCAGAAATTTTTCTATGAAGAATCTTCACCCCTATTAGGTACTAACGACTGGACATTGTTGTCCGTGCCCTTTTCTACTAAAATGGATACAAATTATGTGTTTGTGTATTTGTATAGACCGGGGAACGGAGGACTTATCAGTGGTACTTGCTGGCTGGATGATGTAAGTCTTATGACCGAATCGGAACCTGGATTCGGCCTGAAGCGTTTTAAGGCTAAGCTGATTGAGTATTTCAGATAGATGGGAGGGTAAACAAAAAATGCATGACCAAAAAGGTTTTATGGGGTGCGGTAATTTAGTGATTATCTTTTGGTTGTTGTTTATGCTCGCCTTCGCAGGTCTTATTATGCTTAACAAGAACCTGTTTCATGTGCCGCCGGTAAAATATGTGCTTACCTCGCCGGTGGCCGCCAGACGTTGCCGACAAAAGTTGGAAATATTTAAAAACAACTCCTACATCAAAAGCCTTCTTTTAAATGAACTGGAAGTAAATTCAGTTTTAAAGGATGAATTTGCGCATGGTCAATATAGGCCGATTATGTCCGTTACGGTGAAAATGGATCAAGGCAAGTTGAAAATCGAGTGTATGGTTATATTTAGGGACCTGTTTCCCCGGGAAATCCGGGAGAAGCTGTTGTCTGAAAGCAAGCGGAAAGGGAAAAAGAAACCGCCCCGAAGGGTGGTGGTTAACCTGAGTTGCCGACCGGTAATTGAAGAGGGTGGAAACTTGTTTGTTAACCCTACAGAGCTAGTTATCGGCAGACAAAATATCCCGCTCTTTATGATAAAAATAATAACCGCCGTCAAACCGGACTGGTTCAATTACCGGGTTTCTGAAGAAATCAGCGACATCAACATGTATGAACAGGAATTGGAAATTGTCAAGCGAGGGGTAACCAGTTAGCTTTGTTCCTATATAGGAAATTATATAATTGTATTTGCCCTAAAACCCAAGCCCCGCCTCCGTCTGTAAGAGTCATGGGCCCGATGGTCATAGGCACTGGGGCGGCAGGGGCGAGGTTAGCAGTAATGGCCGTTGCCATAATTAATCCAGGCTCCGCCTGGGCTACTCCCGCAAGCGGGGATCGGTGGCATCCCGGATGCCCTCTCCCAACAGGTTATAGCCTAATACAGTAATCAATATAGCCAACCCCGGATAAACCGACAGCCACCAGGCAAATTGTATATTATTCTTCCCGGCGGTTAAAATATTGCCCCAACTGGGAATAGGCGGCTGTACCCCGATACCCAGAAAGCTTAAAGCCGACTCAGTAAGGATAGCCCCGGCTACTCCCAGGGTGGCGGCTACCAGTACCGGGGCTAAGGCATTGGGCAGCATGTGGCGGAAGATAATACGCCGGTCGCTCAACCCCTGAGCCTTGGCCGCCAATACAAATTCACGTTCCTTAAGCGTTAAAAATTCAGCGCGCACTAATCTGGTCACCCCCATCCAACTGGTAATCCCGATGACCATCATGATATTCCAGATACTGGGTTCCAAGATGGCAATCACTGCCAGGATTAAAAAGAAAGTGGGAAAACAAAGCATTACGTCTACCAGCCGCATAATGATTCGCTCTACCCAGGCCCCATAATAACCGGCTAAAGCGCCCAGAAGCATGCCGATGGTGGTGGAAATGCCCACTGCTACAAAACCGACTTTCAGCGAAATGCGCGAACCCCAAATCATGCGTGACAACAAGTCCCGCCCTAGTTCATCAGTGCCCAGCGGATGCGCAAGGCTCGGCGCCTCTAAAATAGAGGTCACATCAATGTCTGCCGGGTTATAAGGCGAGATAATTGGGGCCAGCAGGGATATGGCAAACAGTAAGCCGACTACTATGCTTCCAGCTACCGCCAGCCGGTTTCTACGGAAATGTTGCCAGAAGACATTATTATTGTGGTTGTTGTTCATAATCAATTATGTCTTATGCGCGGGTCAGCCAGCGAATAGGAAACGTCAGCGATTAGATTACCCAGCAAGGTCAGCACGGCCCCAATTACCAGTATTCCCATGATTACCGGATAATCACGGCTCATGACGCTCTGATAAAACAACTGTCCCATACCGGGAATGGCAAAAATACTTTCAAAAATCACACTGCCGCCAATTAGGGCCGGTATGGAAAGTCCCAAAATGGTAATTACCGGCAGCAGGGCATTGCGCAATGCATGTTTATAGATGACTACCCGCTCGCTTAGTCCCTTGGCCCGGGCGGTGGTGATATAATCCTGGCGGATAACTTCCAGCATATTGGCCCGGGTGTAGCGGGATAATCCGGCCAGGCCGCCAAAAGCCGAAACCAAAACCGGCAAAATCAAGTGCCGGGTTTGATCCCAGAGCTGACCGCCGAAAGAAAGCCGGGCGAAATCAAGTGATTGCACGCCGGATATAGGTAACCAGTTAAGTTGTACCCCAAAGAGAATCATTAACAAAAGCGCCAACCAGAACGTGGGAGTGGCAAAACCGATGAATACAAAGACAGTGGTAACTTTATCGAACAGGGAATATTGTCTGGCGGCCGAGGCCACCCCAATGGGCAAGGCTACCGTTAATATGAGCAATAAAGACAAGGCGTTAATTAAAATAGTTATTGGCAGTCGTTCAGTGATCTTGGTTAGTACCGGTCGACCATCGGGCGAGAAGGAGAAACCGAAATCCAGCTTCAATAAGCGGGAAAACCAGTTCCAATATTGAACAGGTAATGGCTTATCCAGGCCGTATAGCTCTCTTATGCGCTGGCGTGACTCGGCGGATACCTCCGGGTTCAAATCGGTAATCATATCGGTCGGTTCCCCGGGGGCCAGGTGGATTACGGTAAAAGAGATAATAGTAATCCCAATGAGTAGCGGTATTACGGTAAGTAAACGCCGCAGAATATAATTCAGCATGGGTTATAACCGTTTATTCATTGCCAGGGCACAAAGAAAAATTTTTTCCATATAGATCACAGCGGGAGGCGGAGAAATGCCAAAGTCCGACAAACTCCCAGTCTTATTTACTCGCCAAGTTATACCACAATTCAGGTCACAAGTCATCCTGTTAATCCTGTCAAAAAATAGCCCGGTCTACTCACCAGCGCTTCTTTTGCACCTTCACTCCCATACCGATGGTCAATGGCCATTCTTTCCGGTTAATGGGGAGTATCTCAGCGATCAGCGTCCGTTTATGTGGTTCATAGACCTGCTGAAATTGCAGGGGTAAGGCGGAGGTGGCCGGGTAAAGTTTGCGGATTTTGCCCTGGCTTATGACCTGGTTATCGAATAGCAAGCGTACGATATTACCCTCGGTCAACCGGGGTTGGTATTTAGGGTCGAAAAATGCCTTAACACAGATACTGCCGGGATCAACCAGTTCGGCAATCGCTTCGCCGGGCATTACCAGCTCGCCGGGCAACTTGAAAGTTTGAGTTATGGTACCCGTTATGGGTGAAGAGATCACACGTTCATTAAATGCAGCCTGTAGCAATTTGAGTTGTTGGGTGGCGGCCGCCAGTTTGGCCTTGAGAAACGGCAGCGGTGACTTTCCCTTTACCTGTTTGGGAAGTGCGCCCTTGTTTTCCTTAATAAGCTTTAGCGCCTGCTGTATATTTGCTTGTTCCTGCCGGCGGTTTTGCAGCCGGAGTTTAGTGCTGGGAATCTCATCTTCCAGCTCTCGAACCTTAAGCTTTATAGCTTGCTGCTTGGAGCGGGTAATGACATTTAATTTTAACAGTTGCCGGCTTTCAGCCAGTAATCGCCGTTGTTCGGCCAGTTTATTATTCAATTGAGCTAATTTAAGTTGTAATTGTTTTATTTCTCCCCGTAGCTGTTGATAATTTTGCCGGATCGCATTTTGTCTGAGCAGTAGTTCTTGTTTTTTCTCCTCAAGCAACATGGGAAGTGACCTTTGCTCGCTTTCGCAGGCTGCTTTAAGGGCCTTGATCTCGCTCTGCTGTTGTTTTGTCTTATCCTGCAACTCTTTGGTATCCAAAAAAATTAACTCTTGGCCGGCAGTCACCCGGTCCCCTATTTGAAAGGCCATTTTTTCGATTTTAGCTGACAGGGGAGCCGCTAAGGTAATCTTTTCCCCCGCTATTATTCCGGGAGCCTGGATAAAACCCAGTTGTTGGATACCCCACCAAATGGCGGCCAGCGCCAGGATTAATAAGGCTAATAAGTAAAAAAATTTGCCCCGGCAAATCTTTTTTTTTGGTTCGGGCCTTTCCGGCTGGGTGAGGCTACCGGGAGGGTTTAAGCGCAATTTTACATCTCCTCCAGGGACTGATATGTCTGGTAATTAAATATCATAAATCCGACCGGCTGCTGCTCCTGGCTTATTACCTGCTCTATATATTCATCCAGTTCCGGTTGCCCGGCCTGCTTAAAATGATTATCATAAAGCGCCAGCCATATCCGACGCCCCATCTGCCTTCCCAGTTGCAGTTCAGTCTGCAATTCTTTAACCAGTTCAGCAACCTTGAGCTTTTCAGGCAGGGTAATAATCAGCTCATCGGCAGCATAAACACTGTCGGCCAATAACTGCATATCCAGTTGGTCATACCAGGCGGGAATACTCAAGCCCAATTTTAACGGGTGAGGTAGTTCCTTTAGTAGCTTATCCAGTTTAGCACATTGGGTCAATAGTTGATTAAGTTTCTTTTTGAGTAATTCCGGCTTTTCTGTTAAAGCTTCAGGAAATTCTAAGTACAAGTGGAAACCATCAAAACCCTGGCTTACTAACCGTTGTCGATTATAGGTCAGGATCGGGGTTGGATCTATCCTGGCTGATTGATTTATGGCTGTGGCCAGCGGATTATAGGGTCTGCTCATAGCCCATACGGTAATATGCTGTTTATGCAGATCGGCTATAAGCTCCGGCAACCATGGCGGGGTTTCTGATGAGGCAAATAAGCGGCGCATGTTCAATAAAAGCCGGTTTATCCCCTTGGCGTAACAGAATTGAATCAGGAATTTTCGCTGCGCCGGATCAGCCAGCGAGTCGGTATCTTCAACATATAATCCCCGTGGATTAACGGAGAGCCGGCTTACATCTCCGGCAAAACTGGCTGGTTGGGCGAGGGTGGTGGCTTCAAGTGAACTATGGTTACCGGCTAAGTAACGCAGTTCGAAATAAGCCAACTGTTCCCGGTAATCCAATTCCACCTGTTTTTCCTGAGTCTGCCATTGTTGTTGATAGGCTGCTATTAATCGTTGCCAGGGATGCTCAGGCTCAGCAAGGGGGTATTCCAGCTGATTTTTGAGGAAATTGATTTTTTTCTCGGTTCGTTGGATTTGTTTTAATATTAACTTTTGCTGTGCATTTATCCCTTCAAGTTGGTTATAAGCTATCGCCAGTTGTTGCTTTAAGTTCTGCCTTTGAGCGGAAGCTTCAGCCTCCCACCGTTTTTGATCATCCAACAGAGATAGTTTTTGATAATCTACCAGCTTGTTATAGGCCAAGGGAATGGAAAACCTGAATCCCAGGCGGCTGCCTGATTGATAGCCGTCAGTTCGATCTTCCTCCACGATGTAACCAAACAAGGCCTCCAGTTTTAACGGCTTGCTCCGGCGGCTGGCCAGTTGTACGTTATCCCTTGAAGCCCTGATCCGGTGCACCCTGATTAAGGGATGCCGGTCCAGCAGATTCAACATGGATTGCTTATCGGGTATCGGTGGCGGGGCGGCCAGCGGAAAGACCGCTTCCCAGTCTTTCCTTTCCAAACCAGCCAGTTGGCCCAACTGAATCAGTTTGAGGGAGTAGTTCCGGCGATGTTGATCCAGTAGCTGCTGATTATTCAGTTGAAGCGCTTCTAAATCCAGCACCTCCGGCAACAGCGCCTGCTTATAATAATATCTCTGTTTGGTTGCTGCCAGCCAAAGCGAAAGTTGCCCGTTCCGTTTTTTATACTCATTTACCAGGAGTTTTTCTTTATAGGCGGCGGCGTACTGACGGCGTAATTCTAATAGCAATTCGAGTTGGCCGGCCTCTAATAAGGCCTGCTTTTCTTCTACTAACAGTTGCTTTTCTTTTTTAGAGTAATGCCTGTCCCAGATGGCATCTATAAGGGGATAAACCAATGACACCTCGCCCCATTGTTCGTAAGCGGACACCGGGTTTTCATCGGTTATTTCATAGGCGGAGCCGGGCTTTTGGGGGTAGTAGTTATAGTTGAGCCGCAGACTGGGGCCAAAATTAAGATAGTCTCCTGCTTGCTGGTGAAGTGCTTGCTTTAATTGATGGTAGAGGGCCTCGAGGTTGCTGTTTTTGCCCAGCAGGATATTTTCCAGTTGCCGGAGGTCGTATTTAGGGGGCGCTGAACCGTTTTTAGCCCACCCAGCAGGGGAAAGCATAAGGCTGCTGATTAAGCAACCAAACAACAACTTAAGATATAACCACTGCCGACAAATCAATGATTTTGCCATAGTAGCCTTAACTTATTGACATGCTTTGAATCAAAAGGAGATACAGTATTTTAGCATAAAGCTCAACAATGTGTCAACGATTGAATCTTCTGAGTCGTGGACAGTTTCAGGTTAGGGGTTCCAGTAGGGGCAGCCAGATGGCTTTTAGTATTGTATCTCCCAAATGTTTTAGGGCATTCATCCCAACCTTGAAGAGGCTGAACCATTATACATTATGCTTTGCCCCGCGTTGTCCGCCAACAAAAATAGACTTAACCCGCTCCCGCAGCGGGCCGGGGCGCATCACCCCCCATACATATACCAGCCCCAGGATACCGCTGCTGGCGTTGGTGATGATATCGTTTAGGTCATAATAACGGTTCGGCAGCCAGCCCTGATACAGCTCATCCAGTATGCCCACCGCCAGCGTAAGTATAGCCGCTGCCAGATACAGCGGAGCGCTGCGTATCTTCACATACCGCCGGCGAAATTTATAAAACAAGAGCACCGCCAGCCCCCCGTATTCCAGCAGATGCGTAGCCTCCGCCGGGGCGCCGAAATTATTCACCAGTATTGCGCCCCAGACAAATATTATGCCTAAAGCTACATAAGTACTCTGCTGCTTATAGCGCCCTTCATAAATCATGAAGGCTGTTAAAAACAAGATAAGGCCGGCAATTATGATATTCCGCAGCCAGATAGTAAATAGCTCAACCGGCACCCGCAGTAATTCGGCGACAAATTCAACCAGTTGAGGTAAAAACGGGGTTAGTGCGAAAATGGCTAACAGGTAGATAGCTACCGACAGCCATTCTTTGATGGGGAAAGCTGAAGGGGTATCATTCATTTAATTTGCTTTATTGATTACTATTGCGGCGGGCTGTATGACCCTGTAATATAGCCAGCGCTTCACCTACAGTATACAGCGAACCGGTGATTAAAATCAAATCATCGGGGCCGGCCAGGCGCCGGGCATAGTTTAGCGCCTGTTCGATACTATTCTTCAACACTGTTTGTTTATGGCTGTCAGCCCGAATAAAGCGCTTAAGTTCCCCAGGCTCAGCCGCCCGGTCGCTGGCGGGCTTGGTGAGCACAAATATATCGGCTATATTAAGCCATTCGGCTATTATACCGGCCACATCTTTATCCCCCAGCACCCCCAGCACCAGGATCAGCCTGTTATAGTCCATTAATTTGGGTAAGTTGGCCGCCAGCAGCCGACTTGCCTGGGGATTATGCGCTCCATCCAGCAAGACATAGGGTTGTTCAGCGAAAAGCTGCAACCTGCCCGGCCAGGATGCTTTAGATAAACCCTCCCGGATGGCTGCTTCGGTTATCGTCAGTTCTTGCTCAGCCAGAATTTCAACCGCCCCTACCGCTAAGGCGGCATTGCGTAATTGAAAATCACCCGGCAGCTTAATCTGCAAGTCGGTATATTCAGTCCGGGGAGTCTGTAAATCAAAGCGCTGCTGTTTTAGATTGCTAAATTTAGGTTGCCAGTTAAACGCCGGTTTCAGGGAATATAGCTCGGCTTGCCGGGCTTCACACTCCCGCTCTATTACAGCCAGCGCCGCCGGCTCTTCCACCCCGCAAAACACCCGGCCGCCGGGTTTGATAATCCCGGCCTTCTCCCCGGCAATCAGACTTAATGAATGTCCCAGGTATTGCTGATGCTCAAGACTGATACTGGTAATCACCGACAACCAGGGGGTTAACACATTAGTAGCATCCAACCGCCCACCCATACCGGTTTCTACGATAGCAATATCCACCTGTTGCCCGGCAAAATAGCTAAAGGCCAGTGCGGTAACAAATTCAAAGAAGGTGGGATGCGCCCCGGCGGGTGGAGTAAATTCGGGATTATGGTCAATCAATTCCCTAATAACATCGGTTAGCCTTATAACCTCCTGCGGGGAAATATGTTCATTATTAATCCTGATGCGCTCGCTGAAATCAATCAGATGCGGGGAGGTATATAAGCCGACTTTATAGCCGGCCACCTGGAGCATAGCGGTCATAAAGGCGGCGCTGGAACCCTTGGCGTTGCTACCGGCTATGTGAATACTGTTAAAGCGGTTTTGAGGGTTCCCCAATAACTTAAGCAAAGCCTTGATATTTTGCAACCCCAGCTTTATACCGATATGCTGTAAGCCGTAAAGGTAATCCAGTATCAGTTCATATTCTTTTGCGGTGGAAGATTCCGGGGATAGCACGGGAAGCGGCCGGGCCGGGTCAATCATTGACGGTTACCCTGGAAGAAATTCAGCATTTCTATAAGCTGCGGCTTCAATTCCTTACGGCTGACAATCATATCTATTAAACCATGTTCCAACAGAAATTCAGCGCGCTGAAATCCTTCCGGCAAGGCTTGTCCCATGGTTTGTTCAATTACCCTCGGCCCGGCGAAACCGATTAGCGCTTTGGGTTCGGCTATGATGACATCCCCCAGGGTGGCAAAACTGGCCGAAACCCCGCCCATGGTGGGATCGGTAAGCAGTGAGATAAAGGGCACCTTTGCCTGTCCCAGTCTGGTGGTAGCGGCGCTGGTTTTTGCCATCTGCATTAAGGAGATAAGTCCTTCCTGCATACGGGCGCCGCCGGAAGAGCTGATGCTCATAAACGGAACCTTTTGCTCCGCTGCCCGTTCCATAGCCCGGGTGAGTTTTTCGCCTACCACTGAGGCCATACTGCCGCCCATAAACTCAAACTCAAAGGCACAAATAATAATGGGATGCCCGCCGACTGTGCCCTGGGTGCTGATCAACGCATCCCACAAACCCGTACGCGCCTGCTGTTCACGCAACCGATCGCGGTATTTCTTGGTATCCTTAAATCCCAGGGGATCCAGCGGGCGCAGATTTTCATCAAATTCCTGGTATTGCTCATTATCATAGATTAGCTTGAGCCTGTTTCGGGCGCTGATGCGAAAATGATAATCACATTTGGGGCAAATATCGCAGTTTCGCTCTATCTCTTTTTTATAGACTATTTCTTTGCAGTTATTACACTTAACCCACAAACCTTCAGGGATTTTCAGCTTCTTATCGGCTATATTGGCCTTGGGGAATTTCTGTTTGCTAAACCATGACATAATACAGGCACCTTAATTAATTAACCATTGCTAACAGAGAAGTCTTGATTTTATTTATACCAAAAACACCGGATTGTCAAGCTCAGAATGCACTTGAAATTTTAAGTGTCACCGGTAATAGAACTTTGAAGTTAACGTATTGACTAAAATGAAAGCTTTATGATACCATCTAAGCATCGTTTTGCTTGAATAAATGCTAACCGGAGGTAAGATTTTGGAATCAACAGTGTCAAATAATTTAAGCCGGCGGCTCATTCAATCAGCCGATAATCATCTGGCGCATACATATACCCGGTTTCCGGTGGTATTGGTAAAGGGCGACGGCTGCCGGGTATGGGATATAGAGGGTCGGGAATACTTAGATATGCTGGCCGGCCTTGCGGTATGTAACCTGGGGCATTGTCATCCCAGGCTGGTAGCCGCTATCTGTGAGCAAGCCCAAAGGTTGCTGCACGTATCGAATTTATATCAGATTGAGCCTCAAATCAAACTGGCCGGTTTACTCTGCAAACGCTCCTTTGCCGATAAGGCTTTTTTCTGTAACAGCGGGGCCGAGGCTAATGAGGCTGCCATAAAATTAGCCCGCAAGTACGCCAAGGAAAAATATGGGGTTAATCGTTATGAAATTATCACCATGACCAACTCCTTTCACGGCCGGACGCTGGCTACTATAACCGCTACCGCCCAGGAGAAGTTTCATAAAGGCTTCGAGCCGCTGCTTCCCGGTTTCAAGTATGTACCTTTTGGCGATTTGGCCGCTGCCAAGGCCGCTATCGGCCCAAACACGGCTGCTATTATGCTGGAGCCCATCCAGGGCGAAGGCGGGGTAAATCTGCCGCCGCCGGGCTATCTGGAAAGCTTGCGCAAATTATGTGATGAGCAAAAACTGGTACTTATACTGGATGAGGTGCAAACCGGCATGGGCCGCACCGGTAAATTGTTTGCCTATGAACACTATCGCATAGAACCGGATATAATGACCCTGGCTAAAGGTTTAGGCGGAGGCGTGGCTATCGGAGTCATGCTGGCTAAAGACGAGGTGGCGGCAGCCTTCGGTCCCGGCTCACATGCCTCCACTTTTGGCGGCAATCCGCTGGCCTGTGCCGCCGGCATAGCCGCTTTGACTATTATTCTGGAAGACGGCTTACTGGATAAATGCCGTATACTGGGGGAATATTTAATGCTGGGGTTAGTTAAGTTGAAAAACAAATATTCCTTTATAAAAGAGGTGCGGGGCCAGGGTCTGATGGTAGGAATTGAGCTTGAGTTTGCGGGCAAAGATATTGTTGACGCCTGCCTGAATAGGGGTATACTAATTAATTGCACCATGGATAAGGTGTTACGCTGCCTGCCGCCGCTGGTAGTCAGCCGGGAAGAAGTCGACCGGGCGCTGGCAGTGCTGGATGAGGTGTTGGATAATTTGTAGCTAAAGAGGCTCCTTTAATAATTGCTAATTTCGTGGATTTATATTACACTAACATAGTTCACAGACAGGAAACTATGCAATTCACATTGAGGAATAAATGAAAAAAGATTTGTTGTGTATAAATGATTTATCTAAGGCGGAGATAGGGGCTATGTTTCAATTGGCCAAAGAACTTAGAGCCAAGCGGCAGGCGGGCATTTATGAAACCCCCTTGCGGGGTAAAACCCTGGCGATCATTTTTAATAAGCCCTCTACCCGCAGCCGTATCTCATTTGAAGTGGGGATGTATCAATTGGGCGGTCAGGCTGTTTTCTTAAACTCCCGTGACATCCAGTTAGGCCGGGGCGAGAGCCTGGCCGATACGGCCCGGGTTCTCTCCCGCTATGTAGAGGGGCTTTTAATCCGCACTTTCAAGCAAGCCGAAGTTGAAGAATTGGCCAGAGAAGCCACTATCCCGGTAATAAACGGGCTGACCGATCTATTGCACCCGTGTCAGATTTTAGCCGATATGTTTACCTTAAGAGAGAAACGGGGTAGTCTTACCGGACTAAAAATAGCCTATATCGGAGACGGCAATAACATGGCCAATTCCTGGTTGTGGGGAGCGGCTAAGATGGGGCTGGAACTGTCCCTGGGCACCCCACCCGATTACGCTCCGGATGCGGGCATCTTAAATGCCGCTAAGTTAGAGGCCCAAAAAAGCGGCGGCCGGATTGAAGTGACTACCGATATATATCAGGCGGTAAAAGATGCAGAGGCGATTTACACCGATGTGTGGACCAGTATGGGTCAGGAGGAGGAAAGCAAACAGCGCTTAGCTGATTTTGCCGGCTACCAGGTTAACCGGCAGTTACTTGAGGCGGCCGCTCCGCAGGCGCTGGTAATGCACTGCCTGCCTGCTCATCGGGGGGAGGAAATTACGGCTGAGGTACTTGACGGGGAACATTCTATAGTGTTTGATCAGGCTGAAAACCGGCTGCATATAAATAAAGCGATTTTGATGCGCTATTTAGGCTAAAGAGGACTGCCGCTGGATGCATAAGCCAGGAATAATCGAAATTCAATCCGTTGTAATAAATGCCGCCAGACAGGCTGGGGAAATCTTAAGCAGAAATTGGGGGCAGGCGGGCCGGATTGAGCATAAAGGCGCCATAAACCTGGTAACCGAGACCGACCGGCTGGCGGAAGCCGTTATCATAAACACCCTGCAAGCACATTACCCTGATTGGGATATTCTGGCTGAGGAAGCCGGCCAAAAGGGTAATAATGCTGAAAACCGCTTCATTGTTGACCCGCTGGATGGCACCACCAATTACGCCCATGCCTATCCCTGCTTTTGCGTATCTATTGCCTCAGAGCAACAAGGAGTCGTTAGCCTGGGGGTGATTTACGAACCGCTGCTTAATGAACTCTATACTGCCATAAAGGGGCAGGGGGCATATTTAAACGGTAAACCCCTTGGGGTATCCCCGGCCAAATATTTGAATGACAGCCTGCTGGTTACCGGCTTTCCCTATGATATCCGGGAGCATACCGGCAACAGCCTGAAATACTTTAACCGACTGGCGCTGCTGTCACAAGGGGTGAGGCGGGACGGCTCGGCGGCGCTCGATCTTTGCTATGTAGCCGCCGGTCGCCTCGACGGCTTTTGGGAGTTGGGCTTATGCCCCTGGGATGTGGCGGCGGGTAGTCTTATAGTGACCGAAGCCGGGGGCAGCGTAAGCCATATCGATGATACCGGCTTTTCGCTTACCGGTAAGCAAATCCTGGCTACCAACGGCCTGATTCATGAGGAATTACGGCAGGCATTACAGCAGGCTGGCAAAATAACTTAGCAGACAAAATTAAAAGGAACAGCACCTTAGCTTGATTTTAGTAATGCTATATCTTGTAGTAGGATAAAAAGACTACTACTGGTTGCTCACCACCCATCACTTTTGAGGAGCAGTAGTGGGAGTTTTTTCCCGAGCTGTGCGATCCGTTTTAGGAGTCGAAGGCCCCTTTTAAAAAGCGAACAAGCGCTTCTCCATGCCTTTCTTACCACTGCTGGCAATGTGT
>JAJRUS010000006.1 GCA_024277675.1 bacterium | reverse complement strand
GTTAAAAACAAAGATCGCATAAAAAAATGAATAGCGGGAAACATAACTCAAGCGAAAATTTGAGTTGTTATAGGAATGCAAATTGTTTGCGATGGGCTTTCCCCCCCCTTTTTTTTAAAACTGAATTAAGCGACAATCCCACCATCATCCAGCCAACTTGTCAAAAATGTAACCATAGGCCATTTATGGCCTTTTTACTTGACCCCCCTCAAATAATCACCTATCATTTCTCTTAAAGAACAAGAAACTACTAAATCTACGTCCTATTTAAGTTTTTTCTGGAATTGTTTAATTAATCCAGGCTTATTTATAAATAGATAGCAAGCGGGAGCAACAGGCCATGTCTGTGCCTGAGATAGTTTCATCAACCCCCATGATGAAGCAGTATAACCGCCTGAAGCAGGAGCATGCCGACTGCATCCTCTTGTTCCGGTTGGGTGATTTTTACGAGATGTTCGGTACTGATGCAATTACCGCCGCCAAAATTCTGGGCATCGCCCTGACCACCAGAGATAAAAACAAACCGAATGCAATCCCCTTATGCGGCGTGCCATATCATGCGGTAGACGGCTATATCGCCAAGCTGATCAACCAGGGGCACAAGGTGGCCGTCTGCGAGCAGGTAGAGGATGCCAGGGCGGCCCAGGGGCTGGTGAAACGGGAGATAGTGCGGGTTATCACTCCGGGCACCCTGCTGGAAAGCAACCTGCTTAATGATAAGCAGAATAACTACCTGATGGCAGTTTTTCCCCAGGGCAATGAGTTGGGGCTGGCGGTACTGGACATCTCCACCGCCGAGTTTATGGCTACTCAGTTCAGCGATAAACATGGGGAACAGTTGGAAAATGAGCTGACCCGCCTGCAACCCAAAGAAATATTATTACCCAGAGAGCTGGCCCAAAGTAACGGGCTGGCAGAATCCATTAAACAGCTTTCCAACGCCCACATCAACCCTTTAGAAGACTGGATATTTGAGCATAGCCAGGCCTATTTCCTGGTGACCCAGTGCCTGCACACCCTGAACCTGGAGGGCTTCGGTTGTGAGGAGTTGAAGCTGGCTACCTCGGCGGCCGGGGCCATACTCCACTACGCCCAGCAGACCCAGAAATCGGCCATTGAGCATATCCACCGCTTGCGGGTTTATAGCCTCAAAGATTATATGGCGCTGGATGCGGCAACTCAAGAGAACCTGGAACTGGTACGCAGCAGCCGGGAAGGCTCGCGTAAAAATTCGCTGCTGGGGGTCATCGACCATACGGTAACTGCCTCAGGCAGCCGGAGGTTAAAGCAATGGCTGCTGCATCCCTTGCTTGATCTGGCTGATATTGTAGCCCGGCATGAGGCAGTGGAGGAATTTTTAACCAATGGCTTAGTCCGCCGCAGCTTAAGACAAAAATTAGAGCAAATCCATGACCTGGAAAGGTTGATCAGCCGCATATCATTAGGGGTAGCCAATGCCCGCGATATGGTGGCGCTGGCCGCCTCGCTTATAGCCATTCCGGATATAAAGCATGAAATAGATGATTTTAGCGCTCCACTGATTAAACAGACGCTCGCCCAATGCGATGAGCTTTCAGATGTAGCCGCAGCCATAAACCAAGCCATAGTGGATAATCCGCCGCTGACCCTTAAAGAGGGGGGGGTGATAAAAGACGGTCATGATCCGCAATTGGATAAATTAAGGCATATCTGCCGTGAAGGCAAAGGCTGGATCAGCCGGCTGGAAGCCAGGGAGCGTGAGCGAAGCGGCATATCCTCGCTTAAGGTACGCTTTAACAAGGTGTTCGGCTATTATATCGAAATAACCAAGGCCAACCTGAAACTGGCGCCCGAAGATTATATCTGTAAACAGACGCTGGTGAATGCTACTCGTTTCATTACCCCGGAGCTAAAGGAATATGAGGAACAGGTGCTGGGGGCCGAAGATAAAATTCATGAGTTGGAATTTGAACTCTTCTGTCAAATCCGACAGCAAGTAGCCCAAAACAGCCGGCGTATCCAGCAAACCGCTCAGGCCCTGGCCCGCCTGGACACCCTGGCTTCACTGGCCGAACTGTCCGCCCGGGCCAATTATGTGCGACCCAACATGAACCGGGGCAGCGCCATTGAAATCATTGAGGGTCGGCATCCGGTATTGGAACAGCTTTCCATCGACAAAACATTTGTAGCCAACGACACCCGGCTGGATGGGGAGGAGAATCAACTGTTGATTATCACCGGCCCCAACATGGCCGGTAAATCCACCTATATCCGCCAGGTGGCTCAAATCAGCCTGCTGGCCCAAATGGGCAGCTTCGTGCCGGCCGAATCGGCTACCTTAAGTATTGTAGACCGCATCTTCAGCCGGGTGGGAGCGGCGGATAATCTGGTCAGGGGCCAAAGCACCTTCATGGTGGAAATGAGCGAAACCGCCAATATCATAAATAACGCCACCCGGCACAGCCTTATTATACTGGATGAGATCGGGCGCGGCACCAGCACCTATGACGGCTTAAGCATTGCCTGGGCGGTAGCCGAATATATTCACGACCGGAAAAAGATTGGGGCTAAAACCCTGTTCGCCACCCACTATCACGAGCTGACCGACCTGGCGCTGACCCTGAAAGGGGTAAAAAACTATAATATTGCGGTGCGGGAATGGAATGATCAGATTATATTCTTATATAAAGTGCTGGCGGGCAGCGCCGACCGCAGTTACGGCATCCAGGTGGCCCGACTGGCCGGATTGCCGGAGGATCTCATTCAGCGGGCCAAGGAAATTCTGAGCAACTTAGAGCAACAGGAGCTAAACGAAGCCGGCAAACCCAAACTGAGCCGCGGGAGCAAACCTCACGATGAAAAACCTGACCGGCAACTGAATCTATTTTTAACCGCCCAGGATATGATACTTAAAGAAATAAAGGGTTTAGACCTATCAGGACTCACTCCCTTAGAAGCGCTGAATAAATTGGCCAGGTGGCAGGAGAAGTTAAAGCCGGCGGGGGAATAACCCCAGGGCGGTTCATTTCCACTGCTTGATTTTATGAATGCGGTATGGTATGTTCAAAGCGAGTTAGACTTTCCATTCCACCCGACTGAGTCGGGCTTTGTTACCAGTGAAACCAAAGCTTAACCGTAAACTTATCAGCTTCCCGTTAAGGGCTTTTTTGCAAACTAATTTTTTAAGGACGTTGGTTTTTGACCCTTCTCCAATAAAGGGTACTGCAAATCCAATGTAAATTCATGAACAGATCGGGCACAAAACATAAGGGGGCCGCTGCATTGTACGGAAAAAAGTTACTGATGAAGGGTAACGAGGCCCTGGCCGAAGCCGCCATTGCGGCCGATTGTCGTTACTATTTTGGTTATCCCATCACCCCCCAGAACGAAATCCCGGCTTATATGTCCCGGCGGATGCCCCAGATCGGGGGTGTGTTTCTTCAGTCAGAGAGTGAACTTGCGGCTATCAATATGGTCTTTGGCGCCGCCGCGGCCGGGGTAAGAGCCATGACCTCTTCCTCCAGCCCCGGTATCAGCTTAAAGCAGGAGGGTATCTCCTACCTGGCGGGCGCCGAATTGCCGGCGGTAATTGTCAATATTGCCCGGGGCGGCCCTGGCCTGGGCAACATATCCCCGTCTCAGGCGGACTACTTTCAATCAACCAGGGGCGGGGGGCATGGCGATTATAATATGCTGGTATTCGCCCCGGCATCAGTGCAAGAAACGGTTGATTTAACCATGCTGTCTTTCGAGCTGGCCGACAAATACCGTAATCCGGTTATAATTCTATCGTATGGGCTGCTGGGTCAGATGCTGGAACCGGTGGTTATAAATCCGGCAGAGGCTGAAGCGGCCGATAAACCCTGGGCGCTCACCGGCGCTAAATCCAGGCCGGCCAATTGCATAAAATCTCTGCACCTGGGTGAAGGCGCCCTGGAAAAACACAACCAACATTTACATAAAAAGTATAAATCCATGCAGCAGGAAGTCCGATGTGAGGAATTAGATATAGAAGATGCTCAATTGGTAATCGTAGCTTTCGGTTCGGTCGCCCGGATCGCCAAGTCGGCCATTCGGGCCGCCAGAAATAAAGGGCTGCCGGTAGGTCTGATCCGCCCCATAAGCTTATGGCCTTTTCCCAGTCAACCCATTGACAGGGCGGCCCATCGAGGGGCTTCATTTTTAACCGTAGAACTGAATTCAGGGCAAATGATCGAGGATGTGAAACTAGCAGTAAACGGCAAATCCAAGGTGCAATTCTTTGGGCGTACCGGCGGGGAGATACCCACCCCGGAAGAAATTCTGGGCCAGATAGAAAAACATTGTCCAAAACCGGTTACCATTTAATTAAATCGAGTACTGGTCGTAACCACTCCCCCAAAAAGACAATAGGATTCCTTAAGATATGCGCCCCGCTGATAGAAATATTGATAGGTTATCATCGTTATTAAAAATTATCAGCATACTGCTTCTTTGTCCTTTAATATGGTTTTGCAGCGGCAGGCTCACCACTCCCCAGCCCGCCATAACCCCTCACCCGTTAAATGCCCAATCCCAGCAACAGCGGTCAACCACTACCTCTATGGGAGAAAGGCTTTATCTTACCAACCAGCAAAGGGGGTATAAACACAAACGCTGCGGAATGTGTAATGCGGTGGTAGAGCGGGGAATACTGCACGGTTTTATAGAGCAGAAGACTACCAGAATCAATCCCTTTACCGATCAACCGTTTGGCAGAATAGAGGCCATCTGCACTACTTGCCATACCGGTTTACATCTGGCCCATCCGGTTGGAATTATTCCAAATCCCCAGAAAGTAGTGCTGCCTCCCGAAGCCAGCGGTTTTAAAGGGGAAGAAGACCGCCTGACCTGCATGAGCTGCCACGATTGGCATCCTACCAATAAAAATTATAAATATCTAAGATGGCCGGTAGCCGGCGAGGAGGACTTAAATAGATTTTGCTTACACTGCCATACCAAACAAGGGATAAAAGATAAGTCGCCGATGCGGGAAGCCAACACCCAAAAAGCCTTCAAGCTAATGAGTTCCCCTAATTCCTATTTCAAAAACCCCCTGGCCGAAAAAAGCGAATATTTTAAAGGTTACCGGGGAGCTATTTTCAACTTAACCAGCTATACGCAGAAACAGACCCAAAAAGCCAAAACCGATGAAATTGAAATCGCCAGAGCTACTCATCGGACAATCGCTACCTTACAAGTTGACCGGGCTGAAAATGACCAGCAACGCCAGAAACCGATTAATAACCGGGATAAGGCCAAAATCCAAGAAAGCGCCCAGGGACTGACTAAAGATTATACCGCTCTCATGTCGGAAAAGGTCAAACGAAATTATGAAACGGGTCGGACTTATAAGCAGGCAGGTGAACTGAATAATGCCATAATTTACTTCAGAAGAGCTATCGAACTAAATCCTGAATCTTCGCCGATCTACTGTGAACTAGGGGAAATATATTTATTAAAAGACTGGTTTGATGAGGCAGAAGCCATGTTTCAAAAGGTTATTGGCCTGGTTCCCGACTTTGCTCCGGCTTATTTAGGTTTAAGCCGGGTGTATAAAGCGAAAGGTGAATATTCATCGGCCGCCGAAGTATGTAAAACGGCCCTAAGGCTAAAACCCGGTTATGGGGCGGCATATTATCAATTAGGGCTGCTTTATAAACAAGCCGGCAAATTAAATGAGGCCCGGCAAATGCTTGTTAAGGCCATTAACTCAAGCGATGCCCCTTATCCGGCTGCTTATTATGAACTGGGGCTACTCTACAAGCAGACTAATTTGGCCAAAGCGCAGGAGATGTTCACCCAGGCAATAAAACAAGCTGACCATGCAGACGCCTGTTATGAATTAGGGTTGCTTTATAAGCAGGCGGGAGATCCGGCCGGCGCCGCTAAAATGTTCAGCCGGGCAGTTACAGCTAAATCCAACAACCCCGGAGCCTATTATGAGTTGGCCGCATCATACAAACAACAAGGGCTTATCGATAAAGCAATTACGGCGTATACCCAGGCTACCAAGGTAGATAAGCGCTTTGCCGCCGCCTATTATCAACTTGGGGTCATCTTTTCGGAAAACCAGCAATTACCGGATGCCGATAAAATGCTTTCACAAGCCATTAAATTGAACCCTGATTATTATGAAGCATACTACCAGTTGGCCAAGGTCTACTATCAGCAAAAGAAGTTATATAGAGCTATCAAGCTTTATGAAAAAGTTATAGCTATAAACCATGATTATGTCGAAGCCTACTTTGAATTAGGAAAATGCTATCGCCAATTGGGTAAAACAGGAAAGGGCATTACCAACCTGAAGCGAGTGATCGCCCTTTATCCTGAACATGCCCAGGCCCACTATTTATTAGGAGACCTTTACAAAACCAAAGGCCGGGCGGCCAAGGCCGAAAAGGAGTTTCAACTGGCGGTGAAATTAAGCCAATCAACAGCTGATACTCTGGCGGAGTCAATTTCTCCATTGAACAAAGAAATCGTCACCAATAGAATTGTGACTCAACTGGACCCGGAAAACGTGGACGCCTTTTTCAACCTGGGCACGGCTTATATGGCAGCCGGTCAGCTAAAAGACGCGGTAACTGCTTATCGGCGGGTTATAGATTTAAAACCGCAGCACTGGGAAGCACATTACAATATCGCACTGGCTTATAAAATCCAGCGTAAATGGCCGGCGGCCACCGCCGCTTTAAGAAATGTTATCAAAATAAAGCCTGACCTCATCGATGCCCACTATGCCCTGGCGGAAATCCTCCAGGCTCAGGGCCAGTGGGAGCAAGCCATTCAGGAATTTCAGCAAATCCTGTCTCATAAACCGGCTACCATAACCTACTGCATAGCCCGGATTTACTATAACCAATGGCTGGCTAATCAAAAAGAAGATAATCTCTTACAAGCCAGGGAATATTTTAGCCAGGCGGTGAAACTCAATCCCAAAAACATCGGAGCACACAACAGCCTGAAACAGATAGAAAAGCTGCTTACAGAAGAAAGCCTGCCAACTAGCTGTCCAGAATAGACTCCTAATCCCTGGCTAATAACACTTTAATATCATCTTCCAGAATATCCTTACCGATCATGCCCGGATATTTCTTGAAAATCCGCCATTTTCTATCCAGGATAATGGTAGTGGGCAGCCCGACTATACCCCCAAAACTATTGCCCACACCCTTGTCACCTATCAATATGGGGTAGTTCATGGGAACCTTTTGCATAAAAGGGATCACATCCCCCGCACCCCGGTCATCGAGAGAAATCCCCACCACCTCCACTCCCTTTCCACGATAATCTTCATATAATTCATTTAAGTGGGGAATTTCCGTCCGGCAATATCTGCACCAGGTAGCCCAGAAGTTTAACACGGTAATCTTGCCGGCGAATTTCTGAGAGCTGACCATCTTCCCCCCCAAATCCTCCAACACAAAACCGGGAGCCTTTGACGAATTACGATCTGAGCCATTTGTATCTTCAGCGCCGCAACCAACGCCAAGCGATAACAAGGCCACTATCATAAAAGATACGGCCAGCCGTGAATTAGTTCCATTTAGTCTTTTCATATAAATTTTCCTTATACGTTGTCCATCTCAAAGAGGCGCTAAAAGATTAACCAGCCGCTGAAAATTATTAGTAAGCATTAATATGCCCACCAATATCAGACAGACACCGCTAATTCTCTCTACCAGCAATAGATGCTTCTTGATTCGATCAAACCACAGAAAAAAGCTGTTAATGCTCAACCCGGTCAGGATAAAGGGTATTCCTAATCCCAGAGAATACACTCCCAACAACAACATTCCATAACCAACAGTACCCTTGGTAGCGGCATAAGTAAGAATACTGGCTAAAATGGGCCCGATACAGGGTGTCCAACCAAAGGCAAAAGCCATTCCCACCAACAGCGACCCTATAATCCCCGTGGGCTTGGCTTTTAGTTGAATTTTCTTTTCATAATCCAGCGCCTTAATCCTCCAGATATGACACAGGTGCAAACCCATCAGGATGATGAAGACTCCGGCTACTTTACCCAGTATTTCCTTGTTATTCAGCATAAAACCACCTAAAACGGTGGCAGATGCTCCCATAAGAATGAATATAAAAGAAAACCCGGCCACAAACAATACACAATTAACAATGGTGGCGAAAAGCTCCTTTTTTTTGGTAGCTATGCCAGTTGCCGGATCAGCCGCCAATTCTTCGGCGGAAACCCCCGCAATAAATGAAATATAGGCTGGAATCAAGGGTAATACACAGGGAGAAATAAAAGACAAAAGCCCCCCTATAAAAGCCGCCAGCAAACCAACTTCGGGCATAAAAAACTCCTGCAATTAAAATGTGATAATCAGTTTAGCAAATTTGAGAAATTTGTAAAGCAAAAAGCAGCTATGCATTACAGGCAGGCATGATGGTATAAAATAAAGCTGGATTTATGACTAGATCGGGTTATATGATAAACTGTCATTAATGATCAACATTAAATCCCTCCAGCGGGCAGCCGCTACATCTGGGTCTGGGGCGGCAGTATTCCTTGCCGGTGTATACTGTCAGGGCATGGTATTCGTTATAGAGCGCTACATCCGGGGCTATGTATGTCTCAAAGAAATCCTGTATCTGGTGATAATTATAACTTTCCGGTATAATCCCATGCCGGCTGAATATGCGTTTGGTATAGGCATCCACCACAAATACCGGTTTATTAAGCGCATAGAGCAGGATGCTGTCGGCCGTCTCCGGCCCTATGCCATGTACCCCCAGCAGCTTATCCCTTAACATCGGCAGCTCAGCTTGGCGCATTTTATCAATATCGCAGCCATATTCCCGTTCGAAGAAACTCACCAACGCCTTTAGCTTCCTGGCTTTTTGATTATAATAGCCGGAGGGTCTGATAGATTGAGCCAACTGTTCAATGGGCGCTACAGCCATTATTGAAACATCCAGCATATTATGGGCCTTAAGGTTTAAAATCGCCTGCTCCACATTGCTCCAGGCGGTATTCTGGGTAAGCACCGCCCCCACCATCACCTCCCAGGGACTGTCGCCCG
>JAJRUS010000123.1 GCA_024277675.1 bacterium | reverse complement strand
GCTTACCCGAAAAGGTGATGCTGGGAGAAACATTCAGTCTGAAGGTCAATATTGCCAATCTGGAGGTGGAACCCTGTTTTGCCCAATTAAAGGTTTTAAAAAACGATAAATTCCTCTTCAGCGCCCCGCTTACCCTTTCGCCGGGAATTAACCATTTCAGTCGGGATGAGGTATTACTAAAGAGCGGCGTCTACCATTACACCGCCTCCATAGAAGCCGACTGCGATACTAATATGAGCAATAATAAAATTATGGCCCAAACATTAGTCGCCGGCAAACCTAAAATTCTTTGTATCGACGGCTATAAAGGGCGTAGCTCCTTCCTGAGCAAGGCGCTGAAGCTAAAAGGAGTGGAGGTAGTAGTAGAAAACCAGCAGCATATCCCCAAAAAGTTATCGCAACTGGCACAATTTGATGCGCTGGTATTCAACAATATATCCCGTTCCCAGCTCACAGAACAACAAATGCAAATGATAAGGGACTATGTTGCCGATGTGGGCGGGGGATTTGTGATGATCGGGGGCGAGAATAGTTTCAGCGCCGGTGATTATACCAAGACCCCAATCGAGCAAATCCTGCCGATAGATATGGGACAAAATATTTCTTATAAGTTCAAACAGATATTATTAATGCTCATAATTGACATATCCTCCAGTATGCAGGGCGAGAAGATTTCCCTGGCCCGGGAAGCGGCCTTAAAGGTGGCCAACCAACTGCGGGATAACGACATGCTGGGCATAATCCTGTTTGACTCTAAGCATCATATGTTGTTTGATTTACAGTTTTTGTGGAACAATCGGGATAGCATCGTAAAGAAGATAAAAACTATCCGCACCGGCCGGGGAGGCACCAATATATACCCTGCCCTGAAGACGGCTTATCAAATGCTTAAGGCAAAAAGTGGCTACAAGAAATCGCCGATGCAGGTAAAGCACATTATATTACTCTCGGACGGCAAAACCTATGGCGGAGATTTTGAAAAATTAGCCACTGACATCTCCAGGGATCACATGACGGCTTCCAGTATTGCCATTGGGCCTGAAGCCGATGTTAATTTACTGGCCAAAATTTCCCGGTTAGGCAAGGGGCTGTTTCACCACCCTCAAGATACAAGCAAATTACCCCAGGTATTTTTGACCGATATAGAAAGCGCTATCTCTAAATCACCTTTCGTGGAAAAACCCATGTATCCCAAACTAAACCCCAAAAGCCGGGTTTTAAAAGGTATAAAGCAAAACCAAATCCCCCCCTTGAAGGGTTACATGGTTACCACCGCCAAAACCGGAGCCGAATTAGTGTTAACCTCTGACACCCGGGGAATGGAAGACCCCATCTTAGCCATCTGGCGTTATGGAATCGGCAGGAGCGTCGCCTATACTTCGGATGTGGATGGGCGCTGGTCAGCCGATTGGATCGGCTGGTCCAGCTTCAGCCGCTTCTGGTCGCAGTTAATTCGCTTTGTTATGAAACAGCAGCCTGATTCCTCATTGGATATTTCCGCCCGCCGCACTCCCGCAGGAGCGGTACTGGACGTAAGTTTGTCATCTCCCCTCAATATAGTTGGCGAGTTAGAAGCAATACTGTGGGGGCCCGATCAGCAGCGTCAACGCCTGAAACTTGTTAAGACAGACACCGGAAAATACCAAGCCCCGTTTAAAACGCCCCAGTTTGGATTATATATGGTCAGTATAAACCAGCAGCAAAAGGTGAAGCCGGTTAATCTCAAAACTGCCGGGGTAATAGTTTCACCCTTTTCGGAAGAATACCGTCAACTCAGACCTAACCGGCAACTGCTTAAACAGTTGGCTACAATAAGTCTGGGCCAATACAATCCTGAACGAAACGATATATTCCTGGCTCCCCCGGATGAGGTGTATAAACCCTATGACATCTGGCAAATACTGGTGGTGGCGGCTATGTTATTGTTTGTGCTCGATGTAGCTATCAGGCGGCTGTGGCTGTAGGATACTCTGAAAAATTAGGTTTTTCTCCATACCGATTGACTTACGCCGCGGCAGTGATAAACATAACGTTTATTTTTAAGCTGAGACGGATTATACAGTTTCCCCTTACCAAAACAGAACCGGCATCAATACTGTTGGAATAACTTACCCCACTTGGTATCCAGCATCTGGTTTACCCGTTTTTTGCCGACGAAGGGATACCAGTAATAATCATGGTATAGAATTGAGGCCACATACGACCAGGGAGCCAGCACCGTTTTAAGCAGGAAATTCTCTAAGGGCTTCAGCGGCCCCCAGTAGATGGCCTTCTGCCCCCGGCTGGCAAAGGTGTTTTCTCCACCAGAGAAGTGCCAGTTTATACCTGAAATATCCTCACCCACGATTTCAATCTGTTTTATATCGCCGCAGCCCAGCCCCCGCTCGTGGGCCAGCCGGATAAACTTCAACTCCATGGGCTCAAAGCCCATCATCTTGGCCGATACTGCATCAATGGCCACCTGATCGGCGCTGGCTAAAATATAATCCTTCTCATGCGGTCTCATGCAGCGCGGCCCCGGACCGTCTCCGGCAAAGGTGCCGTCCATCACCGCAAATATCCCGCTGTGTATCTCCTTTTGAATGGTAAGCAAATCTACCAGCGTTTCATGGATTACGCTGTGTGTCCAATGGCGCTTTTCATGCAGCAGGCCGCCGAAGGCGTTCTTCATGGCCCCGGTCATGGTGGTAAACACGTGGGTCTTCATGGTCGGCAGGTGAATAATGTTCTCCCCGATCATGCGTTTTGGAATCTGGATACCATCTTTATAGACATCGTGCAGTACCAGCATTTCCCCTTTGGGTTCGTATTTAATCCATTCCTCGCCTTCATACAGGTGGATATTTCTCAATTTATATTTATCCACCACCGGCTTTTGCTTGTTTAATTTCTCGCCATTTCTGGAATTCACCACCACCGTGCGGTTATGACAGGCATGGATTAATTCTTCCTTATATCCATCCGCCAGCAAGGTTTTTATTACCCCCTCCAATTGCCAGGGGGTGGTAGAACAAGCCGGGTAGAAATGGTGCCATGAAATATTGACTTTAAGGGCGGTATCTTTATCTTTAGGCAAATACTTTTGATACTCCGCCAGCCGCATCAGCTTCGCATAATCTTCCAATACCGTTTCCGGCCTGGTTTTTAATACCGCAACTTTAGATTTCATTTTTTAAGCACTCCTTATTTTAGATTCTCCGTCATTTTGCCAGATAGAGAATAAACTCAACTGAAACAAGCCATAAAAACACGTTTATAATCAGCGGCGCATCGGTAAGCATGATAGTGGTAGGACTACCCCCCTTACCCCGCTGATGTACTAAGTATAAATAGCGAAAGATACCGTACAGCACAAAGGGAACAGTTAAATTCAGGTGCGTGGTATTGAATTTAGCAATGGTTTCGGCAGACATGGTATACAGCGCATAAGCCATCAGGGTGGAGGCGGTAACCACTGCTATCATTTGATCCAGAAAATATGGGCTGTATTCCCTCAATATTTTTCGATGTGTAACCGCATATTTGTCTAATAACACTAATTCATGCCGGCGCTTACTCAAGGCCAGAAACAGAGCCAGTAAAATTGTGCATAGCAGCAACCATGAGGAAATCTCCACCTGAATGACCAAGGCTCCCGATACTACCCGCAACACAAAACCCAAAGCAATGACCATCACATCCAAAATCACAATCTGCTTTAATTTCAGCGAATAGCCAGCCAACAGGGCAAAATAAATAGCAGCCACCAAGCCGAATTGGGGTTCCAGCCAGAAGGCTACGGCCAAACAGAGACAGGATAAGCCTATACTTGTTATTATAGCTGCTTTGGGGTTTAACCTGCCGGCAGGAATCGGTCGCTGGCACTTCAGTGGATGTTGGAGGTCATTCTCCATATCCAGCACATCGTTTATCAGGTAGATACACCCTGAAAGCAAGCTAAAAATAAGACAAGCCGCACAAACCTTTAACAACATGTTAAGGTTATGTAAGTTCTGGGAGAAAACAATGGCTGCAAAGATGGAGAGGTTTTTTATCCATTGCTTGGGACGCAAGGATTCAATTAAAGCGGCTAACATTTAAACTCGGATCAGTTGCTGCTGGTTGCAGAAAGCTGCTCAATCCGCTTTCGGGCTGCGGGGGCCAGCTTGCTCTCTGGATATTTTTTGAGCAGTTTTTGATATTGCTTGATAGCCCTTCCGTTTTCTTTTTGCTGCTCGTAGCACTTTGCATTTTTAAATATTGCTTGCTCAGCCAGTTACAGGGTGGGATAGAATATAGCAACCTTGGTATATGCCACTCTGGCTTTTTTATAATTTTTGCTTTGGTAATAGGCTTCCCCCAGATTATATTGGGCCTTAGGCACCAGATAATGCTTTTCATATTTATCCACTACTATGCTGAATTCCTTTATGGCCTCATCAAATTTCTGTTGCTTTAAGTTAACTTCCCCCAGACCGAAATGCGCATCAGCTCCCAACTCGCCACCGCTATCAGATAAAATCTTGTTGAAGACATCCGTCGCCTCAGCGTAACGATCGGCAAATAAGTAAATATTCCCCAGTTTAAGTAGGCTGGGATTTATTAACTTGCTTCCGCTCCGACTAAGCACTTGAGAGAAAGCGGCTTCCGCTTCAGGGTATTTCTTCAGTTCATAATATCCCTGGCCAATTTGAAATTGGGCGTCATCAAACAAATCGCTATCCGGCTGTTGCTTGGTAAATTGGGAAAATTTGGCAATAGCATTTTCATAATCCTTTTTCTTATAGTAGTATTCCCCAACTTTATATACCGAATCCGCCCAATATTGACTATCCATATACTTATCGGCAATGATGCTGAAATTCTCGAAAGCGGCTTTGTCATCCTTTAACTCATCATAAAGCCAGGCCAGGTCATAGGTAGCCGCCACCGCCAATGCATGCTGGGGATATTTTTCCATAATCTGCTTATAGACTAAAATTGCATCTTGTGGCTGCTTTAAGTTATATAAGCAACCGGCCTTCTGATACAACGCCTCCACTATCCACTTGCTTTCTTTGTTATTTATCACCTGATCAAAGGTGGCAACTGCTTTATCCCACTGCTTTAACTGATTATACCCTACCCCCAGCTTATAGGTAGCTTCATCCGCCAGCTCGTTTTGGGAATATTTTTCAATAAAATTTTTAAGTTCTTTATTGGCAGCTTCATAACTCTCCAGCCTGAAATAAGACTGCCCGATAAGGTATTGGGATTCAGCCGCCAATTGGTGCTCCGGATATTTATCCACCAGCTTTTTGAAGTATAAAATAGCCTTTTTAATATTAATCTTTTGGGTCTTATCGAGTTTCTGATCAGAAGCCCCCTGTTCGCTCAACAAAACATAGGAACCGCAAACCGCAAACATGGATTTAGCCGCTAATGGATTTTCGGGATAATTGTCAATCACCTTTTGATAAGCCCCGATGGCCTTCTCATAATCCTTCAAATCAGTATAAGCAACTCCAATCTGAAATTGCGCTTCAGCCAGTGATTCAGCCTTGGGATAACCGGTTAAAAATTTCTCGAATTAAGCGATGGATTCCTGGTACTTCTGCTGCTTGTACAGGGTTAAGGCCAGCCAGTATTGCGCCTCATCGGTATAGCCTGACTCATTCTTGGGATCAATGTCCAGTATCTTTTTATAAGCCGCCAAGGCTTCATTATATTGTTTTAAAGCATAATGGGCATCGGCTATCCTGAGTTGAACCTCATAGCGATAAGTAGTCTCAGGAAATTTTTCCAACAACTGTTTAAACCGGGTTATGGCAGCGCCGAATTTCTTTTGCTTAATTGCGCTGTAGCCGGAACCATAAATGGCCCGCTCTACAAACCTGCCGTCTGCAAATTGAGTAATTACTATCTGATATTCATTGTCCGCTGCTTCAAACTTACCCAGCAGGTATAGAATTTCAGCGATTGAATAATGCGCTCCATCTACATACTGACTGTCCGAATGCTGTTTAATTAATTTTTCAAATTCAGCCTTTGCCTGTTTATATGATTTTTTATTGAAATAGTTCTCACCCATCAAGAATCTGGCTTCGGCGGCAAATTCACTATCAGGAAATTTATCTAATAGATTTCTGGCGGTAGTCAATGCCTGGTCGGTATTTTTCAATAGATTATAAGCTGAAGCCATACCCATCATGGCATCATCTGCATATTCGGTATCGAGATGATCCTTTATCACCGGCTGATAACCCTTTTCAATGGCTTGCTTGTATTGCTTTAATTGATAATAGGTTTCCCCCAACATGAATTTCGCTTCAGCCTGATACTTGCTTTGGGGATACTGCTTGATAAGCTCGCTAAAAGCCCCGGCGGCAGCAGAGTAGTCCTTTAACTGATAATCACTCAAAGCAATCAAAAATTGGGAATTGGCGGCATACTGTGACTTGGGATTGGTAGTAAGTAGTTGCCCGGAATACTTGATTGCGGTGCTATAATCTTTCTCATTATAACTTATTTCAGCAATGTTAAAGATGGATTCCTCTGCAAATGTCGAATCGGCATGTTCCTGGACGATCTTGCGGAAATACTCGATAGCTTCTTTGGGTTTGTTATCACTAAGGTAACTCCAGGCCAACCCATATATTACATTATCCGTGTACTTGCTCTTGGGAAATTCAGTCAGAAAGCCCAAGTATGCTATCTGCGATTCCGGATACTTCTTGAGTTGAAATAATGCCTCGGCTATTAAATATTTAGTATCTTGAACCGAAACATTTTTGGGATATTTTGCGACCGCCTCCCGGTTAGCGGTAATAGACTTATCATACTCCCCTTTCTCATAATAACAAAGCCCCAGCTTAAAAGCGCTGTCTTCCGCTTCCTGAGTGCCGGCATGTGTTTGCATGACCTGTTTATATAACTCTATGGCTTCATCATACTTGGATAGCTGTTGATAAGACAACGCCAAAGCATATTGGGCGGCAATCAAGTGTTTACTGTCGGGATACTGCTTAATTACCTTCAGATAATTTTGACTGGCTGCTTCATACTTCTTCAAATGATAGTATGATTCCCCCAGCATAAACAGACTTTCAGCCGCTTTTTGGGGATCGGTGGAAGCGCTGGCCTGGTTAAAGGAAACCGTTGCCTTTTCAAAATCGTCCAGTTTAACATAGCACCAGCCCAACCAGAACTGAATATCCACCGGATCTACCCCTTCCAGGTTATCTTTAAGTATCTGCCGATACTTGCCGGCCGCTTTGGCATAATCCTCGGTAAGGTAATAACAATCCGCTATCCGCAGCCGGGCCTCATTCAATTTGTCACTGGTGGGATAAAGTTTTAATAACTTCTGGTATTCCGTCAACGCGGTTTTATACTCTTTCAAATTAAACTGGCATTCGCTGATCCAATATTGCGCTTCAGGCGCCAGTGCATTTTGCGGCTCTGTTTCCAGCAACATTTGAAACTGCTCAATGGCCAGCTCATACTCCGAGTTACTATAAAACTCAGCCCCCAGGGTAAACAATTTTTCGGCGTCGCCGGCATAAACCGGCTGACTAAAGCTGAAAATATTGGCCAAAAGACAGAATGCCAGCATAAAACCAATGTATATTCTTTTGTACATAATCTTATTATACATAAAACCTGTCCCTCTAACTTGATTAATTATGTGGCTAAGTCAACATGACTAATTTGGTTTACCAAATTCCGATAGTTTTCCCCTCGGGGAATCAGCTCAATCCGTCTTACAGTTTCCTCGATTTTATCCAACTTAATCTCCATGTAATGTGGGGGAAGTAATTCCCTGACTTTATCAGCCCATTCTATTATAGCTATCCCCTGGCCGAAAAAATATTCTTCAACACCCAACTCCTCCACTTCCGGCAAACCACTAAGCCGATAGAGGTCGAAGTGGAATACCGGATAACGGCCATAGTATTCATTAATCAGGGTATAACTGGGACTGGTAATGTAAGTGTCTAAAACGCCTAATCCCTTGATTATTCCTTGAGCCAGACACGTTTTACCCGCACCTGACTCTCCCACCAAAGCCAGTATACTGCCAGCCGGCAGCACACTTCCTAACTTTTCACCCAATTGCCGGGTCTGTAACGAATTGTGAGTTTTAAAAATCAAAATCTTTTCAATGTATATGCCTTGATATAAATACTATATTTATTGGTTAATTGTCAAGCTTTACCTTTCAAAAGTCGCTTTAAACTTTTCTGGTGCCGTTTAAACTCCCTGGAATAATAATAATCATATTCCAAAAAGAACGCCAACAGGCAGCTCAAATACAGACCTAATCCGACAGACCAACCTGCTCTATCGAATATGATGGCTTGTGCAAGCAGCAGCGCAGCAGCAGAATACAGCAAGCCAAACAAAACGACTAATATCTTATGGCGGCGTTTACCGGGCCTGATACCTTGCCTCACCCGGACAATTTCCGCCAATTTACCGGAGATAACGGGTAACTGTGCGACTTGATTCAATTCATCGAACAAGTCCGTTAAACTGGATTTGCAATCAAAACCCTTATGATAACTCAATCCATCCGCAGCCTTTTCACAACAAGTGTGGGGTTGAGATATTTCATGGAGTAACGGCAATACCTCAATCGCCTGAGCCAGCAGCATACTATCTTCAGATGAAGCATAAGTCCCCCGGGCAAACCCCTCTAAGCTGTTCTTCATTTTCTTGAGATAGACATTTACCTGGCTACACTCTTTAGAACTCAGGGTCTGTCCATATTTAATGCAGCGGCTCAACAGCTTAATCGCCGGCGGCGGTTGTCTGCTTTTTTTAAACCACATTATCAGATATATAGGGATAACCATTAATCCCATAAAAACCAAAACAAATTTTGATACCGTCTTTATGGCGGCCAGTGAAAGAAATTGAAACATAATTTATTGCCGGTTAAGCTGGGAGGTATTGCCGGAATGCTTATCAGCCTCACTCCACCTGAACTTAATGCTGATGGTACCCCACTGCAATTCCCGTTCCCGGCCCTTTAACGGCTCAAAGCGCCAACCCTTTACATAATCTATGGCCAGGCGCTCTAATTTGGCATCCAGTCGCTTCAGCACTATCGCATTAGTGACATTGCCCTGGGGATCAACCCAAAATTTCAGCTTTACCTCACCCTCGATTCTGGAGCTATAACTGGGATTAGGCGGTCTATACAAATAGCGGCGCGGAAGGCCGGCCCAACTGATCTCATTACTGGTCGGTTTAGCGGGAGACTCAACTCCGCTAACTGTAACCTGCTCAGCTGCTTGGGACAAAGACCGATCCACTGCCGGTACTTTAAGCAACTCATCAATCGAGAAGGCTGCCTCCGGCAGCAGATTAATTACATCTTGTTTGTTTACAACAGTTGGCGGCAATTTAACCAGGGGCAGCTCGGATTTAATTTGACGGCGCTTGTTTCCGGCAGCCAACCTGGGGGCTAATGCCCGCCACTTTACGGCCTTTGGCTTTCTTTTTGCCGGTGCCGGCGGGGCATACTTTTTTATTTTCACCGCTGGGGGAGGCAGTAAACTGACTTCTATATATGGCTTACCGGATATGAGCTGCTCAACGGTAAAACCCGGCAGCAGCAAAATCAACAGCAAGTGCATTGTGCCGGAAATCAATAGCGCTTGAGTAAAATTCACTCTCCAGCGCATAGGATATAAATAATCCCACATAATACCTACAACCTTACTTACTCTATATGTTGTGGTTTAATCAACTTTTTAAACCAGAGCACAGAAAAATGACAAATGTCAAAGTACAAAGTTCAAATAAAATCCAAAATCCCAATGTTAAAAGTTTTGCCATTTGAGCTTTGACATTTGGCATTATCACTTCTTCCCCCTGAGCTTAACCAGGGCATCTTTTATAGTACGACGGGCATCAAAGTTAGATTCATTTTGAGCTAGTTCCTCCAGCGGCTCGATCGCCCGGGCATCCCCAATCTTCTCCAACGCCATTATCGCTGACTGTCGGTCAAATAAATCCCCTTCCTTCAACGCTGCAATCAATGGCTCCACCGCTCTGGCATCCCTAATCTCCCCTAACGCATCTGCTGCTGCACCTCGAATATATCTGTCTTTCAGAGCGGAAATTAGTGGTTTTACTGCGCTAGCATCTCCAATCTTACCCAAAGCCCTTGCTGCTGTGCCTCTGACAGAATCGGACTCAGAAGAGAATGCTTCTCCTCCTTTTAGTGGCGTGAAACTTAACCCCGAGATAGAACCCTCTGGATTTGTCTTTAAGTAAGGCGATCAGTGGTTCCACCGCCTTTGTATCACCAATCTTCCCCAACGCCTTTGCCGCTTTACTTCGGACATCCTTGCTCTCATCATTCAGGTCTCTGATTAATTTTTCTACCCCCTCGTTTTGGGCGTAACCCACCGTCACAAAGCCAACCAGAAACACTAAACAAAGACAAGCAATTGTCACGCTTCCTCTCTTTAGCTCAGCCCTTTTGCTTCTCATTCCGCACCCCTTTTTGTCAGTAATGCTTAGATGTTTTTATATGTTTCTGATCCTCTCCGTCTGGCATATAAAACCACCACCTTTTTGGCACGCTCATTGGCATGGTAAATAATTCTTACATTCGGTTCTTTAAGCTTTAACCGGTAATATAGCTTGGCCTGGTGGATTAACTTGGAATTGGCTGGATGAGGTTTCCTGGCCAGGCTCATGGCAGCCCTTCGGATTATCTTGGCTTCTTGTTTAGGAAAGTTTTCCAGCAGATTTTTTAGAACACTCTTGGCATAAGTAATTTTATAAGATGCCATGCCGCTTCAGTTCCTTGTCCAACTCCTCTTGGTCTATGGTGGATTCTGTTATCCTCTTATCAGCCAGGGCTATATCATGGGCATCTTCCAGGATTTCCATTAGCTTCTTATATTCCTTCATAGAAAGGACTACGCCTAGCTTTTTACCCTTGGGGTCTGTTAAAAATACTGGGTTTCCCCCTTTTGGTATGGCTATTGACATGCCTTAATCACCTCCTGGCATTGGAATTGTTTTCCTCTGGGTTTTCCTAAGTGTTCTTAAGTGACTAAAATATCCACACGTGGTTTAATCAATTATAACATCTAATATTTTGTACAACTAGAACTAAATGTCATTGTAGGGATAATGCCTTCTTCAGTTAGCGGCTGGCCTCAGTGCCGATAGCCAGCCGCTCGATACCGGCGCCCTTGGCCAAATCCATGATTTGTACTACTTTTCCATGCTGTACCCGTTTATCAGCCCGAATGACCAACAGCTCATTGCCTGATGATTTTTTCACCCGCTGTTTCAGCACGGCGGCAAGTTCTCCCAACTTTATCGGTTGCCGATTGAGAAAAATTTTGCCATTACGGGTAATGGTTACCATAAGTTCAGTGGCCGGCTTCTCCACCGCTTGTTTTGCCTGAGGCAGCTTCACCTCAATCCCTGATTGAAGTACAAAATTGGTGGTCAGCATAAAAAATACCAACAGCAGCAACACCACATCAATCAGCGAAACAATACTTATTTCGGGTTTTATGTCCTGTTTGTTTTCAGCTAAAAAATCCATGCTTATGCTCCAGTGTTTGCCGATAAAGGTTGATTTCCCTGGGAGTCGGTTTTCACCGGAAAATTCTCAGTCAAAATGTCCAATAACTCCAGGGAAGTATTCTCCATCTGCAATACGAATTGATTAGCCCGTTTATAAAAATAATTATGCACTACCAGCGCCGGGATTGCCACCACCAATCCGGCAGCGGTAGTAATCAACGCCTCCGAGATTCCGCCGGCCAGCACCCCTGGATTACCCACTCCCTTAACCGAGATAACCTGAAAGACTTTTATCATACCGGCTACTGTACCCAGCAGACCCAGCAGTGGGGAAACACTGGCAATAGTAGCCAGGATGCCAATATATTTATGTAATATAGTGGCCTGCTGCTTACCGGCCTGCTCAATCGCCTCTTTGATGTGCTGGCGATCCTGGTGGCGCTTTAATATTCCAGCCTCGATTACCGGGGCGATAGGGGCGGCGGTATTGGTGCAGATAGCTATGGCTTCACCCACGTTACCCTGGGTAAGCAAGCGCTTTATCTTGGTTACAAATTCCGGCGGATGCACCTTTTGCAGGGTGAGATTAATCAGCCGCTCAATGGTGATACCCAAGGCCATCACCGAGCACAGTATAATGGGGATCATGAACACTCCCCCCTTAATTACTAATTCCGTCATGTTTTATCATCCTCCTTATCCTTTAGATTAATTAACCTGGCTTGAGCCTTTTGCTTTAACTTGGTCTCATAGGGTAAATCCACTACCTTTTGATATACTTTACGAGCCTCATCCCATTTTTTCAACTGCTCATAAGCTGCGCCGGCCTGGAGCAGGGCCTGATCGGCCCAGTCGGTTTTGTCGGGATACAAATAAGCCACCTTCATAAACTCTGTGGCTGCCTGCCGATAATCCTGCAATTGGCTGTAACAAACCCCCAGCCAGTATTGGGCTTCTACCAGCACTTCGTCATTGCTGGATTCCTGGGCTTGCTTTAAGGTTTCTATGGCCGGCATCAATTCCCGGCGGTTTTTTAATATCTTGCCCTGCTGCAAGAAGGCTTTATAAATGTATTGGTTTTCGGGAAAGTTTTCTATCAGCCGCTGGTAGCTCTTTATGGCATCATCATACTTTTTTAGCTGGCCATAGCAATTACCTATATAATACAGCGCCTCAGCTACTAAATTGCTTTGGGGATGATTGATAATAAGTTGTTGAAAATTTTTTAGCGCCGAGTGGTATTGCCCCAGATTATACAACGCCTTACCCAGACCTGATTGCCCATCGGCCAGGTAGTTGCTGTCCGGATAACCATCCAGCAAACGTTGAAACATTTGTTTGGCCATCTCGTAATTGCCGTTTTGCAGGTTGATATAGCCCAGCTTGTACTGAGCATCATCCGCTAAATTGCTGGTGGGAAACTTGGCAATTAACTGCTGATAGGCATAGAGGGCGGATTGGTACTGCTTACGATTATTGAATACCTCCCCCACCTGATATTGTAATAATTCACTTAGCTTATGTCCCGCATATCGATTGGCAAATATAGTGGCTTCATTAACAAATTTCTCCATTTTTGCCTGCTGGTAATAACAGATGGTAATGCCATATTGGGCATCGGGAACCAACTGGCTTTTGGGGTAAGCCTCCACCAGATGCCTATAGGCAGCTTGGGCCAGATCATATTTTTCCAGGTTATAAAAGCTGTCGCCAATTTTAAGTAAGGCTTCCGGTACCAGCGGACTTTGGGGAAATTCTTTCTCCAGCCGGCTGAATGCTGCAATCGCCAACTGATAATTTCCGCCCCTGAAATAGCTCCAACCCAGCTGGTGCTGAGCATCATCAGCTTTTTCCCCATTAGGATATTCCTTGAGTAATTGGCCAAACAACTCTATGGCCTTAGGGAAATCGGCCTGCCGCAGTTGAATCATTCCCAATTGATAAAGACTATTCTCCGACAGGGAATTATCGGGATAAAGCCTGAGTACGCTTTGGTAAGCCTGTAAAGCCCGGGCATAATCCTTCAACTGATATAAACTCTGGGCCTTCATATAAACCGCCTCCGGCAGGTAAGGGCTTTGGGGAAACTGCTTTTCCAATTGCTCAAACTGAAGTTCGGCCTTATCCCATTCACCCTGAACATAATACCCCCAGCCCAGTCCTAAAGAAGCATCATCCAGCCGCTTGCTATCCGGAAATTGGTTTTTTAACTGACGATATGTTTTGACAGCCACTTCATAGTTATGATTCCTGAAATATGACTCCGCCAACCAGAACAAAACCTCATCCTTAAAGCTTATTTGGGGGAAAACCACCAGCAGGCGCTTGAATTGATCAATCGCCTCATTATAATTCCCCAAAAGATAATAGCAGAAACCCAGCTTGAAATATGCCGGCTGGCTGAAATCGCTGAATTGTTTATACTCAATCACTGACCGGTAAGCCGGGGCTGCCTCGGCATATTGCTGCTGACTGTATAAGCTCTCAGCCAACATAAATCGGGCGGCTAATATCGAGGGGCTATCCGGAAATTGCTCAACAAACCGTTTATATATTAAAACCGCCGGCTCAAATTCCTTTAACTCAAAGTGAGACAATCCTTGCTCAAACCGGGCCTGCTGTACCAACTCGGATTGCGGATAACGTTGAATCAGTTCCTGATAATTTTTTAAGGCAGTCCGATAATCGCCCGCCAGGGCATAACTTTTACCCTGACGCAAGATAGCTGAGGGAATAAGATCACTTTCAGGGTATTTATCTCTCAAATATTGAAAGGCCTCAATCGCCGGCTGATACAACCCCTGCATAAAGCTGCTCCAGCCCAAGCCATACAGGGCATAGCTTTCCAGCCTGTGATTTTTATGCTGTTGCAGAAAATACTGATACGCATTACTGGCGGCGGCATAATCCCCTTTTTGATAAAGACTCTCCGACAACCAGAATCGAGCCTCCGGTATCCAATAGTGGCTGGGATTATCGGCTATGAATTTTTTAAACACCTGGGCCGCCGGAGCAAACTCCCCTAATCTATAAAGCGCCTCGCCAAGTAAATACCGGGCAGCCGGAGCAATGGTTTTTTTGCTGTCGGCCGCAATCCGCAAATGATCTGAGGCTAATTTCCAAGCCTGCTTTCTAAAATAAATCCAGCCCGCTGAATAATGGGCAAAACCGGCTAAAGGATCCTGGGGATAATATCTTAACAGGTTATTATAGCTTAGAGCGGCTTTACTCACAGCTCCCAGATTGTAATAGCTTTCAGCTTGCCAATAATAGGCGGCCCCCCTGTATTGGCTCTTCGGAAAGCGGCTTAGCAACTGGGAAAACATCTCCCGCGCCTTTTTATACTCCCCTTGTTGATAATAATAGCGTCCACTGCGATAATAGCCGTCATCCCCACGGAACAGCCGCACCAAAGATGCGGTTAGCGAATTCCCCAGCAAGCAGCAACCGGACGGGGCCGCCAGCGGCACCTGCTTTTCGCCGGTAATCTCACCCGGCACCGTAATCCCTTTGTGAGATTCAGCGGGTACCTGTTTTACTCCCAGAGAAGTCTGGGGCGGTAGTTGAAGTTTTCTGGCTGGTTGAATCTGTGGTTGATAGGTGCCGTGAACCACTACTTCGGGCAACTTAAATGTCGGGCCGGGCGCCGGCGCCTCAACCGCCATCGAAGGCTTAACATATACGCCGGCTACTACTATCAGGCCGGCCATGAATAATATAAACCTGTGTGCGTTTGGTTTGAGCATTTTCCAACCAAGTCCGGAGGTAAAAAATTTACTGAATATAGAGTTGTATCTCATTGGCCCCAAATTCTTGAGCCGAACATACAATCTAATACAAAGGTTGGGGCGAGTCAAGCTGCATCGTCAATCACTTATTTTGTGGGCTGCCAGCCTTTAACAATTGCTGCAAGTTTTGCTTCGCCAGTTCCGCCAACCCGGTATCGTCAGCTTCCTGCACCACTTTCAAAAGTAATTTCTTAGCCGCCAGTTCTTTCCCCTGGTTAACATAAATCTGCGCCGCTTGATAGCGGGCCAGGTTTACACACGGAAACTGATCTGCATGTTGTTGGATTAGCTTAAGGAACTCCGCTAATGCATTATCCAGCCGCCCCTGTTGCGCCAGGCATTCAGCCAACCAGTATTGAGCCTCGGAAGCCACTTGTTTATCGGGAGAAACTACAGCTTTCATGAAGTTTTTAGTTGCCTGAACATAAGCTTTACGCTCGAATCTCAGCCTACCCAAGCGCAGCCAGACCTTAGCTATAAGCCCATGTTCAGGATACCGGTCAATGAATCGTTCAAAAACCGCTTCCGCCTTGGCCGGCTTTGAAAGTTCCAGATAGCAAAGTCCCATATTGTAGCTGACCGAGGGCGCCAGCTCGTCATTCGGATACTTTCCAAGAAATAGTTGATAGCCGGCCAATGCCGATTGATATTCCCCTTGCTCATAAAAAGACTGTGCCTGCCTGTAATATGCCAGGGATAAAGCCGGGGGCACCGTTTTAGCTACCGGACTTTCAGGAAACTGAGCAAGCAATTGATTGAAAAAATCTACCGCTTGATTATAGTCCGCCAGTTTATAGCTGGTCATAGCCAGGCCATATAAAACCAAATCCTTATTGGGGTGCGACGGAAAGCGCTTAATGATCCGTGAATAGTTATCATAAGCCAGTTGGTATTTGCCTTGAGCATATAACGCCTCGGCCAATCCCAGGCGCGCTCTTTCCACAAAAGCGCTTTGGGGAAAGCTGTCTAATAATTGTCGATAGGCCGCCTCGGCCGCCGGATAATTACCTGATTTATGATTACATATCCCCAAACGGTATAATACCTTGTCCATTAACCGGCTGTCCTGATAGCGTTGGACAAACTCCCGGTAGATATTAAGCGCCGACTGATATTGCTTTTCTTGAAATAAGGCCTCAGCCTGGAGGAAATGGGCCTGAGCTGCTATCGGCCCTTCAGGATATTTGGCCAAATACTGCTCAAATTGCTGGCTGGCTAAATCCCAAAGCCCATCTTGATAAGCCTTCACACCCAATAGATAAGACTGCTCATCGGCCCGGCCTTGAGCCTGGACGCGGGGCAATTTCCCCGTAAAAAGAAATAACGCTGAAAAAACTAAGATAAAAAACCAGCGGAAACCCATAATATATCATCTTCTATCCCGGATAATTCGGGCTTCATTACCAGTGAAACAACAGCTAACTATAAACTAAATATAATCTGCCCTTAATAAAACCTGAATTTTTCAGATTAACTAACGGAAATTACGAGGAACATTTTATTGAGCTGATTTTATACTAAATAAATGGTATTAGCAATCTGATTCTTGACGATTTCTGATATGAAAAAGACCACTGGAAAGGGGGCTGTGTTTCTTAATGAAACCGGCCCCTGTTATGAGGAATATCGGCCAAGCATTTTTAGCTGTTTTTGACTCTAACTGTCCAACAAATCATAAAGTTTACGCCAGTCTTGCTGCTGTTTTTCATTTAAATTCAAAGCGAACCCAACATCGTAGATCATCTCTCCATTATCACATCTGGCACTCTTCCATTTATTATTAGCCGGCAATGCAACATTGATTTTGTCTCCCATATTAGCAAACTCCAGGGTTATCCTGGGAGCAGCAAAAATTGCATCTAGCATAAGTCCGGGGGCTGTGCTTTTAAAGCTTAGCTCTACCTTGAGTCCATAGCAATTAATATTTAGTATATTGCCGTTTAGGCTAATCCTTTTCCTGGGAATAAGTTTAATTGGTATGTTATATTTTTTCCGGTAATTCTCCCGGCGTTCCCGGCCTTCATATTCAATCATAAAATATTTGCTCCTCATCGATTCCACTTCTTTTCAAAACTTAACCCGCACCGGCCGCTACCAGTTACCTGCTTCACCTGAAGTTATCTAAAACCAAATTGGCTAAGTGCACCTATATATTAACGCTATTGCATTCTCTGTCAAGCATTTTCAGTATATTTTCTCTATTTTTATGCTGTAAACCGGGATGCGGTTGAGGATTCCTAGGGACTTCAAGCAGTTAGTGCTGTAAAGGCAAATAAAATGGGGGGTCAGCGCTATACGGGGAGGCCCTCGCATTCAACAAATTTAGCTCCTCATTCAGTTGCCATAAGCTCACCATTTCACTATGGTCATTATCTTATGGGGTTGTCGCTTAATTCAGTTTTTTAAAAAAGGGGCGAAAAAACCCCTTAGCAACCAATTTGCATTTCTACAACATCTCAATTTTTCGCTTGATTTGTGTTTATTATCCCTGTTTT
>JAJRUS010000122.1 GCA_024277675.1 bacterium | reverse complement strand
GCTGAGCTTGTGGCGGGGATTCTTGTATAGCCATGGGCAGCCCTCTGCCAGACTACGTTCTACCTCCATACCCAAATATCTGATCGTGCTCAACTTGACCCACCTTGTTAAATATGGTTAAACTTAACATAACAACAAGATGGTATATTACACGAAATAGTGATGGGTGGCAAGACAAAAATTAATTAGAGGTTGTATTTTATATCATAAATTGATATATTTAAATAAGCTTGATCTATTTATAAATTTAGATTGGATTTGTCGGCCCCCTTATCGGCTGGAAGCTTACTTAAAAGCTTAGTTTACAAAGAAACCCTTAACCGGAAATTGATAAGTTTACAGCTAACTGTGGTTTTACTGGTAATGAAGCCCGAATTATTCGGGTAAGCTACATTTTTTAAAAAACACCTAATGACTCATATTATACATGCATAGCATACCCGATACTTCGTGATTTCATAATGAATATAGATATAGCAGCTATTAATAAGAGAATCGAACAGCTAATCAGCCAAAATAAAAGAAGCGAACGTGTTATAACTTATATGTCTATAGGAATATTTTTGTTAGGTATAACTCTTCTAATAATTGAGGTGTTATCGGGAGAAATTATTCTCATTGGGTTTACCATACTTATTAATGTCTTTCTATATTGGCCTGTTAAAGCCATACTAAAAATAAGAAAAGAGAATATCGTGTTAAGCGCCACCGCTACGGTTTTAGAAACTTGCCCAACTGAAAAGGCCATTGTCGAGTTGGAGAAACTTTGGGCATTTATAAGAGAAAGAAAATGAGCGAAGCGGAAAAAATTCTAGCTGATATTATCAATCAATTAAAATCCAACCTGGAACCTGGTCATAATATCCAGGATACAGTTGACAAATCAGCCCCTATCAGCAAAGCCAAAGGGCAAAATATTTCCAACCTCCATCCAGCCGTCCAGAATGAAGTCATTTTCCTGGATGCAAACCATAACAAAATAAATCTGAACAGAGCCGCCCTCAGCGGAGTTAACCTCAGCGGGGTAAAATTCCTGAGCGCTGATCTCTCCGGAGCTGACTTAAGCGAAACCATACTCCTGGATGCCGACCTCAACCGAGTCAATCTCAGTAAAGCCAATATGAGCAAAGCCGATCTCGGCGGAGCGGACTTAAGTAAAGCAAATTTAAAGGGAGCCAACCTCAGTAAAGCCAAGCTCTGGGGCACTAATCTGGTTGGTGCGGATTTAAGTAACACCAAGTTATGGGGCGCCGACTTAAGTGGATCTGATCTGCGTGACGCCGACCTGCGGGGAGCCAATCTGTGGGGCGCCGACTTAAGTGACGCCGACCTGCGGGGAGCCAATCTTCATGGAACCATACTCTGGGATGCCAACCTTCGTAAAGCCAATCTCAGTGGAACCATCCTGGAGGCAGCTAACCTGCGGGGAGCGGTGCTCCGTGAAGCCAATCTTGAAAAAGCTATTTTACATGAAGCCAGTCTCCATGGAACCATACTCTGGGATGCCAACTTAACCAGAGCCAACCTCAGTGGGACCGACCTCCGGGGAGCCAATCTGTGGGGCGCCAACCTTATTGGAGCCAACCTCAGCGGAGCCAACCTCCACGGAACTATACTCTGGGATGTTAACTTCAGTGAAGCCGATCTCAGCAAAACCAACCTTGAGGCGGCTGCCCTGCGGGGGGCCAACCTGCATAAAGCTAACCTTGAAGCAGCTAACCTGCGGGGGGCTAACCTGCGCGGAACCATACTCTGGGAAGCCAACTGCCGTAAGGCTGACCTGCGGGGAACCGATTTCAGCGGAGCCAATCTACGGGGAGCAGATCTGCGTGACGCCGATCTGCGTGACGCCGATTTCAGTAAAGCGGTGCTACTCGGAGCCGACCTCACCGGAACAGACTTAAGCGGAACTATCCTCTGCAAAGACAGCCTCAAGGGAGCTAAGTTCAATATAACCGACCTCAACAAGGCCGTACTTCATTAACCTCAATCAGCGCAGGTCTTATTAGCCAGCAATCTTTATCAGGGAACCTTGGAAAAGGAGGCATTGACCCCTTTGGGGGCACGTCCCCTGGCTGATTACCCACTATGGCTCATATAATCCTAATCACCGGCTTAACCCAAGCTCAAAGACAGACCGATATCCACCGAATTCTGCATGGTGAGGTTTCCCTGCCGGCCCTGCCCCCGGACTACTTATATCTGGTACCCAGCAGGAGGAAGGTAACTTATACTGAAGACCGGCTGCTGAAGCAGGCCGGGAAGGCCTGGATTCCAGCGGTATACACCCTGAACGAATTGGCCAAAAAAATTTATTCCAGGCTGGGAGGGAATAAGCGTCCGATTGGTGAATTAAGCCAAAGACTTATCTTAAGCTCATTATTAACCCGATCCGGCAGCGGATGGGAATTCTTTAATCCCCAGGAACTTACCCCCGGTTTATTGAAAAAAACAGCTCAGTTTATGGCTCAGATCAAAACCTGCCGCCGGGAAAACTTAGCCCGGTCAATCCGCCAATATCGCTCGCCGGCCGACCTGCAAGCCAAAGATCGTGATCTAATAAATCTATTCCAACATTACCAGCAGTTTTTAGCCGAAAAATCGCTGGCAGACCCCCAGGACATATTAATCGAGAGCACCGGATTATTGGCAGGGGAAACCCCAGCCGTTCAAGCATTACCACACATTAAGCGCTTGGTAATAGATGGTTTTTATTACTTTAATCCGCTGGAACAAAAATTTATCAAAGCTATAATTAAAGTATTTGAACAAACAGTAGTCTCGGTAGACAGCAACCACCCGCCAACCGAAGAAGATCATCAATTACTTACCGATTATCTGGATTTCTGGCAACAACTGGGGAGTAGCGCCGGGCATACTTTAAAGCCGATTACGCCTTCAAAAACCCCCATATCCTATAACCCGGAATTTATGGCTATCAGTAAGCGGCTATTTAAACCAGCCAGGTCAATGGCCGGCTCAACCCCTGATTTAATAATCCGCAGCCCATTTAGCCGTCAGCAAGAAGTGAGGGCCATCGCCCGCAACATCAGGCAAATCATAAGCCAATACCCTGCTACCGGTTTAGCCGGCATTTATGTGGTGTTTCCCAAAATGGAGATTTACGCTCCGCTGGTGCAGGAAATATTCCCCAACTACGGCATTGCCTATGAAATTACCAAGGGCTATCCCCTGCAGGCATCTCCGATAACCAGGGCTGCGCTCAGGCTGTTGGCTATAAAGTTAAACGGCTACCGGCGTGAAGACTGGTGCGCTTTATTTGCTTCTCAATTGATAGAATACAGCCGCCACATTAATCCCCCGCAATGGGCTGATTTTATCGGGGCTTTGGATGTCGCACCCGCTACCGCCCGACAATTGTTTGATTCGCCGCCGGTTGGAAAGCGGCAACTGAACATGCCGCTCATAGAGCAGTGGGCGAGGCGAGCCAATCTTAAGGGAGGAGCAAACTGGCAGCGGGACTGGCTTGCACCATTGGTAAACTTAATTGATGGCTTGCGCCTGGATAAAGACCAACAGGCTGAAGCATACCGGCAATTGTATCTCTTTAAATCTGCCTGGGCGGAATTTGATGGCCTGCCTGACAGCTTAACCGGCCAACAATTCGCCGAGGGCCTGCTTGGACTGATTGAGCGCTTCGGTATCCTTAAGAATATTATCGGGCAGCTCAAGTACGTTCATAATTACGCCGACCGGGATAAGCAAATTATCCTGAAGCGTGATTTCAGGGCGCTGGATAAGCTTAATTCCATATTACAACAGTTTACTTCGGGCTTAAAATTAATAAACCGGGAAAACCATGAGCTTCCCCTGGCCGAATTACATGCCCTGCTCTTAGATTATTTAAGCAGCGAAGAATACCATACCACCGACCACACTGAAGATCGGGTACAGGTGGTGGAAAGCCTGGAATTGCGCGGGCTTTATTTCGAATACCTGTTCTGGGGCGGCTTGAGCGAAAATGAATTCCCAAGACCGGAACCGCAGGCGCTTTTCTATCCTGCCGCCGGCTCAAAAAGAATGTTTGAGCTACTGCCCAGATTGACTGAAGACCGGTATTTATACAGCTATATGTTCAAAAACACTAATCGGCAGATAAGCCTCAGCTATCCCCTCACCGCTCAGGGAAAGCCCCGGCTGCCCTCACCCTTCATCGAGGAACTACAACAAATAACCGCCACCGATATACATAAGCCAGAAGAGACCGCCCCAACCTGCTACACCCGGCAGGAACTGCTGGGTGATATAGCCGCCGGGTTGAATAAAGGCACGACTCCACTGGTTAAGTTAAAAGCGCTTAAGCAGCTTGATGCTGAAGGCTACTTCCAACTATTGCATATACTTAAAGTAGATAATTTAAGGCAATCAGGCCGCGCTTTCTCAAGCTACGAGGGGCTGCTTGATTCAGCCGCCAACATAGAATACATAAAGCAACTAAACCCCGGCGCCCGCTACAACGTTACCCAGTTAGAGGACTACGCCGGTTGTCCGCTGGGCTACTTTTTTAAACATGTGCTTAAGCTAAACCCAGTTGAAGAAATCATAGCGGATTTTAAACCACCGGACAGGGGCAGCCTTTTACATAATATTTTAGAAGAATTCTATCGCCGGCGCATAAAAAATTATGCGCATTCACCCGGGCAGGTCAAAATAACCCCGGATAATCTGGAGGAAGCCTCACAGCAGATGCTCCAGAGCGCTGAACGAGTATTGAGCGGCTTTCGTACCAAATACAGAAACCTCTTCTGGGAGAATGAAAAACAAGGCTTGCTGGCGGGATTAACCCCGGAGGATGACCGGCAAACACCGGGCATATTACGCAGCTTCCTGGAACATGAGGCCCTATCAATAGACCGCTTAACCCCCCGCTATGTGGAATTTCGCTTTGGCAAACAAGGCGCCGCCCCGGCGCTCTGCCTGGGTGAGATGCAGCTTGAGGGGCGGGTGGACAGGATTGATCTGGCCATGAATGAAAGGCTATTCGTAGTATATGACTACAAATTCGGCTCGGTACCCGCCGGCTCATTAATCCGCCAGGGGTATAGTTTTCAATTACCGGTATATTTACTGGCAATAGCCGATTTCCTGAAAGATAAAGGCTGTCAAATAGGCGCCGGCGGCTATTATCAGCTTAAATCAACTCACGAAGCCAGGAAAACCGGCTACTTCGGCCGGCAGGATATTCGGGCCAGCCGCCCTGATGAGCTGGGTGGCGCTAAGGTACTGGTATCTAAACAACGCAACTATGGTCTGCTGTCCGACCATGAATTAAGCCAACAACTGACCCAGGTAAAATCCCGATTACTCCATATTCATAAGCTGATAAATCAAGGCCGTTTCCACCCCCCGCTGGGAGCTGAAGCCGCCCTGCCCTGCCGTTTCTGTGACTTTGACTGCATCTGCCGGGTAGATGTATTAAGGCTGGCCAAAATGTACCCCGGTTTAAGTGATCAAGCGCATTATAAGCCGCTTAAGGATACCATATAAGCATATGTCCGCACCTGAACTTACATTAGAACAACAAATAGCCTGCGATTTCAAGCGCAACCTGTACGTCTGCGCCGGGGCGGGCAGCGGCAAGACCGAGGTATTAACCCGCCGGGTAATCCATATCTTAAAGCAGCGCCAGTTGGAACTATCCCGCATCCTGGTGCTTACTTTTACCGACAAGGCCGCCGGTCAATTAAGGTCCCGGGTTTACCAGGCCATTCAGCAACAGATTCACCTAAAAGACAAACACCAGCCATATTGGCTTAAACTTAAGGAAAACTTCTACTCCAATTATATATCGACCTTCCATGCCTGCTGCGCCTCCATACTGCGGGAGTATGCGCTGGAGGCTCAACTTGACCCGGATTTTTATATCTTAAGCGGCCCTGAACAACAGGATTTATTGGCCCAGGTCGTAAACAGAGAAATAGACCGGCTGGCCGCCCATCCCCAAGCCTCAGTTGCCCTGACCAAACTGAACCTGATGTGGCGGCGGGATGCAATCGTATCAAAGCTTATCGACATAATCAAAGCCCGCAGCCAGACCGAAACATGGCTGGCTGAATTTCCTTCCCTAAGCCTTACACAATATATGGCCCGTATGGATGCTTACCGCTGCCGGGCAATCACCGAACAGATAGGCAATCTGTGCAAATCAGCGCTGTTTTGGGAACATCTGGATACTATTTTTAACTTACGGCAAGCTGACAATAAAACCCGCACCGAAACTGAAAGGCTGGTTAATATTTTATCAATCTACCCCCAGTTAAAAAAATTGAGTCAGCTACCGCCGGACCCCGGACTTGAAATATTAGCCCGGCTGCATGAACAGCTTGGCCTGCGGGGGATTAAGCAACCGGAATTAAAGCAGGCGCTAAAAGGACTTAGGGATTTATTAGCCGAGAGCCAAATATTTGACTATACAGTTAATCCCGCCTTAGAAGCTAAAGGGTATGAACTGCTGTCAGCGCTGGCAAGCCTGGCCCAACAATGTCTCTGTGCCTATCAAAAACAAAAGCAAAATAATGCCGGCCTGGATTTTGAGGATTTACAACTAATGACCCTCAAATTATTTCAGGACGGGCAACACCCTCATATCCGCTCGGAACTACGCCAGCGTTTCCGCTATATCATGGTGGATGAATTCCAGGACACCAATCCCTTGCAATGGCGGATAATAAAAATACTGGCCGCAGATGATCATGGTTTGCAGAAAGACAAACTGTTTATGGTGGGGGATGAGAAACAGTCCATATATGCCTTCCGGGGAGCGGATGTAACCGTATTCGCCCAGGCCCGGGCAGAACTGCGCCAGGCTAATCTAAAGCATAATACCCACCGCTTGCCCTTCGAGCTACCAGATAAGTATGCGGCAGATTATGCCCAATTAGCTGCTGTCGAATGCAATCGCTTGCTTGCCGGAGAGGTGGTGTTAAAACATAATTTTCGCTCCGCCGAAGGGATCATGGATTTTTTAAATCCCTTTTTCCAGAATCTTTTTCAGCGGCGGCACTACCGGCCATATGACGCTCAGCCTCAGGCACAAACCGCTAAACGCCAATTTCCCGGGGCAAAGGTAGAACTCATGCTGGTGGAAAAAGGAAGCTCCGATTCAACTAATCAGGAGGAACGGCTTGACGATTATATAAAAGAAGCCCATCTGATCGCCAGGAGGATAAAACACATTCTAAAAGCTAAACCCGCCGCATATAGCCGGGTGCTGGAAAAACTGGGAAACGGTGAACCGGCTATCGCTATCCTACTTGCCCGGCGAAACAAGATCAAGATATACGAAGAGGCGCTGAGACGGGAAAAGATAGATTTCCTGGTTTCTAAAGGACGTGGATTTTATCAGCGCCGGGAGATAATGGATATCGTAAATGTGCTCAAATTCATAAATCAACCTCAACCGGATATTTCACTGGCCGGCGTATTGCGCTCTCCTTTAATCGGGCTATCCGATGAGGGCCTGTTGGCTCTTACTTCATTAACTGGTAATTGTCTATGGGACAAGCTCTGTTCCCTGTTTAGCGCTGGAACACCGACTAATTGGCCGCCGGGATTTATAGCCGCCGACATTCAAGTTTTACCTCAGGCGTTCCACTTACTCTACGGTTGGATAGCTCTGAAGGATCGGCTGCCGCTTTCGGAATTAATCATTAAAATACTCAACGACAGTCAATTTTATATCTGCCTGGCCAAAAGTCCCCGGGGAGCACAGAACTTAGCTAACCTGGAAAAATTTATCGAACTGGCCCGGAACTTCGAGGCCGGCGGCAGGGGAGGCATCTGGGAATGGGTTTGCTTCCTGGGGGAACGGCTCCGGGATAGTGAAGAAGGAGAGGCAGAAGTGGAACCGGCCCTGGGGGGAGCAGTGCAATTGATGACTATACATCAAGCAAAAGGATTGGAGTTCCCGCTAGTATTCGTGCCTGATCTCAGCAATCCATTTTTTGGCAAACAGGGGGGGGGGTTGTCGGGAGATAAGTTAAGCGATGGAGAGCTATACCGTTATGAACTGGGAATCAAGGCTCCCGACCCCAACGACCGATTTAAGCCTCAGGCCACTTTGATGAGAAAAATAATCGCCAATATACAACAGCAGAAAGACTTGGCTGAAAGAAGGCGCTTGCTGTATGTAGCGGCCACCCGCGCTCAGGATCAACTGGTGCTGGTGGGACAAATAAGACACAAAGCGGCTCTGCCGCCTTTGCGGGCAAGCTGCTGGCAGGATTGGATAAGGGATATTTTAGCAATTGATTCCTTGAGCCAATCCCAGTCGGCCAGTATCAGTAATCTTCAGGGAAAACAAGTCAACATTCCCATAACCTGGTTTGATCCCAACGAAGAGATCGACCTGTACCATGAACCTTCGACCATAAATCTGGAAGAAATCGACCTTCAGCTAGAGCAATTGCCCCCAAGCGCTGAGTTGGATAATATTATAAATAAGCTTACCCCCAGGCAGGTTCGGGAACGGCCGGTTTTCTCACCCAGCAGTCTGTTGGAATACCGACATTGTCCTCGACGTTTTTATGGTCGTCACCGCTTAAGAATACCGGCATGGGGGGGGCAAAGCTCCCGAAGAGAATCTGCTAGCAAAGAGGGCGCCCCGCCGAAATTAGCCGCTCTCAGGGGCACCATCGTACATAGCCTTATGGAAGATGGAGTTTTTGAGGACGCTTATATCCAAAGCAGAATCAATAAATTATTACCCGAAGATATATCAACCGGACAACGCCAGAGCTTAAGTCAAAACATAAAACGACACCTGGTCAACATACTGAATAGCCAGGGCTACCGGCATTGGAGCCGTTTGCCGCAAAGTTATCAGGAGCTTAAATTCAAACTGAGGCTGGGCGATTTTTATCTTGAAGGAATCATTGACCAACTACACTTTGACTATCAAAAAAATGAATGGATAATAGTAGATTACAAAACCAATGAGCTGGATGACGTAGCGGAATTAAACGAACTGATCGAAACTGAAGGCTATGTTTTCCAGCTTAAATGCTATTGCTGGGCCGCCGGCCAACTACTTAATCAGCCGGTAGCCGGCGCTAAATTATTCTTCAGTCACTTCCCGCACTCAAAAGAATTCCGCTTTACCCCGGTCACGCTGGATGAGCTACAAGCAGAAGTAATCCGGTTGGGTCACCACATAATGGCCCAAAAATTCGATCCATTGCCGCCGGCTGAAAAGCAGTGCAAGAATTGCAATTACCAGCAAACCGATTTCTGTAACTTGTCGATTATCAACGAAGAATCATGCCAAACCGTTCCCAGCGAATACGATCCTTGAAACTGGCGATGTAATTTATCACTTGTATGTAAAAGGGTGCGGTGGGATCGGGATTCTGGTAAGGCTTAATCGACCAATATATGATAAACGCTTCTCCGAGAATGAGTTTCTTTTTCAACGGGCCCCAATAACGGCTATCCATACTACTTTCCCGGTTATCCCCCATCATAAATACCGAATCATCGGGTATTTTCAACGGCCCGAAGTTATCCCGGGGAGAGATGTGCTCACCCCGGGATATTTTCAGACGGTGGTAAGCATAAGCTTCCTTCAACGGCTTTCCATTTATATACACCTGCAGCTCGTCTATTAGTATAGTCTCCCCCGAATCCCCTATCATCCGCTTGATAAAGTCCCGTTTCTTATCCCTGGGATATTTAAATACAATTATATCGCCCCGTTTCGGCTCGGTAAACCAGTAGATAAACTTGCTCACCAGTATATGATCGCCAATCTGCAGGGTGGGTAGCATTGAGCCTGAGGGAATCTTAAACGCCTGAACCACAAAGGTTCTAATAAACAAAAACAGCGCCATACTTATAACTAAAACTTCTACATATTCCCTGACTATTGACTTTGGTTTGTATTCTTTTTTATTTTTATAATTCATTTCATCTCCCAAATGCAGCAGATCATATAGCTTCCTATACCTCAAAAAAGCAGGCCCTTGACTGCCAGGCCTTGCCTGTTAGTCCATCTTCAACACCGCCATAAAGGCTGCCTGCGGTATTTCCACATTCCCCAGTTGTTTCATGCGCCGCTTACCCTGTTTCTGCTTCTCCAACAGCTTGCGCTTACGGGTTATATCACCACCATAACACTTGGCGATCACATCCTTACGCAACGGCCTGACTGTCTCGCGAGCAATCACTTTATGGCCGATAGCACACTGGATAATTACCTCAAACAACTGCCGGGGGATAATCTCCTTTAAGCGCTCGGCCAGCTTCCGGCCGTAATAATAAGCCTTGTCCTTATGCACAATGGTAGACAGCGCATCCACATCCTGATTATTAACCAGCATATCCAGTTTAACCAGCTTAGCCGCCTTAAAACCCGCCAAATCATAGTCAAACGAGGCATAACCCTTGGAAGTAGACTTAAGTTTGTCATAAAAATCGGTTATAATCTCATTTAACGGCAGCCGGTAGTTAATAAGCACCGTTTTATCATCCAGATATTCAAATGATTTCTGCTCACCCCTTTTCTCCTGCAGCAGCGCCAGCACTCCGCCAAAAAACTTAACCGGTACAATAATAGTGGAATCCACAATGGGCTCCTCAATTTTCTCCAGCTCCTGGGGAGACGGCAGATGAGTGGGGTTGTCCAGTTGCAGCACTTCACCTGTCTTTTTGGTGATCCGGTACACTACCGTAGGTGCGGTAATAATAAGCGACAGATCAAACTCCCGTTCCAGCCGTTCCTGGATAATCTCCATATGTAAAAGCCCCAGAAATCCGCAACGAAAACCAAAACCCAGAGCATTAGAATTCTCCGGCTCATAGCTGAATGAGGTATCATTCAGGGAAAGTTTTTCCAAGGCCCCCCTTAGCGGTTCATAAAAAGCGGAATCGGTAGGATACAAGCCGGCAAACACCATCGGCTTTACCTTCTTAAAACCAGCCAGCGGTTTAGCGGCTGGCTGGGCATTCCCGGTCACCGTATCACCCACCTGCACATCATGAATATTCTTTATGCCGGCGGTAAAATAACCCACATCCACGGCGGACAACTCATCCACCGGCAGCATTTTAGGGGCGAAAATCCCCACCCGCAAAACCTCATAAGCCCTGTTATTAAACATGAGCCTGATTTTCATACCGGCATTTATCTTGCCGTCCATCAGCCTGATATACACCACCACCCCCTGATAACTATCAAAAAACGAATCAAAGACCAACGCCCTGAGTGGCTTATCCACATCCCCGGTGGGTGGCGGAACATGCTTAACCACCGCTTCCAGCACCTCTTGTGTGCCGATACCCTGTTTAGCGCTGGTCAGCACCATCTCTTCGCTCTCAAGCCCCAACACATCCTCAAGCTGATGCTTCAACCGTTCCGGATCAGCGCTTGGCAGATCAATCTTGTTTATCACCGGAATAACAGCCAGCTCATTCTCCAGCGCCAGATAAAAATTGGCCATCGTCTGTGCCTCCACCCCCTGCGCCGCATCAACCACCAACAGCGCACCCTCGCAGGCCGCCAGTGAGCGGGATACCTCATAGGTAAAGTCCACATGCCCCGGGGTGTCAATCAGGTTCAGCTCGTACACCTGGCCGTCTTTGGCCTTGTAATTCAACTTCACCGCGCGGGCTTTTATAGTAATCCCCCGCTCACGCTCCAGATCCATATCATCCAGCACCTGATCCAGCATCTCTTTAGCTGTAATCGTACCGGTATACTCAAGCAAGCGATCAGCTAAAGTAGACTTGCCGTGATCAATATGGGCGATTATGGAGAAATTTCGAATGTATTTAGTTTGCATAATAAGTATAAAGATTTTTAGGACGCAGATCTTCGCAGATGAACGCAGATTATTCTTTAAAAATCCTGTAAATCTGCGTTCATCTGCGTCCTATTTAGTCTCTAAAATCAATCAGCATTCATTTTTATACCCACTCCAAAACCAATTATCTCTTCCACTCGCTGCCTTATTTTATCCCGGTTACCCTGCTTTATCAACTCAATTAGGTCTGAATCAACTAATTCCTGGAAGATTTGGCGACGTTTTTTTATGTCGGGGATTTTGGGGAGAACAAGTTCCCGGCATTCACCTAAAAGCTTAATATATTCAGCATATTCTGGACCATACAACTGCTCCAGTTGTTTACGTATTTTTTTAGCCAGCGCCGGACTTTTTCCCCCGGTAGAAATGCTCAATTGCAGATCGCCCCGCACAACAATTGATGGAACGATGAAATTACACAGCTTTGGCACATCCACAATATTTACCAGTATCCCGGACGTTTTTGCATCCTCAGCTACCCGCCGGTTTATAGCCTCATCATCGGTAGCCCCGATCGCCAAAAAGGCGCCCCCCAGGTCACCACTGCAATATTCCCTGCTTACGTAGTAAAGCTCACCCGCCTTAGCCCACTGCCTCAAAGCTGCTGTCGCATCAGGGCTGATAAGCCATACTCTAGCCCCGGTTTTAAGCAGGGTCTGCACCTTGCGCTGGGCTACCTCGCCACCCCCAACCACCACGCACTTCTGCCCACTAAGATTTAAACATACCGGATAATATTTAGACAAGGAAACTCCTTCGAATTACTTCATGAGGATACATTTGGTGGGACATTTTTTTACACATTCACCGCAGGTAGTGCATTTTTGTGGATCGATGCGGGCCAGGAATTTATCCACCGTAACCGCTTCCGCCGGACAGACCTTTTTACACATCATACAACCGATGCAGCCTACCTGACATTGCTTTCTGACCAGCGGCCCCTTATCGATGGAATTACATAATACAGTAACCTGTTGCTCCTGCGGTACCAGTTGGATAACCCGTTTGGGGCAGCTAGCCACGCACTTGCCGCAACCGATACACAAACCCCCATCAACCACCGCCAAACCATCAGCGTTAATGCTTACGGCCTTCACCGGGCAGACTGCCACACAGGAACCCAAGCCCAGGCAGCCGAAGCTACAGGCTTTATCCCCGCCAGCCACCAGGTTAGCGGCCTGACAATCGTCGATACCCAGATAATGATACTTCAACCTGGATTTATCCCTGCCTCCCTGACACCTTAAGCGGGCCACCAGCTTAGCCACCGGCTTAGCTTCCACCCCCATAAGTTGAGCCACCGCCAGGGCTACCGTTTCACCGCCAACCAGGCAACCGTTAGTCTCAGCCTCACCGGCTACCACCGCCTCAGCAAACCCCCGGCAACCGGTAAACCCGCAAGCCCCACAATTAACTCCAGGCAGGGCTTGCTCTACCGCTCCTGTTTTAGGGTCTACATATACCGCAAACTTTTTGGCGGCCAGACCCAGTCCCAAACTGGATATAAAGCCTATCCCACCAATGGTTAATATCGCTTCAATCATATTTCTCTCAATTCAATTGAAATACCGCACAAGTGTCCAGCCTTGCCGATTGTGTAGCCGGCGGCTGTTTATCTCTAAGACCCAGAATCCTGGTCAATAATTCCAGCTTGCGTTTCTCTTCGACCCCCAACCGGCCGAACATAGCCCTGTAGACCGCCGGGTGCAGGGTATTATATAACCAGGCGCTTCTTATATAAGGCATAAGTTTCACCAGACCCGTTATAGCGGGGTGCTCCCTTTTTAAATGGCAGAATTCAGCATCGCACATAGCCGGAAACAAGCACTTGGAACATTGCTCGCTCAGGCTGCACTGCCCACAACCACGCTGTTTCTGCTTAGCCTCTTTAAGCGAACGTAATCTGTGCTTTATATGCTCTACCTTGTCCCCTACCCGGCCCACCACGGCTCCATTTAAGCAAGTTTTAAGCTCGCCTTTAGCATTGGCAATCAGCCGCGACAAACAATCAGCCGCACATGGATCAGGCCGCCAGCAACACTCGTTCAGGAAAAAACAATAAAAAGCGCCCAACTCCTTCGGCAAAACCGCTAAGCTTTGTTTTGCCACCAATTCCGAAAGATATATCAGGTCATGTTTATCCTGTTCGCTCTTAAGCACTAAAAACATTACCCGTTTCTGATAATTATCTCTATAATCGGCCAGCTCGGTTAATTTACTGACAGGCACAAAGTAAAAGCGGTGCATATATGATTGATAATATGGCTCCTGGGGCAGAATTCCCCTTAACCACACATATTCAGGTATGTCGGCGCTCCATCGATCGCCGGGTACCAAACCGGGAAACCCCAACAAAGGGGTGTCGGTCTCTACTATATGCTCAATACTTTTTTTCCAATCCAACAGCTTCCGATCGGCATTCATGGCTGAAAGCATAGTCGCCGGAGAGATAAAATTATTTAACCAGCGAAAAAAATCCGGGCCGATTACAGCGGCATCCTGGAACAATATATCCCTGCCGGTTGAGTCTTCATGGTTAACGGGGGTAACCATTAGTCGCTGGGTATGGAAAAAATATTGCCATATTTGAATAACATTACCCATATCGACCAACTCCCGGCTATCCAATATCGGTATCCGGCGGGTATTATAATGGCGCCTGGTATCATATGGCAAACACCAGGCCGATGGAGTGGCGCTGATACCATAATCCGCCTGTTTCTCAAACACCTCGGTACCGGCATGCAATAATAGATGATTGTGTAAATACTCACTAACCCCTAATTCCCCGACAAACTCCAAGGTTGCCATTCCCTCTTTAAGCGTCTCGGTAGGCAAACCTGAGATAATACTTACAGAAGGCTCGATCCCTACCTCCCGGCATAATTTGATGGCCTGCTTCATCTGCTTTAGAAATTTTTTCTCCGGCGCAAAATCTTCATCAGTGGCCGGGGTGGGAGTAACCTTCCTGATAATCCTCAATATACGAGGTACTGCGCTTTCCAGCCCAAAATTTATCTGCTTAAATCCAGCCTGCTGCAATAGTTGTAATAATTCCCGGTCAACATGATCGGCCCGGGTCTCGCAATATAACTCGATACGCTCAAATCCATGCTCGATAATCCGGCGGCAGATCCGCTTAGCCCGCTCAACGTTCATGGTAAAGGCATCGTCCTGGATAGCTACCCGCAGCTTCTCTCCCTGCGTCATCCGTTTTCCGGCCGCCACATCTATCCGGCTCAGATCGGCAATCACCCTGTCCACTGAGTGATAACGAAGGCGGTGCCCGGACATGGTGGCAAAGTTACAGTATATACAGCGGTAGGGGCAACCCCTGGAAGTTGATATCCCCACTTCGCCCAGTTCTCTAAGCGCCATCTCAGCCAGTGGAAATACCCCGTTCAATATTGGTGAAGGGAATATATCCAGCTCTGCGCCTTTGGTTTTGCCACCCCCGCGAGGCCGGTCAACCTCCCGCACTATCCGGTTTCCCTGACGATGGGTAATCCCCTTGATTCCGGTAAATCCGCCGGCTTGCTGCAGGCGCTCCATTATTTCAGCCATGCTGTATTCCCCTTCTCCCCGAACACAAACATCTATAGCCTGGGTATCCCGCATAATCAAATCATCGGAAAAAGTAGCCGACGGGCCGCCCATCAGGGTAGTTATCCCGGGCTGCCGTTTTTTCAGCAATTGAGCAATCAATTTAGAAAGATAGTAATTAGAGTCATAACAGGTGAAGCCCACCGCACGAGGCTGCGCTTCTATTATCATATCGACTATATCCGTCAAGCTGATCCGGGAATCGGCCACCAATTGCCGGGCGCTGACCCCTCGGTTTCTTAAATATGCCTGAATATATCCACTACCCAGATGATAAGTAGCTCCGCTATAGATAAAAGTAGTACAGTCTAAATATATAAATAATATTTCCGCATCCCGCCCCATAGAAAACCACCTACTTTACCAATCCCATAAAGCCGAAAAAGGACATCGATAAAAGCCCCGCAGTAATCAACGCAATAGCCATCCCCTGAAAGGGCTTGGGCACCGGTGATAAGGCGATACGTTCGCGAATACCGGCAAATAAAACCAGCGCCAGCCCAAAACCCACCGATGATCCCAGCGAAAAAATTAATGCCTCCAGGAAGGAGTATTCCAGCTGAATATTGAGAATGGCCACCCCCAATACTGCACAGTTGGTGGTAATCAGCGGTAGAAAAATACCCAATGCCTGATACAACACCGGCGAGGTCTTCTGGATAACCATCTCCACCAATTGCACCAGGGCGGCGATCACTAAAATGAAGGCAATAGTCTGTAAATAATCAATCTTAAGCGGTATCAGAATATAATAAGAAATGGCCCAAGTCAGGCCTCCGGACACCGTCATCACAAATACCACCGCCATGCCCATACCCAGGGCGGTATCGATCTTACGCGACACCCCCAAAAAAGGACATACGCCCAGGAAGCGGGACAACAGAATATTGTTTACCAGTACTGCACTGATTATGAGTAGAAGATAATGTACCATCGTTTAACCCTAAAAAAATGTCAAATGACAAAATCCAAAGTTCAAATCAAATCTAAATGACAAATGCCAAAAATTTTGTCATTTGAGCTTTGACATTTGTCATTTATTTACCTTGCTTCTGCGCCATATTCATAAAACCCAACAAAAACCCAAGTGTTATAAAGGCTCCCGGCGGTACTATCATCAACAAAAATGGCAGATAACTGCTGCCCAGAACGTGGATGCCGAATACCGTGCCGTTACCGATGATCTCCCGGATTATAGCCAGCACTGTTATGGAAACGGTAAAACCCAACCCCATACCCAGGCAGTCAGCCAAAGACTCAGCCACCGGATTTTTGGAGGCAAAGGCCTCCGCCCGGCCTAAGATTATACAGTTCACCACAATAAGCGGGATAAACAAACCCAGGGATTTATACAGCGAATAAAAATACGCCTGCATGGTAAGCTCCACAATAATCACGAAGCCGGCGATAATCACCACATAACAGGCAATGCGCACCTTGTCCGGTATAAACTTACGCAATATGGAAACCAGCAGGTTGGAGCACACCAACACAAAGGTGGTAGCCAACCCCATGCCAATCCCATTAATGGCCTCAGTGGTTACGGCCAGTGTGGGGCACATACCCAACACCAACCTGAAGGTGGGATTTTCCTTCCAGAAACCCTTGGTAAATTCCTGTACTATTTTCATAATCTATTCCTGTTGTACCACCGCTTTAGCGGGCGGTTTAAAGTGCTCGTTATATAATTCAAGCCCGTTATTCACCGCATCACAAACCGCCCGTGAAGAGATAGTGGCACCGGTAATCGCATCTATATCCCCACCGTCTTTTTTTACCTTGAGTTCCCTCACCGTCAAAGACTTACCGGAAAACTGATCAATAAATTCTTTTTCAATTTTAGCGCCCAGGCCCGGGGTTTCCTGATGCTTTAACACCTTGGCTTTATTCAACCTATCATCCGGGGTTACTCCCAACATCACCAGTAATTCACCGCCAAAGCCTTTAGCCGGTGACGTAAATGCCGTACCCACCCATTTTCCGTTAAGCGTAGCCACATAAAAATCGACTTTCAACTCCCGGCCCCGCTTATCCTTACCCAACATCACCGTTTGCACCTCTTTATCCGGCTGATTGTCATACCCGGGCAGCACCGCTTTAATCGCCGCCAGTTTCTCCTGCCGCAGACTCCGGGCAATCGGCTCTTTGGTGACATCATAGACAAAAGCCAGACTCACCGCCGCCACTACGCAAATCGTAGTCAGCACAATCACCAGTCTTAGTATATCCTTCATCAGCTTACCCTGCTCTTGTCAGGTTATAAATGTTTTTACCCAATAAGCCAGCCTCCGCTTCCACCCGCAGGGCGGCAGGAGGCGGAGTTAGCCTGACTTTCTCACCCCTGAGCTAATCCAGCCTTTGGCTGGCCAAAGGTTACCGGTTTCATATAGCGATCAATCAACGGGGTGGCGGCGTTCATCAGCAATATAGCAAAGGACACCCCTTCGGGATAGGCCCCGAACAACCGGATAACCATAGTCAATATACCGCAACCTATGCCAAATACCAACTGCCCCCTTTTAGTCACCGGGGTAGTCACATAATCGGTAGCCATAAAGAAGGCTCCCAACATAAGTCCACCGTTGACCAGATGAAATACGGGGGCCATGTTAGCCTGCGGATTTATCAGCCGGAATATACCGCTGAATACGGCTACCGTAGCTATATAGCTTAAAGGAATGTGCCAGGTAATATACTTTTTGTACAACAGATACGCCCCACCCAGCACCAGCGCAGCCACCGAGGTCTCCCCCAGGCAACCGCCGGTCAAGCCCCAGAATGAATTACCAATGCTAAGCTGGGCCGCCTTAGCCGCTCCATCCAGCTTAAGTACACCCAGGGGAGTAGCAGTGGATATCGCATCTACCACATTAGAAAATAGCGGTGTGGGTTTGACCCAGGAAGTCATCTGCACCGGCCAGGAGATAAGCAACACCACCCGGCCCACCAACGCCGGATTAAAGGGATTAGCGCCCAAGCCGCCGAAAATCTGCTTACCCAATATAATGGATACCGCCTAACCCACCACCACCAGCCACCAGGGCGAGCCGGGCGGCAGGTTCATGGCTAACAGCAAGCCGGTTAAAAGAGCGCTGCCATCCATGATGTTAAGCGGCTGGCCCATTGCCCGCTGCATAGCGGCTTCGCAGGCTATGGCGGTAAGCATAGCCAACATGTATATGGTCAGGGTACTAAGCCCGAAGAAATATACCCCCATAATAGCCGCCGGCAAAAGTGCCAGCAATACGCCGTACATAATGCCGGGGATAGAATCCTCACTTCTGATATGCGGTGAAGTGGAGACGAATAATTCTAAATTATTGGTTTGTTCTGGCATAGGATTAATCAGCCCTTGACGACAATTATAGATTTTGCCCATTCAATAGTTTGCTTAGCTATTTCTGTTGCCTGATGCACTTCTGCATCTTGAAACTCTTCCCAGTAGCCAGGATACCTGGTTTCCACCGCATAAGGGGTTAAGGTAGCTGCTTCATCTGCCCAAGCGGGAAAATTAATTCCTGCCTGCTGCCCAATTTCAATCAGCGCTTCTATATCGTGAACTAGCGGGAAGGAAATCCGGTTAAACAACAGCACCGCCTGCTGAGCATGGAAACAAATCTGTCCCAGGAGAACCTCCTCTGAATCCATGCCTAAGTGGGCAAGAGCCAGATCACTCAGCGCATGACTTAGCCACTCCTGGGGCGAGCCTGGGGGAAGAGACTTAAGCGGCTTTTTCATACACCACCTTACCTTCCTTCAGAGCCATATTATATACCAAACCTGGGGTGTCAGTGAGATTATGCAAGTCGCTTTGGCGGACAACAATAATATCCATGGGCAGCAATATCCCCTTCAAGGCCCGCCGGATACGTACCCCTTCCTGGCGGCAATTCTTTATATTTTCATCCACCACTATTAAAATATCCAGGTCGCTGTTTATCCCTATCTGCCCACGCACATAAGAGCCAAACAAAATTACGGAAACAGGCCGACTCACTTCTATGATTCTATTAACCACCGCCTGGACTTTATTTTCCGTAATTTCCCAAATTTGCATGTTCTGTTGTATCCTGTTTTTTATACTCAGGTACGATGAATTCTTTGTTTTATGTAGGGGAGGGGTTCATCCCCTCCCATGTAGTGCGGGCGGGGACAAGCCCCGCCCCTACATTCAAGCCGCCTTTTCTTTAGCGGCCCGGCGTTTAGCCATAATCGCAGCTTTAGCGTGTTTTATCATCTGTACCATGGGACGTTTACTGGGACAGACATACACACAGCAGCCGCATTCCAGGCAATCCATAGCGCCAGTGGTCTCCGCCTCATCAAACAGGCGCTTTTCGGCATAGATACCAATCTGATAGGGCAAGAGCAGCATGGGGCAGGCCTCCACGCATTTACCGCAGCGGATGCAATCGCGATAACCCCCCATAACAATCTCGGACTTAGTCTGTACCAATATGCCGGAGGTGCCCTTTATTACCGGTACATCAAGCGTATATTGGGCCATGCCCATCATCGGCCCGCCCAGGATCAGTTTACCCGCATCACCAGTCAGCCCCCCGCAATATTCTATTACATCGGCAATCGGGGTGCCGATACGTACTCTCAAATTTTTGGGATTCTTTATTCCCGAACCGGTCACCGTAAGTACCCGTTCAATTAGCGGCTTTCCCAGATAAAGCGCCTCATAGATGGCGTATACGGTGCTCACGTTCTGCACCACCACCCCCACATCCATGGGCAATCCCGGCGGCGGCGGAACCTCCCGGTTTAAGAGCGCCTTGATCAGGTGTTTTTCCGAGCCTTGCGGATATTTTACCTTCAGCCCCACCACCTTAATATCGGTATTGGCGGCGGCCTGTTTTAAGCTGTCAATGGCATCGGGTTTATTTTCTTCTATGCCGATATAGCTGCGCTTTACTCCCAGAAGATGCATTACCGCCTGCACACCTTTAATTATCTGCCCGGCATGTTCCAGCATCATCCGGTGATCGGCGGTAAGGTAGGGTTCGCATTCGGCTCCATTTAATATCAGGGTGTCGATCGGTTTAGCTTCCGGCGGGCTGAGTTTGACATGGGTGGGGAAGGTAGCCCCGCCCATCCCTACTATACCGGCTGCTCGAATACGATTTTTTAAATCGGTTGGATTCTGGGAGAGTACATCGGTTGTCACAGGGGGCCATTTTATTTCCGGTTGGTCATCATCAGACTGGATAACCACTGCCGGCAAGCTTTGCCCCAGCGGATGGGGTTTTGGGGAAATCTCTACTACTTTACCGGCAATTGTTGCATGCACCGGGGAAGAGACAAATGCCTTCCCGTTTTGACCAATGAGTTGGCCGGCCTGCACCTGGTCGCCTACCGAGACTATAGTCTCATTCGGGGCGCCTATATGTTGAGACAGTGGAATAATAACCCGGCAAGCGGGACGGGGGACAGGAAGCGCCTCTATGGGTAAAGCTTGAGTGTGCTTATTGGCTGGAGGATGAATGCCGCCAATAAACTTGATCACGCTTGTCTCCTTGAATTATATACTGGCCGCACTTTCAACTTCCGGCTCATTGTACAAGGGGAATTGGGAGCACAGGGCTTCAGCTTCTTGCTTTACTTGCTCATAGACCTTATCATTACCGATGTTTTTCAGTACCTTGGTAATCAAATCGGCAATAATCCGCATTTCAGCCTGTTTCATACCCCTGGTGGTTACCGCCGGCGTACCCAGCCTGATACCGCTGGTAATACGGGGGCTTTTGATATCAAACGGAATTTCATTTTTATTGGCGGTTATGCCGGCCTTATCCAGGGCAGCGGCTGCATCCTTGCCGGTTAAAGCCTGAGGAGTTAAATCCACCAGCATCAGATGGTTATCGGTACCGCCGGAAACCAGTCTGAACCCATTAGACATTAACCTATCAGCCATAGCCCTGGCATTTTCTACAATCCGGCATTGATATTGCCTGAATTCCGGGGTGCCGGCTTCTTTAAAACAGACCGCCTTGGCAGCGATTACATGCATCAGCGGCCCACCCTGCATACCTGGGAATACCGCCTTATCGATAGCCGGGCCAAATTCCTGCCGGCACATAATAATTCCCCCTCGCGGGCCGCGCAGGGTCTTGTGGGTGGTGGTGGTTACAAATTCACAATGCGGCACCGGCGAAGGATGCTGGCTGGCTACCACCAAACCCGCAATATGTGCAATATCGGCCATCACATAAGCCCCGACCTCATCAGCGATTTCCCTGGCACAACTAAAATCGATTATCCGGGGATAGGCGCTGGCACCCACGATAATCAGCCTGGGCTTATGCTCCCTGGCCAATTGACGTACCTGCTGCCAGTCAATACGCTCCGTATCCCGGCACACCCCATAGGAAACCACATTATATTGCTGACCTGAAAAGTTAACCGGACTACCATGGGTTAAGTGTCCCCCATGGGCCAGGTTCATACCTAAAATTGTATCCCCATGACTTAAGACTGCCATATACACTTCCAGATCAGCCTGGGAACCTGAGTGAGGCTGAACATTTACATATTCGACGCCAAACAACTGCCTGGCCCGATCAATGGCCAGTTGTTCCACCCCATCCACATATTCACAGCCCTGATAATAGCGCTTTTGGGGATAGCCTTCGGCGTATTTATTGGTCAATACTGAGGCTTGTGCCTCTAATACTGCCGGGCTAACAAAATTTTCAGAAGCAATCAGTTCTATTTTATTTAACTGTCGACCGTATTCAGCCTGTAACAAATCATATATTTTTGGATCAACACGCTGTAACTTACTCATATTTTATTATTACCTTCATGAATTTATTTCACGTTCAATTTGAGCTATTTTACCCAGGCGCAGCGCATGCCGACCCTGGGCAAATTCCGTTTCCAGCCAAACCCGCAATATGGTAGCTGCGGTAGCCTGATCGATTACCCGACCTCCCATTACCAACACATTGGCATTATTATGTTCCCGGCTCATCCTGGCGGTAAACTCATTATGACATAAAGCGGCCCGGATACCCGGATATTTGTTGGCCACGATAGACATGCCGATACCGGTACCACACACCAGTATTCCTCGCTCCACCTGACCATTTAATATCGCGGCTACTACTTTACGGCCATAATCGGGGTAATCAACCGCTACTGCGGTACTGGTTCCCATATCCTCATATTCATAACCCCACTCGGTCAACAACCGCCCAATATACTGCTTTAATTCCCAGCCGCCGTGGTCGCTGCCAATGGCCAATTTAATTTTATCCATAATAGTGGTATCCGAATGTTTTTAAAAGCTCAATATCGACATCTCGATATTATTTGTCCTAACAGCCAAAAATTTCAAGGGTATCGCAATCCTTATGTGGTTCCGGCCTGGGAAACCGGCCTAACCATCGGAAACCCGAACTGTTCGGGTAAAAAAACAGGCTCGACAAATAACAGACAGAAAAATTTGCCGAGCCTTAAAGCTAACAAGTTAAAGATACGCTCAACTTCCTTTATAACAACTATACAAATTCGAAAATCGGCCTACCTTTTCGAAAATCGGCCGGCCTTGTCACCATAAATTCACCAGTATCATACCAAGTTTATAAAGCAGGTTTTAGCTGAATGAAACCCAACCTACCCGGCGGATGACACGTCATAGTTGACATGACACTAGTAGACTGTCAATCAGCTTTTGACGGGTTAATTCAGCCTCTTGGCTTGAAAGGCAAAAAGCCATGCCCGTCAAAACAAGCTTGACGATGTACTAGGAGCCTGTCGGACTTTAGTGTTCGTAGCGAGGATAATTGAGGCTATGTGAAAAAGACCCCATTCTAACCCCGACATTTAACAGCGGTTACTGTACCAGTTCATATTACTCAGTCCCAATCTCTCTAATGATCTCCTGACTTGACTGCTTCTGGTGACAATGCGCACAGACTTTAGGCAGATTTTCACCGCCATCACTGGGCCAGCGAAGATACATATAATTAGTGTTTGACGGGTGCTGATTATGACAACTAGTACAAACTATATCCTCTTCTTCTCCAGGAAACCCCTTTGCTTCCGGGGGTAGTACCACTTTGTTGGGATCCGGTGTAAAACCGACTGGATGCGTATGGTTTAAGTCAACCGGTCGATATCCCGCACCATCAGGCTCCGGAGCATGGCAGGCCAGACAAAGAGAACCAATTCTCTTCATGGGCTTACCTGTTCTGGGATTAATGGTGGTGGTATTGGGAGCCTCTGTCAAGATCACTGGCCCCTGACCGGTATGGACACCATGACACAAGGTACAATCATCATGCGGGCCGGCAAATACAATCGCAGCACTCATCATAAAAAAGAAGACTCCTCCTATGAGCAAAAATAACTTCCTCATTTTTTCACCTCCTCCTTACCATATTTACGGATATTTAACCTTTAAATGGTTAGTTCTACAATAATCTTTATATTAAACTACGGCCTCAACTTTGTCAATTAAAAAATATGCCGCCCCCCATGCTACTACTCCGAAGTAGATAACATTCCTCTATTATGCCTGCGCTGCGGTTCAACACTTTCAGGTTGCACCTTGTCCGCATGACAATGCGCACAAAATCCGTTTATATCCTCCCCCCCGTCGGTTGGCCAACGCAGGTATTTATAATTGGGATTTGAGGGGTGATGATCATGACACCCTAAGCAAGTTAATTGGTTCTCCTGCCATTTAAACCCACGGGACTCCTCAGGTAATATCACTTTTTTAGTCACTATACCTACCGGATGAGTTTCATGTAAGTCTATTATCTTAAAGCCGACATCCACCGGCCCCAACTCCATTTCATCCAACGGCGTACTGGTCCCCTCGGGCTTGGCCTCAGTATCATCCAGAAACGATATTCCTACCCCCGATTCTTTAAGCTGCGCCTTGAATTCCTCATCCCCATGGCAGCTCAGGCAAATGCTCTCTATTCTCTCCAACGGCTTGCCGGTACTAGGATTAATAATAGGTATTTTACGCTGCTTATTGAATACTGCCAGTCCGACTCCCAACCGATTGCCATGACACATGGCACAGTCGCCGTGCGCCTGTTCCGCCCATAATATACCTGGGGTCATCAATAACCCCAGGCACATAATCCAGCAAGCATATCTCCTGCCTCTCACTCCGGCTCCATTTTTTGCAATTGCTTAAGATTGATCCCTTCCCGGGCGGCAAATACCAACCCCAGAATAATTACCGGGATTATTATTACCGCATGCACCAGGATGGCAAAACTATTAGCTTTGCTGGTTTCCACCCCCAGCAATATGAGACCGCCGGCACAAGCAAAATGGAATGTGCCTATAAAACCCGGCGAGGAAGGAATAGCCACCGCTGCCGCAATTATAACGGTAATCAAAACGGCGCTGAAAAAAGACAACTGTAATTCAAAGGCTTGATAGGCCACATAAATACTGACGAAAATCACTCCCCATATCATAAACGACAGCAACAAAATGCGCCCCAGATGCCGGCCGCCCTTAAGTGACTCCAGGCCCTGACTGAATGAATTTATAACATGAATCAACTTATCCCATAACTCGCTGGAGTCAGGCTTGCGCCTGTTGTCTAAGAATTTAACTACCCTGTCATAATGATGGGTCATTACTAATAAACCGCCAAGTATTAGAATATAAACCCCACTCAACACTACACCGGCTATCTTTAACTTGTGCGGGTGTAAATACGGATTTTGATAAAAACTCTCAGGAAAAGGATAAAACATAACCACTAAAATCAAAAACAAAAGCACGCTGAAACCATCGAACACCCGTTCCACCACTACCGTAGCAAACGAACTGCTCTTGCTTATTTTCTCGCGATTTCCAATTACATAAGCCTTGATTACTTCACCCATGCGTGCCGGAAAGATATAATTGGACATAAAGCCTATACTGGTAGCCGTAAACATGCTATAACCGCTTATTTTCTTTATCGGCTCAATGATATATCTCCAGCGCTCAGACCTGATTAATAATGTCAGAAGCTGTAAAGCCCCGGCCAGCAACAGATAATAATAGTTTACCGACTTAAAGGCTTCCCATATATGGGCATAATCAATTTGGCGCGCAAATAGATATAAAAACCCGCCGCTTATTAATATACCAAGCCAAACTTTAATTTTCAAATAACTATCCCCATTCCTTTCAAATTTACAGACTAGCTTGTATTTCCAGCCAAGCTTATATCATCGACTCCATGATATTCCTGCAACGATTTCACCCCAATTTGCTGCCCCAATGTGGATTCGATGGCGGCCACCGCCGCGGCCGCTCCCGCAATAGTGGTAAAATACGGCACATCATGCATAAGCGCGGTGCGCCGGAGCTGATATGAATCCTGCTGGGAATGTTTTCCTTCGGGAGTATTGATCACCATCGCTATTTTCCCGTTCTTTATATAATCCACAATATGCGGTCGGCCATCACTTACCTTCAGCACCGACTCTACCGGTATGTGATAGTCAGAAAGAATACGGTGAGTACCGACGGTAGCCAACAGTTTAAATCCCAATTTACTCAAATCCCGGGCAATACTTATCAACTCTGTTTTGTCCTCGTCCTTAACACTGACAGCTACCATACCAGCTAACGGCAAACCGAGTCCTATACTGTTTTGGGCCTTGGCAAAGGCGATGGCAAAATTATCATCTATCCCCATCACCTCACCGGTAGATCTCATCTCAGGCCCCAACAAGGTATCTGCCCCGGAAAACTTGATAAAGGGAAACACCGCCTCTTTTACCGAAATATGCTGCGGAATGATTTCCGAATTTACGCCTAATTCCGCTAACGACTTACCGGCCATCACCCTGGCAGCCAGCTTAGCCAGCGGCAAACCGATAGCTTTGCTTACAAAAGGAATTGTACGGGAAGCTCTGGGGTTTACCTCTAGGATATATATTTCCCCCTTTTGAACCGCAAACTGAATATTTATCAATCCCTTGACCGCTAACTCACAGGCCAACAACTTAGTTTGACGTTTCACCTCATCAATAATTGCCGGCGGAATTGAATACGGCGGCAAAGAACAGGCACTATCACCCGAATGGATTCCGGCCTCCTCAATATGCTCCATTACCCCGCCAATAACCACATTTGTTCCATCCGCAATGGCATCCACATCCAGCTCGCGGGCATCCGCCAGAAATTTATCAACCAGGATCGGGTGTTCCGGGGACACCTCCAGGGCGTTAACCATATATTCGGACAGGCTCAGATCATCATAGACGATCTGCATCGCCCGGCCTCCCAACACGTAAGAGGGACGCACCAATACCGGATAACCGATTTGAACCGCTATCTTCCGGGCTTGCTCGTATGACCTGGCGGTACCGTTGGGCGGTTGTTTCAATTTCAGTTTATTCAACAACTGTTTAAAACGTTCCCTGTTTTCCGCCCGATCAATATTATCCGGCGAAGTGCCTATAATGTTAATATTCTCCCGGGCCAGTGCATTAGCCAGTTTCAGCGGAGTTTGACCACCGAACTGAACAATTACCCCCTGTGGTTTTTCTTTATCCAGGATATTTAATATATCCTCGGCGGTCAGCGGTTCGAAATACAGCCGGTCGGAGGTATCATAATCGGTGCTTACCGTTTCCGGGTTGCAATTCACCATAATGGTTTCATAACCATCTTCTTTTAAGGCAACCGCCGCATGCACACAACAATAGTCAAACTCAATCCCCTGACCGATACGATTCGGACCGCTACCCAGGATCACAATCTTTTTCCTGTCGCTGGGATTGGCCTCGCATTCAGTTTCATAAGTAGAATAAAGATAAGGGGTATAGGCCTCAAACTCGGCCGCACAAGTATCCACCAACTTAAATACCGGGGTAATGCCTGAGGCTTTACGCTTTTTTCGTAACTCCTGTTCGGTAATCCCCAAGGTTTTAGCCAGACAGATATCCGAGAAGCCGTACTGCTTGGCCTTCCGCAATAGAGAGTCATCCACGGCGGCTAAGGTCTTTCCCTTTAACTCCCCTTCCAACTCTATAATCTGCCGGATGTTTTCCAGGAACCAGGGGTCTATCTGAGAAAGCTTATTGACCTCCGCCAGCGAAACCCCCAAGCGAAATGCATCGGCAACATACCATACCCGCTCCCAATTGGGCGTTCGCAGCTTTTCTTTAATCGTATCATAACATCGTTGATATGCCTGCTGCTGATCGTAACCGCCCTGAGGCAAACAAATACTATCAAGACCATAACGATCTACTTCGAGCGAGCGGATGGATTTCTGCAAGGCTTCCTTGAAGGTCCGGCCGATGGACATCACCTCACCCACTGATTTCATCTGGGTAGTGAGCACCTGATTGGATTTGGGGAATTTATCAAAGGCAAAGCGCGGGAATTTAACCACACAATAATCAATAGTGGGTTCGAAGCAAGCCGGGGTCTTTTGGGTAATGTCGTTGGGGATTTCATCCAGCGTATAGCCTACAGCCAATTTCGCGGCTATTTTGGCAATCGGAAAGCCGGTAGCCTTAGAGGCTAAAGCCGAGCTGCGGGAAACCCGGGGATTCATCTCAATAATCATCAACCGCCCATCAGCCGGATTCAGCGCAAACTGAATATTGGAACCGCCGGTTTCCACCCCAATTTCGCGGATACACCTGACAGCGGCATCCCGCATGATTTGATACTCTTTATCAGTCAACGTCTGAGCCGGAGCCACCGTAATACTATCACCGGTATGCACCCCCATCGGATCAAAATTTTCTATGGAACAGACAATCACCACATTGTCATTTAAATCCCGCATTACCTCCAGTTCGTATTCCTTACAGCCGATCAGCGACTCCTCAATCAAAACTTCCTGCTTAGGACTTACATCCAAACCCCAGCGGGCAAAAGACTCAAACTCTTCCTTATTATAGGCAATGTTACCCCCGCTGCCCCCCAGCGTAAATGAGGGACGAATAATAACCGGATATGAAAGTTGCTTCATAGTAGCCCACGCCTCTTCCATACTACTGACATAACCGCTGCGAGGCAATTCCAGGCCAATCTTCTCCATAGCCGCTTTAAATTCATACCGGTTTTCAGCCTTTTTAATAGCTGGAATTCTGGCTCCAATCAATTCGACCCCGTATTTATCCAGCACCCCCAATTCAGCCAGTTCCAGCGCAATATTAAGCCCGGTTTGCCCCCCCAGGGTAGGCAACAACACATCGGGTCGCTCCCGGGCGATAATTTTGGCTACTGTTTCAGGAGTTATGGGTTCTATGTAGGTACGATCAGCCAGCTCAGGATCGGTCATAATGGTGGCGGGATTACTGTTGACCAGAACCACCTGGTAGCCTTCTTGCTTAAGCGCCTTACAGGCTTGAGTTCCGGAATAATCAAACTCACACGCCTGGCCAATTACAATCGGACCGGAACCAACCAATAAAATTTTATTTATATCGGTTCGTTTAGGCAAATTTCCATCTCGAGTTAAGCGGGAAATATACTATTAATTTACGATGAGTTGCCTCATTCTACGCAATGTTGCTTCTATTTGTCAAGCGCTTAATAGTTGCCCGAAATCTGATATAGCGCAACGAAAAGCCCCCTTGACACAATACAATCCAGGTAGTTATTGTATTCCATGAATGAATCGACGGGATTTATGATGAATAAAATGTTACCGATTGAATTAAAGAAAAACAAGCACAGAATGTCAACCAAAGAGGTGTGCTCTGCAGCCGCCGTCTGAAACTCGGCCGGCAGCTGGCAGTATGAGTTGGTTTTGTTGGGCGGCAAAGGGGAAATTTTAGCGGAATTTATAATTACTGCTGTCAGCGGTTTCCGGATGGCCGGGGGGGAATAAATTCAGGTTTGAGCATCTCTTAAAGGTATCTTAAAAAATTGCTATTATCACCGATTGAGTTACGTCGCAGCTCGTCAAACAATGTTCATGTATCGCATATACACTGTGTTTTTTTGATTCGCGGCTAGCTCGTTTTATTTATTGCCGGTTTACTATGAACTCGAACCCAGGCTCCGGTTTACAGAACATTCCACCTGCTTCAACCCACCTCCCGGTCGACCGCCGGCGACTTAAGGATCGCCGGCGCCGCCCCACTCCTATTATCAGTCGCTATTTGTTTGTCGGCGGGCGGCGGGCTAACCGCCGCCTGAGCGACCCCCCTACAAACTATTATGTCGACCGACCTTGTAAAGGATTAATTATCCCGGCCATCTCGATTATTCTATTTGGGGTGTTGGATACGATCTTTACCTATAAGCTGCTTGTGCTGGGAGGGTCTGAGCTAAACCCACTGATTAGTCTTTCTTTGAGTTTAGGGTGGGGATATTGTCTATCGCTTAAATTTGTGCTTACCGTGGCGGGGCTGTCTGTATTACTGCTGCATCAGAATTTTTTCAGAATGCAGCGTATTGTGAGTAGCGTAGCTGTATTTTATCTTTCCTTGATTAGTTATCAAGTATTCCTGCTCAGTCAGATCTGAGTTCTCCCTTTAACCCATCGGTATATGGTGGAACGCCAATATGCAATTCTTGCCTGGATTTCTGGAATTGCTGGGTTTTATATTTATAAATTCGCTCTATCCGGCTATTATTTAAGATGACCGGCGTCAGCATAATCACTAACTCCACCTTTTCTTTATTTTGGACCGTATGGCGAAACAGCGCCCCCAGAAAGGGAATTTGTCCCAGGCAAGGCACCATCCTCAGCTCTTCTTTTTTCTTTTCTTTCATCAAGCCCGCCATGATAATGGTCTGTCCATCCTGCACCTTGACCACCGCATTGGTCTCCCGGCGATCGATAATGGGCCTGGTATCCCCCTCCTTGGAAACCGCCTCGCCGACTATTTCACTAATACTGGGATGGATATTTAAGGTAATCATTCCATCGGCGCTGATCTGCGGGGTTACATCCAGTACAATTCCTACATCGATGGTGTTGGACTCAATACTCTGGGTGACAGTATCAGTATCCGCATCTACTTCAGTAGTGGTCTCAAAATATACCGTTTCCTGGGTAACCTTTATAATTGCAGTTTGGTTGTTGAGGGTTACAATTTGGGGGCTGGACAGTATATCCAGATTACCTTGCTTGGCTATAGCATCCAGTAGTATAGAGATATGCCTGTTAGTCACTCCCAACTGAAAGACCTCACTCCCCGTAACCAGATTCTGGGCCACGGTGGCGCCGCCACTTAAAGCGCCGATTACCTTACTCCATTCCGGAAAGTCGGCTACATAGCTCCAGTTAATTCCCATCTCGAAATTATCGGATAAGGCCACCTCCACAATCTTGGCCTGAATCATCACCTGTCGCTTAATTGATTCCTGAATTGCCTGGATGAACCGATTCACTTCCTCCAGTTTCTTATCCACATCAGTGACCAGCACCACCCCTGACTGAGGATTGATGATTAGCTGCCGACCACTTTCGTCCTTTTTGCTGAAGGCCCCGCCCGCCCCGGATTCAAGGCTGCCCTTTTCGGCAAAGATAATGGTGTTCAGGGCATCAATGACGGTTCCCCAAAAATCTATGGTGCTGGTATTTTTTATGGAGGTGGAACTTAAACTCTGGATTTGTCCGGCATTTCCTCCAGAGTCTATTGAGAGTGACCCTTGCCCGACACGTTGGGTATTGACATAATCCAGGCTGAATATCCGGGTCTTAAGCTTTGGCCTGAAAACCCGGGTAAACGTCCCCTCTCTGGAATATACTACCCCTAATGGGGACAGTAGATACTCAAGTATCTGATCAAAGCTGACCATGTTCAAGTCTACCGTAACCCGGCCGGTTACACCCGGTTCTACAATAATATTAGTTTTGCTTCCCCTGGCGAAAGTCAGCAGTACATCACGAATATCGGCATCCCGCAGGCTCCAGGAATACAGGGTTTCTATCTTTGAGGCAGTGGTAACCGGAACTTCCACCTGATATATTTTAAGTCCTGAGTAGCTCTCCGCCGCTTCCGGTGGAGGCGGCGGCTGGGTGATCCCGGCTGCTGAAAGACAGCAGTCGCTTAACAGCAGACCAAACATAACCGCCATGAATATTAATATAGCCGTCTTATTCTTTACGCTGGTCATTTAGCTGATTCCCCTGATACTTGCCATGTGCTGCTCCCTTGCCGTCGACTGCCGTTGAGCCGGCAACGGGTGTTTTGATGTAGACCATGGGGATGCCATAATCCCCCAGCTTCAGTTCTTGTAAGTTCCCCTTTATTTCCATAATTACCGAATTGCCGGTAATCCTGGAGATCCTTTTTCCCTGAAAGGTATCCCCTACAGTCAGCAGTCGGTTATTAATCACCGCCAGTGACTGTGATGGCGTAATCAAAATAGATTCCAGGCGCAGGTTTATCGGCTTCCTGTTGTTTTGCTTGCGTTTATCAGCTTCCATACCTTCCGGCTTTGATGAAATACCGAATGGGTCCGGCCCCCAATTCATTCCCCGGTCAAGAGCTGTCATCTGCCGATAATCCACTTTTTTTTCAGGCAGTGTTTCAGCGGCTGCTTCAGCCCGGCTATCTGCTGCCGTGATGGCCTGGTTTTTCTGAAACCGGCTTTGATCAGTAGCAGGGGCGGTAACGGTTGCCGGGGTTTTCTCTTTGAAAATATATTTCCAGTTGGCTATCAAGGAAATAACCATCGCCAGCACCAGATATACTATGGTTTTTTTATGTTGAAACATTAGTTAATATCCCTTCCGGGCAGTGATAAGTTTTGATAGTAATGCTGGTTTTCAATGTATCATTCTCTGCCTTTATAATTATCTTGCTTACCTTGGTAAAGCGGCGCAGTTTGTTCAGTTGCCCAAAAAACCCGGCGATTTGCCGGAAGCTACCGCTGAAGCTAATCACGATACTGGTCTCTTTAAGCTCCAGCGGCTGAACGGCTGACCCATAGCCGGGAACAGTCAATGTGTTTTCCGGTTGGCTGACATCCAGCAAACTGAACTGAGCGCCCCCTCCTTGTAGCATGGCCCGGGCTAATTCCAGAAATAACTCAGGAACTTGCCGCTGTAAGGATATCCCTTCTCCATAAAATAAGCTGGTAGAATTTTTAAAAGTAAGGTACTTGGGCAACACCTCAGCCGGAGGAAACTTCTGATAAATCTGCTGTCGGGCCAGCTTCCATTCCCTGCGCTCTTCATCAGTCAGCGGCTTCATCCCTTTTGAGCCTCGCTTCATTCGGGCTGTTTCAGTTTTTAACTCTTCTATATCTTGCCGATAACGCAGGATGTCTTGAATCATCGGGCGATAAAGCTTTAAGTATATGATGCCCATGCTCATTATTATAAATAATACGAGCATCCCGCCCCGGATTAATGAATTTTTCTTCTCCTGCATGGTCGATTTCCCTTGTTAATAAAGTATGTCACAACTTAAGCTAAGGTTCATCTGCGATTGTAATAAGGCTGGATTAGTCGCCTTATTTGCTTGTTCGGTGGACTTGTAAGGGGCGATATTTACATCTAACACCCGCTGCCGGCTAAAGAACACCGAATCTTTAAGCCGCACCAGAAACTTATTGATAGTCTGCTGCGCCTGCATGGAAGTACCGGCATCGATTACCACTTTTGCCTGAAGCTTCCAGCCTTTTTTGCCTTCGGTAATCTCCATCGAAGAAAAAATCATCCCTTTCGGAGACAAGCGGCTTAGTTCATAGAACACCCCCCGCCACAAGGGAGAGGTTCGCTCGAACTGTTTAAAGACAGCAAGTTGAAAATCTCGCCGGCGGCGTTCCTGTTCTATTTTTTGACATTGTTCAAAAACTGGACGTAGTTGATTTACGCTTTGCTGCCGGATTTCTACTGCCTGCCGATAAGTCTCTTGTGCCCAACGAAGTCCTACATAACCAGCTCCTACCGCCAGGCTGTAAGTGATAAGGATAAGGCTGATCAGCAGGCTGCCGGCTAGTTGCTTTTTGTGATCCCTTACCTTCAGGGGAAGTAAGTTAGCGCTCGCCTGGGGGATTAAGTCCGTCAACAACCCCAAAGGCACAGGAAACGAATTTAAAAGTTGCGGCCAGCCGGTAGTCGGCTCAGGGATACTTCCCAGGTTTAATTTCCCGGTGGGATCAAACAGCCCCACCGGAACCTGTAAGCTTTCCTCAAAATACTTGCTTACGTTTTGAGATATATGCTGGGCGGAACTCAATATCAGCGATGATACCTGCTTACCACGTTCCTGTTGATTAAAATAGATAAACGAACGGCTCAGTTCCAGACTGAGTTTTTTGTAGTCGATGCCAGCGGTTGATGCGGTGGGAGCTTTTGTTTTCTGGCCGTTTATACCTATAGTCTGAAGAGAAATCTCCCGGGAGAAACGCCAACTCCCCTGACTCACAATAACGAGTAAGCCTTTGTCCGGCATAAGATAGAGAAAGCCTATATTGTCCTGGTTTTCTTTGGCATCCTTTGTCGGTTGGGAAACCAAAGCCATCGCATTAGCTATGGCCAGGGGAAGGCTGGTAATCAGCCGGGGTTCCAGCTCGGCTTTCTCCAGCAGGCGGCTATAATCGTCAACCAGTTTTTTAGGGACAGTGGTCAGTAGCAGGCCCTTTTTCTTAGCTTTATTGGCCTCTATTTCTTCCAGTAGCTGATAATCATAGTACAGCTCATAAGACTTCTTGTCATTTTCTGGGCTATCCTGGGGAAGTTCACCCCGCAACCTCTTCTTCACCTTATCAACTTCCCGCTTTATTACCTGCCGGAGTTCCTGCCTGGATAGACTGGGGATCTGAAAATAGCGCTGTTCTAGCTGTGGGTGATAAAACGCCAGTTGGGCAGCCTTGGTCTTAATTCCCTTTTCCTTAAGGGCGGCTGCTATTTTCCGGGCCAGCAGTTCGTGAGTCTGGGGAGGATCTGGAATCTGGATGTAATTTAGAACCTTGGGCTGCCTGGCAGAGCGCACCCCTTCAATAATATTTACCCTCCAGGGAGATATTTCTATTGTTAGAATACTTTTCGGTTTCAATAACATATTCCATGTTCCTCATGGCAAATCAACTTCTGATTAGGGTTTGCTCTGTCTTTATCCCAGATCAAAGATTCCCAAGAATATATTTACCGAGGTTGTCCCCCGGATAACCACGGCATTTACCGTGGCCTCATTTCCAGCGTAATCCCCCAGACCCACCACCTTGACTGCATGTACCCCCTGCGGGGGATGGGTCAACCAATCCTGTGTGGTAAAGGCCTTCAGGCTGTTATTCCATCTGGCGGCCGCATTGGCTTCAGTACCATTATTGGCATAATAAACCCAGACTGCCGCCTCAGTATCATCCAGCGTCTTGGTTACGTTCAAATTGCCGGCATCGGCCACGGTAACCATAGCTGAAATATCCCCCCTGATATTTAACGGAACGGAAGAGATTAGCAAATCATCATTTGTGCCCGGCACCCCATCAGCGCCCAGGCTGCTTATTTGTCCGCTAACTGAATCATAAAGGTAATTATTACCCCAGGCATCTCTCAGGTAATCATCCGCCGAGTAGCCGAAACTCAGATATGGCCCATTCCAGCCCATACCTATTCCGTTTAAGTGGCTGGAATTATATACTGTGGCGCCGGGATTGGTATTCAAATCCGTAAGGCTGGCCGGTAAGCCCCCCATATCCCCTACATAGCCGTACTGCCCTTCCAGGGGCTTCCCCACAATCGCCCGCTGAATGGCTTCCAGCTCCTTCCTGGTAGCTTCCTCACGGGCATCATTCATTATTTTAACGACATTGGGAGCAAGGGCTGCCGCCAGCACAGAAATGACCAACAGCACCATGACTATTTCCAGTAGCGTAAACCCCCTGCACTTCATATATCCTTTTCCATCCATAGCCTTACCCCCTGACCGCCTTGCTCATATCAAACATAGGCAGGAAGATAGCCAGGGCTATCAGAATTACCACCCCGCCAATGAAGACGATAATTAAGGGCTGAATCATCCCCAATGTTTTATCAATGGCATCCGGCACTTCACGATCATAGAACTGGGAAACTTTGTTCAGATTATCCTCCAGCTTACCGCTCATCTCCCCTACTGAAATCATCTGCACCACCAGCGGAGGAAATTCAGGATGCCGCTCCATAGCCTGGGATATCCTCTGTCCACCCATGATCATCTCACGCATGGTCTGAACAACCTTGGCAATGGCTGCATTGCCCACCAATGTTTCCACTATACTGAAGGCTTCGGTAATATTGATTCCCGCCCGCAGCAATAACCCCAGATAATGAGCGAAACGGGAAACGGATATCTTCATGATTACCGACCCGAATATGGGCAGTCGCATTTTATACTTATCGATCAGCACCCTTCCCTGTTCGTATCGGTAGCCGATTATGTAACCGGCGATAAGCACGCCGATGCTACCCAGAATTACATACCAGTAGTTATTCAAGAAATCACTCATAAAAATCACCAGCCTGGTAGGCCCGGGCAGTTCCATATTCAAGCCCTCAAACATAGTCATGAATCTGGGGAATACAAAGACAATCAGCACCAACACCAACATCCCTACCGCCCCTATCAGCACACAGGGGTATATCGTGGCCTTCTTTACACTTTTGTTCAAATCAGACTGCCACTCCAGGAAAGCCGCCAGATCGTTTAACACCATCTCCAGATTACCTGAGGCTTCACCGGCCTTAATTACGTTTATATATAATTCGTTAAACACTTTGGGAAACCTGGCCATAGATTCGGAAATACTGCGCCCGCCCTGGATGTCTTCGGCCAGGCTACCGATTACCTGTTTGAAATAAGACTCTCCGGCCTGGTCGGCGATTTGCTTTAAGCCCACCAATAAGGGCACCCCGGCGGTAATCAAGGTATTCAAGTAAAGCGTAAAGGTAAGCAGCTCCTTGCGCTTGACCTTTTTGGAAAGGGTATAGGACTTTGCTGCACGAACTTCTTTGGCTTGAATCAGGAAAAGCCCCAGTTCTTCCAGCTTCTCCGCCAGTTCTTCCTGATCTGAAGCTACCAGCGTGCCGCTTATTTTTTTTCCGGCTTCGTTACCGGCAGTGTATGCAAACTCAGGCATCTCTTTTGTCCTCTGAAATCAGAACGCTACTCTCAACACTTCTTCTAAGGTGGTAACCCCCTGCTGAACTTTATCCAATCCATCCTCCAACATGGTTTGCATCCCCGATGCCAGCGCTACCTGCTTGATTTTTTCCGGATCCAGGTCGTTTACAATTAAGCGGCTGATATCAGCGTTCATCAACAGTACTTCATAAATACCCCGGCGGCCTTTAAAGCCGCTGGTTTTACACCGCTGACAACCCCGACCATGGTAAAATGGCTTATCAAAATCCAGCTTGTCTCCCAATTTATATTTCCTGACCAGGTCCGGGTTGGGCTGATACTCCTCTTTGCAATCTTCACAGATCAGGCGAATCAAACGCTGGGCAATAATGGCAATCACCGAAGTGGACAAAAGCAGTGGGGTAATCCCCATGTCCACCATTCGGGGAATGGCCCGGGGAGCATCGTTGGTGTGCAGGGTAGAAAAGACTAAGTGCCCGGTAAGCGCTGCCCGCACCGCCATCTCAGCGGTTTCCGTATCCCGCATCTCGCCTACCAGGATCACATCCGGATCCTGCCGCAGAATAGCCCTTAAACCCGCCGCAAAAGTCATACCGGCCCTGACATTTATCTGTGACTGGCGAATGGTGGAGAGTTCATATTCCACCGGGTCCTCCAGCGTAATTACTGTTTTTTCTAATGAGTTTATGCTGCTTAAGGCAGTATATAAAGTGGTGGTTTTACCAGACCCGGTGGGGCCGGTAACCAGTATAATCCCATCAGGCCTTTTTATAAGATCTTCAAATATTTTACGGTTGCTGTCTGAGAAGCCCAGATTTTCCAGGCCTACCAGCACCTTGCTCTTATCCAGAATACGGATCACCACCGCTTCCCCAAAAATGGAGGGCAGGGTTGATACCCGCATATCCACCCGCTGCTTGTCCACGGCAAACCGAGTCTTGCCGTCCTGGGGAATGCGGTTTTCTGAAACATTCAGGTCAGATAATATTTTAATGCGGGTAATAATGGCTGACTGTAGCTTCTTGGGAAAAGAGGGGCCTTGCTGCATTACCCCGTCTACCCGGAACCTGGTGCGCAATACCTGCTCCTCCGGTTCAATATGGATGTCGGTGGCTCCCATTTTAATACCCTTATATAAAAGCTGTTCCACCAGCCTGATTACGGGAGCCGCTAGGCTCTCTTCCTCCTTTTCTCTGACCATCTTCTCTACCTCGGCCAGGCTTTTCTCAATGTCATCATCTATAATCTTCTGGGCGTAGAAATCATCGATGGCTTTGAAAATCTCTCCCTGAGTAGCCGACCTTACCTCAATGGTACGGTTGGTCAATTGCCACAATTTATCAATGGTGACTACATCCACCGCATCCACCATAGCCACGGTCAGTACATCCTCTTGCAGGTTGATAGGAATCAATTTATGTTGGCGGGCAAATGTTTCCGGCACCAGCTTTAATACCTCCGGGGGGATGCTGAGATTCTTGAAGTTGATGGGGGCGGCCCCAACCCGGTCGGCCAGACAAGCGGTGAGTTGAACCTCAGTAACGAACCCCAGGCGCTGCAGAATTTCGCCCAGGTAATCCCCGGTGCGCTTTTGCTCCTCAAGCGCTAACTCCAATTGGGCGTTAGTGATCGCCCCCTGCTCGATTAACCGTTGTCCAAGGCGCTTATGTATCTGGTTGCTCATTGCGGTTCCCTTTATGTCTTAAGTTAATTTCCGCTGCTTAAGGCATTGTAGCTGACCGACCTAATTGCTTTGCCGGCACTTTCGAATATTAGCCGGTTACCTTCTGGCGCGTAGCAGAAAGGCTACATCATCTCCAGAGACGGCATGCGTGCTCATCTCGGTATCCTTCACATCAGCGTCGGTCTGGATGGCGCCGTCCGGGCCGGCGGAGATAATATAGCAGTACAGATTATTCTTTGTATCCGTACTAAAGGCGCTGATGATATTTACCACATAAGCATTACCCCAGGGGTCAGCGCCCACCCCTTGCAGGTAAGGCCCGTTCCAGCGGTTAACGCCGGTGGTAGGATAGGCTTTTTTAGCGTCGCCCTTGGGTTGGTTCAACTTCAGGTGATTATCCATATAATCACCATTGGCGCTGGTACCGGCATAGCCGAAATAGTTGGTCCCCCCGCCGGCATAGGCAGGTAAGGGGATCTTGCTGTCGGCATTGCCACTCACCAGGGTAAACAGCTTATTGTCAGCCCCGGTGGCGTTCCTGGCGGGCCACTTGCCGGTATTGGCGTTAAAGCGCAGAATAGCCATGCCGATGGTCTGCACCTCTGAACCAGCCCGGGCGATCTTGGCATCATCTATAATGCCTGAAATCCTGGGTACCATAGAGGCGGCGATAATGGCGATTACCGCCAACACCACCACGATCTCAATCAGGGTGAAACCGTATTCGTCTTTAAGTCTGTAACTCATGATAACAACCTCCTTTGAGTCGGGTGTTAGTAGTTAGGAACCTGCTAACCTGCATCTTTACCGTAAAATATTTTCTCCGGCCCGGCTTGCTTCATATCTCCTCTAAATAAAGTTAACTTTTTTATCTTCTATTACGTTGCTTAAGCTAATGTTCAATCACCTCCCCTGATTAATATTTTCTTAAAAACCTGGCGAAATATATTACAATCAACAATCATCCCCCATGCATTGCAATACATATTCCAGGTTGGCGTAATTGCAGTTGCAATATATATCATTTTCAGAGTGGGGGTTCCCGATTATGCCGTCACGACAACCTAAAAAAAGTAAGCGGCCAGCTTATCAGCGACCAACCAGCTGTGCCTGTTTAGAATTAATAGACGGCTCTCCGTTCAGACAGAATACTTGACCTTATTTTTCGGGCATTAACCCCAATTCGTTATTGATAACCTTTAAATATCAGCCGATTAGTTAAACGGGCACGATTTGTACATTCGGGTATAAATTCATCAAACCGACAAAACCATTCCGGCAGGAATAGCTGCTGAGACAAAAACCTCTTACAGCCTTGTGCTTGACTTTCAGTTATCGGCCATGCTAAGTTAAGCTACATAATTCACGATCATCTATGAGTTAACGCCTTCCCATGAATATCCAATCTAAATACGCCATAGAAGTCCAGAACGTTACCAAAAGATACCCCAAACAAAAACGCTATCGTGAAATGCTGCGTCATCCCTTCAGGCGTGAGTAGATTACCGCACTGCGGGGAGTCGACCTTCAGGTTGGACAAAATGAATTGTTCGGCTTGCTGGGCCCTAATGGCGCCGGCAAGACCACGCTGATAAAGATTCTGTGTACCCTGATGTTGCCGAATGAGGGCACCGCCCTGGTAAACGGCTACGATATTTTCCAACATGACAAACAGATAAGACGCTCTATCGGCTATGTAGTAAATGAAGAACGTAGTTTCTACTGGCGGCTCACCGGACGCCAGAATCTGGATTTTTATGCCGTTTTAAACAACCTGACTCCGACTCAAGCCAAAAAACGCATTAATCTGGTACTGGAGATCACCGGATTATCGCCGCATGCCGATAAAATGTTTAAGGACTATTCCACCGGCATGCGCCAGCGCTTAGCCATTGCCCGCGGCTTGCTGGCCGAACCTGACATTCTGTTTATGGATGAACCCACCCGCAGTCTGGACCCTACCCTGGCCCAGCAGTTGAGGGATTTTATCCAGCAGGATATAATAAAGCGGCATGGCAAGACGGTCTTTTTCAGTACCCATAACATGACCGAAGCCCAAATGTGCCAGCGGATCGCTATTCTGCACCAGGGGAAAATACAGACCTGTGGCACTATCCAACACGTCCGGGGGTTGACTCCTAAGAAGCGCTACCTGCTAAAGCTGCATCAGAATGGGTTTGATTACCATAAGATTATTCTTTCACTGCCCTTTGTAGAGAAAATTAATGTCTTAAAACCGGAAGCCGGTTCACCCTATTTACCACTCGAAATTTACATAAATGAACAACAGGGAAACATGTGGCAGCTAATTGAAAAGCTGGTGTGTGCGGGCGGAAGAGTGGAAGCCTGTCATCCTCAGGAGCTTTCCCTGGGAGAGCTGTTCTCCCAGTTAACCAGTTAAAGGGTTAATAATGGATTTATCCAATATCGCTTTGGCTTATCGCAAGCCGATGGCTTTCGTAAAAAAGAGCTTTATCTCGGCTACCTCCTATAAGCTTTCCTTCGTTATGGAGTTATTCAGCATCGTCCTTTCAGTGGCTACTTTCTTCTTTATGTCTAAGCTGTTCGGGGCCGCCTTTATCCCCTATCTTAAACCCTATGGCGGGGATTACTTCTCCTTTGTACTCATCGGAGTGGCCTTTTTCGACTATCTGGGTATAGCTCAGGGCAGCATGGCCAGCACTATTCGAGGCGGTCAGCTAATGGGAACCCTGGAAGCCCTGTTGGTTACTCAAACCGAAATTCCCACCATAGTTATCTCTTCGTCGTTGTATAGCTTTATCTGGACATCCATCCGGGTGTTTGCTTATCTGGTGGTTGGTTCCCTGGTCTTCAATATGAATATCCAATCAGCCAATTATGGCGGGGCAATATTGATACTGATACTGACTATAGTAGCTTTTTCCAGCATAGGCATTATCTCGGCCAGCTTTATCATGGTACTAAAACGCGGAGATCCGTTTAGTTGGGTGTTTGGCAGCCTTTCTTTGCTGGTTGGCGGATTATATTATCCCATCAGTGTATTACCCCCATGGCTGCAAAAAATATCATATTTACTACCCATTACCTATGCCCTGGAGGGCATGCGGCTGGCTTTACTTAAGGGATATTCCATCGCTCAGTTATCTAACAATATCCTGGCGTTATTGGTATTTGCCGCCATTATGCTTCCCATCAGTATATTGTGTTTTAAATATGCGGTAAAAAAAGCCAAAATTGACGGGACATTAACCCAATATTAGGCGATACGGCCTCTTCCAGATATCAAGTTTTCCACCGGCCAACCAGCCCGGCAACATTTCAGGGCAGCAGCGCCCGGCTGGATGCTTCCATAACAGAAAACTATTCGCGGGTCTTACAAACAGGCCTGATTGCTTCAGCCAAAAAAGGATTGACTAAGCTCGTTAGCTATGATAGGCTTTAGGTGATTTGATATATCTATCTGTAGCTATTTCACTTGGAGGCAATTAGTGGGTAAAGTCCGTATTTATGAATTATCAAAGCAGACCGGGATTCCCAGTAAACAGCTATTGGAAGAATTCAGTCGCTTAGGGGTGGAATTAAAGAGCCATGCCAGCAGTGTGGATGAGGAAAGCCTTGCTTTATTTATGCAACTGAGTGGCAAAAAGGACAAAGCTAAGCCAGAACCATCGGTTACCCCAGCGGTGAACATTGATGAGGCGCCGCTTAAGGCAGCCGCTCAGGAACCGGCGGTGGCCGTCCTGCCTGCTACCGCTTCCATAAAACTGGCTGAGACCATTACGGTAAAGGAGTTGGCCGAGAAAGTCGGGCAAAAGAGTAGCGTGGTCATAAAAAAGCTTATGGAAATGGGACACTTAGTATCTATAAATCAGTTACTGAGCGTGAAGGTTGCTATAGCGCTGGCCAAAGAATTCGGCGTAAATGCCCAAGCCGTCTCCTTAGAGGAAGAAATTCCCACTGAAGAAGCCGAAGATGAATCCCAGGCGATTCCAAGACCGCCGGTAGTCACTATTATGGGCCATGTAGATCATGGTAAGACCTTATTGTTGGACGCTATCCGTCAAACCAATGTGGCTGAAGGCGAAAGTGGAGGCATCACTCAACATATCGGCGCCTATAAGGTGAAGCTGGATCATGGCGAAGTAGTTTTTCTGGACACCCCTGGACATGAGGCGTTTACTGCCATGCGGGCCCGGGGAGCCCAGGTTACTGATGTGGTGGTATTAGTGGTAGCCGCCGATGATGGAGTAATGCCCCAGACCATAGAGGCTATCAACCACGCCCGGGCAGCTCAAGTACCCATCGTAGTGACTGTAAACAAGATTGACAAACCAGAAGCTAACCCCGATAAGGTAAGGCAGGAATTAACCAAGTATGAACTGGTTCCGGAAGATTGGGGGGGGCAGACCATCTTTGCGGATGTTTCGGCTAAACAAAAGCTGGGTTTGGATAATTTACTTGAGCTGTTGTTACTGGAAGCTGAAATGCTGGAGCTTAAGGCCAATCCAAATAAATTAGCCCGGGGCACCATTATAGAAGCCAGGTTGGATAAAGGCCGGGGAGCGGTGGCCACTGTGCTGGTACAATCAGGTACTCTGCATATAGGCGATGCTTTCGTGTGCGGGCTTTGCTCTGGTCGGGTACGAGCTTTATTCGATGACCGGGGAAATAAAATTAAAGCGGCGCTGCCATCTACGCCGGTTGAAGTGTTGGGATTATCTAGAGTGCCGCTGGCAGGAGATGTCTTTGTAACAGTTTCTAATGAACGTCGGGCCCACCAGATTGCTGAAACCAGACAACAAAAGGAAAGAGAGCAGACCCTGGCGGGTACCAGCCGCATTACCTTGGAAGATTTGCATAAACAGATTAAGGATGGCGAAACCAAGGATCTCAAGGTAATTATTAAAGCCGATGTTCAAGGTTCTATAGAGGCAGTTACCGATGCGCTGGAAAAACTGAGTACCCCTGAGGTCAAGATAACATCAATTCACGGCTCAGTGGGGGGGATAACTGAAAGCGATGTAATGTTGGCTTCGGCATCAAATGCAATCATCATAGGCTTTAATGTTCGGCCTGAGCCCAAGACCAGTCAATTGGCAGAGCGGGAAAAAGTGGATATAAATTTATATACCGTAATTTATCGACTGGTAGCTGATGTAAGGGCCGCTATGGAGGGTTTATTAGAGCCGGTTTATAAAGAAATATCTGTGGGCATGATAGAAGTACGGCAGGTGTTCAATGTCTCTAAGATAGGCAAGATAGCCGGCTGCTATGTTACCGAGGGCAAGGTAGCCAGAGGAGACTCCTGTCGGCTTATACGCGACAGCGTGGTAATACATGAAGGAAATATCGCCTCTCTCAGGAGGTTTAAGGATGATGTCAAGGAAGTAGCTGCAGGTTATGAATGTGGCATCACGCTGGAGAAATTTCAAGATTTAAAGCAGGGCGACACTATCGAGGTTTATACCCAAAAAGAGATTGCTCGTCAATTAAAAAAAAATGATTAGCCCTGGGTTATGCTTTTGCCTCTATAATGGTTAATCCATGAAGTATATAAATCTACTGCCCCCGGAACTTCAGCCAAAATCGGCTGGTATGCAGCGCAGAACCAAACCGTTTCCCAAAGTATTGCTTGGTTGTCTAATTGTTCCCGTGCTGCTGGCTCTGGTTTCATTTTTTGCCGTAAAGGGCATTCTGTATCGCTACGAACGAGGAATAAGCAGCCTGACAAGCCAGGAGTTTCCGGCAGCAAACACCGAAGTTCCAGTGGTAACTGCAAGGCCGATTAAAAGACGTCGGGCCGTTCTCAAGAAACGGCCTCAGCCGCCACCGGAAAAAACGGTATCAGCAATAACAAACCTTGAACCTCAAACCCATCAATCCAATACGGTAAGGAAAAAAGGTGACGGATATACTTTACATGTGGAATCATTTGTCACCAAAGATAAGGCCAAAGCGCTGATGCAAAAGATGATGGAACAAAAGCTGGAACCATACCAGCAATCAAAGCAGATAAAAAAACGCATAAATACAATTTATGTGAGCCAATCATCCACTATGGAAGAAGCTATGGAGATGACCCGCCGACTGGGAGTTTATGGCTATGAAGCTTTTATCAAAATACGACCCCGGGGCGCTAACTGGGTTGGGATAAAGGGCTTTGCCGGCAAAGCTAAAACTCAGGAATTGGCAAAACGTCTTTCAAGCCTCGGCTATTCGTCTAATATAGTACCAGAGCAGGTTTCATTGACTATCTACCAGGTAAATTTAGGGCCTTATAAAGAATATCGACAGGCGAAAGCCACCCAGAACCGGTTGGAAGAGCTGGGGTATCGATTTACCTCAATTATTAGAGAACGGTAAGGGAGCGTCACAAAATAAGCGATGACCATAACTAAAGCCCATTTAGCAGAACAGGTAAGACAGAAACACGGAAATTTATCCCGGCGGGAAGCTAAAGCCGCCATAGATGCTATCTGGAACTTGACTAAAGACAGCCTGCTCAAGGGGCAAGGTTTACAAATAAAGGGATTCGGTAAATTCATCGTTCGTTCTCAAGCAGCCAGAGTCGGGCGGAACATAAACACCGGCGCAGCAACTCCTATCGCCGCTCGCCGGGTAGTCGTGTTTAAAGCCGGCAAGCAGCTCAAACAACTGGCCAGCGCCAGCCGTAAGCCTTAATGGAAACATGAGGGAGAATCAGGCCATGCCTGCCTCAACTCATATCCCGGATAAGATGTTTTTTAAAATCGGGGAGGTAAGTAAGCTAACCGGTATAAAACCACATGTGCTAAGGTATTGGGAATCGGAATTCAAATTAATACGGCCACCAAAAAGTAATATCGGACAAAGGGTATACCGCCGGCGGGATGTCGAGATTATTTTACGCCTGAAACAACTGTTATATAAAGATCGCTATACCATTGAAGGCGCTAAGAAAAAGATTTCACAGGAATTAAAGCAGAAAACCACCCGGCAGCATCTCACTGCTCCATCAGCCAGGCTGGAAGAGATTCTGCAACGGCAAAAGCAGGAAATAAGGAATTTAATCAAGCTGTTAGAAAAATAAAATCGGGGCGTGGCGTAGCCTGGTAGCGCACTGGTCTGGGGGACCAGGGGTCAGCGGTTCAAATCCGCTCGCACCGACCATTTTTTTATATGTTGCAGAGGGTTCCTGCGGGGTATGTTATCGGACATATTTTAGGATAAAAAATGAATCAAAATATTCACCAAAAATTAAAGAACGAAATTGACGAACTCGTAAGATATGGTGAAGAAATTTCTGTTGCAGCGAGTAAAAGCGGTTCAATACTTGCTCCGGATTATATAGCTAAGACATCAACCTGGGTTACAAAAATTGGACAAATAATTAGAAATCTTTGTTCTGAAGATAGTCAATATTTTAAGAATTATGCCGATATTTTAAAAAAAACTGATAGCTTCTATGTTATGAACTCAAATTGGTATAGACATATATGTGTGATGAACGGAATAATTAAAGCTATACAAGATGATTTTGACAAAGGGTTGCTGGTAAATTTTAGGCAATTATTACAGGCTGAAATTTTCGCTGATTTTTTAGAAATGGGTGAATATCTTTTAAAAGAAAACTATAAGGATGCTGCGGCGGTGATAATAGGTTCCGTTTTAGAGGATACGCTAAGAAAATTGGCTGTATCTAATGGAATTAATATCTTAAAGCAAAACGGCAACTACATGACATTAGAACCATTAAATATAGAATTAGCCAAAGCAAATGTATATGACAAATTAATACAAAAGCAGATTACCAGTTGG
>JAJRUS010000121.1 GCA_024277675.1 bacterium | reverse complement strand
AAGCCAAAGATTAAATAAAAAACAGGGATAATAAACACAAATCAAGCGAAAAATTGAGATGTTGTAGAAATGCAAATTGGTTGCTAAGGGGTTTTTTCGCCCCTTTTTTAAAAAACTGAATTAAGCGACAACCCCATTACCGGTGAACCACAACTAACTATAAACTTATCAGCTTCCCGGCTACCACATTAAAGCCTGGGGACTAAGCGCCAATGCAAAAATAATTATACTGTTTTTCTCTGTCGCTTTTTTTCTTGACAAGCTTACACTTAATATATCATCCTTGTGAATAGCAATATCTGCTGGGAACAACTAACAGTAACAGCAGGCTATATAGGATTGGATGTCATGGGAAACAAAAGTACTTCCCCGGAATCGCTTAGCGCCGAACCACCCGCCTGGATAATCGGCTGGTTGGATACCCCGGTCGGTAAAGTTCCCCAAGTGGCTGCCGGCTTGAAACCGGCAGATCGAGTCGATTCATGGAAAGCACGCTGGGCCATCGGGAGGATGCATTATACGATAGCTCCCGGATTGTATGCAGTGGGTCGTCCCGATGAGCATTCTCCAGTACTGGTTACTGCCAATTATAAGCTAAGTTTCGATCGCCTGCGGAGCCAGATGGCCGGACGTAATGCCTGGCTCCTGATACTGGATACTAAAGGCATCAATGTTTGGTGCGCTGCCGGAAAAGGAACTTTCGGCACCGAAGAACTGACACATCGGATAAAAGATAATAAAATGGACACTCTGGTCTCTCATCGAAGCATAATTCTTCCCCAGTTAGGCGCCCCGGGAGTGGCGGCTCACCAGGTCAGGCAGCGTACTGGGTTTAAGGTAATTTACGGGCCGGTCCGGGCAGCGGATATCCCCTGCTGGCTGGATAATAATCTAAAGGCGACGGCTGATATGCGGCGGGTGAAGTTCCCTTTCCGGGAAAGGATAGTACTGTCCCCGGTGGAGTTGGTTATGGCGTTTAAACCGGCTGGAATTATTCTGGTTATATTTTTCGTGCTGGGTGGAATCGGAAAAGGCTCTTTCTCCTTTACCGGGATGCTGACAAATGCCGGCTTCTCGTTGGCGCTTATTGGCGCCGGCTTATTACTTGGCGCTTTAGTAACTCCGGCGTTATTGCCCTGGATTCCAGGCCGTCCGCTGGCGATTAAGGGGGCGGTGGTCGGGGCGGTGGGAGCTGTTTTGCTAAACAAATTCCTGAAAATTTCTTTTTTCAGCACACTGGGGATAGCCAGCTTCTGCTTAGTGACAGCCTGCTCTTCATTTTTAGCCATGAATTTCACCGGGGCTACCACCTATACCTCCCTGTCAGGGGTGAAAAAGGAAATGGCATTTGCCGTACCCGCCCAAGTTCTTTCGCTAATTGTTGGGTTGGGGTTTCTAATCAGCCGCTATTGGAGTTAGCAGGAGGCAAAGGGGAAATGGCTGAACTGCGGTATCTGGAAAATGTGGTCACTTTACAGCTTGAACCGGATAAATGTGTCGGCTGTGGAAGGTGTGTAGAGGTCTGTCCGCACGCTGTTTTTGCCATGAAGGAAACCAAAGCCGATATAGTTGATAAAAATGCCTGTATGGAATGTGGCGCCTGTACTCAGAATTGCCCCACCAATGCCATAGCGGTCCAGCCGGGGGTGGGTTGCGCTAGTGCGGTACTTAAAAGCTTTTTCAGTGGTAAGGCCCCCGACTGCGGATGTGATGTTACCTGCAAAGGGTCGGCTGAAGATGACCAGGATGCAACGAAGGATGTTTGCTGCTGATTGGAATATCAGCTACTACATTTAATTGATAAGGAATGAAAATATGAAAAATAAGACCGGTTGGCTTAGCACTATCGGGGGTGCAATTTCTTCAGCTATAGGGATTCTGGGGGCCAGTTGCGTGGTCTGTGCCCCGGTGTGTGGCGGCCTTTCCATTGCCGGTCCGCTAGCCGCTATTTTTGGAGTTGGGGTGGCCGGCTTTCTTTATAAATACAGTATAATGTTTGTGGTTGTCGGGGGTATATGCTTTTTATTTGGGATATTCTTGATAATCCGGAAACGCAAAACCACTTGTGACGGTTTCTAATAACGTATATATGGCATTGCGCAACGGCCTGTTGTCCAATGCCAGAAATACGTTGTTGGGGTAATTTTCTGACTGGGTCACGTTTTAATGACCCACGCCTCTCCCCTACATGAATTTGCGTTAATATGTTCTTTGGGCAACAGCCCGGCAAGACCTGACTCTCTATCCTATGAAGAGCAAGTTTAATTTCTGCGAGTCACGGGTTTTTTGTCCCCGCACCCAGATGTTTCTTTCCTTCCTTTTTAGCCATCTTAGCGGCCCTTTTTTCCTTCATGGTTTTGGCGGGCGCCTTTTTAGTTGTCTTCTGAGTATCCCGGCTTTTACTCATCTTTTTTGCTCCTTAAGATTGAGAGTAATATATCAGTTCAAGCCCTTGCCAGCCTTTTTTTAACGCACCGCTAATTCCTTCAATTACTGAATTCAGCGCTTTCTCAGCGACAGCTTAGCTTAATCCATTACCTTTACAAAGGGCCAATACATTCACCAGCTGATTCCTCTTGTTCCCTGGCATCTTTCGCATTTTTAATGATATCATCATAGTTATCTGTAAGGTTTTCATAAACACCTTTTTTAAACTCATCCAATCCAATTCGTGTAATTGTTCTGGCAAGTCTTTCATCAGGGATAGCCTTTTCTTTATAAACCCTGAGTACGGCTGCCAGGTATTTAGGAACATCATCGGTTGACACTGAATTGGCAAGTTCCCGGGCAATAACCGGGATCGTTCCCATTTTCCCGCCTACAAATAGTTTCCATCCATTTAGCATGCCATGAATACCAAAATCATTAAGCATCGTATTAGCACAACAATTCGGACAGCCGGAAACACTTATTTTAAATTTAACCGGCGTAGGAAACCCTCGGAATAAGTCTTCTAATTTTTTTGCCATTGGAAATGTTCGCTGTAATCCAAACGGAGAGAAATCTGCACCTGGACAACATTTTACCTGACGCACATCGCGCCCGATTGAACGTATATCAAAACCGGCATTTAACACTGCTGCTTTAGCTTTGTAAAAATTCTGCTGCTTGATTCCTACAATTATCATGCTTTGCGCTGTTGACAAATGGCCAACTTTTCCATACTCAGCTACAATATCAGCTAATTTATGCAACTGGTCTGCTGTAAAGCAGGCAGTAGCAACTCCAACTGAAAGCGCATAATTCCCGTCACGTTGTTTTCCAAGACATCGATACCCCGGAAGTGTTTTTCTTTGACTGGTAGATTGCCTTAACTCCTGGTTAATTTCAGCAGATGTTTCCATGGCTTATGCTTCTCCTTTCATGTTTCAAAATATAGTAACGTTGATGGCAACTTCATGATAAATAAAATATAGGTTTTTAGAATTAAAGTCAATTTAATTTGTCAACCCCATATATTCATAATACTTAATATTATGTCGGCTGTTATTGCCACAATCGACAGCAGGAATATCAGCGCATAATTCTTATCTTCAAGGGAGACCTTGATGGATGAGAGGAGGTATGTAAGGACTTTTCTATCTTCATCCGAAAGAGTTTTGTTCTCAATCTTTTCCAGTAGTCCATAATCACTGATGGCTTTTTTGCGCTTTTTAGTAATCTCAAAACGATATAAGAAAAAGAGAATATACCCCACCACCCCAAAGTACCAAACAGGTCTCACCCAATCTGGCTCTATGTGCTGTAATATTATTATTGCCCTAAAGGCGATAGCTGAAAAGAGACCAATCGAGAAAAAACCATACGTTACATATTTTGGCACAATATGTGGTTTTTGTGTTTTCATCTATATTAATCGTTACTCCAATCAGGAATGTATTTCCATGCCGTGCGCGTTTCTTTGCGCAACTGCTTAAAATTGGGTTCTTTCTGGCCAACAAACGCCCAAAATGCGACCGAATGATTCAAATGCACAGTATGACATAGTTCGTGAATAAATATATAGCGGACTAAATGCTCGGGGAAAAAGAGCAGTTTTTGGTTTATGCTAATATTCTTTTGCTTAGAACAGCTACCCCAGCGTAATCGCTGGTTCCTAATAGTAGAGCGGCTGAACGGCAAATCAATTTCTTCGCTAACTTTTTTTAGCCAGGGGATTAAGTATTTCTTGGCCTTATAGTTGACCCACTTTTGAAGAACCGTCTTACATAAAGTGTGTTTGTTTATAGCCCCGGAAACTAAAATGGTATTATTTCCATTTTCCGCTGCTTCAACCCAATGGGTGGCTAGTGGCTTATATTCCAGCAAAAACTCTTCGTTTACTGCCTGTAAAAAAATCCGCTCCGGTAATGAGTCAACAGGTTTAGGCTTGATAGTATTACCTTGTTGTTCTATACGGCGATATGCGTTCTCTATCCACGACTGTTTTCGCTTGAGAATATTGGGGATTTGACTATGGTCGAAGCCATGAGGAGCAACTAAAACTAAACCGTCCCGTGCTGACATGTGCAAGCTAACATGCTTAGCCCGCTTACTTTCTCTAATGGAATATTCTGGCATTTTACTTTTTCCTGTTGCAGAATACTTATAACTCAAAAACCGCCCCCATCATTTGCTGGTTCCACAGTGTTTTGCTAAAAAACGGTCAAGTTGATTTGCAAAGGCTTGACGATCCTTCATGTTGAAGGCCGGCGGGCCGCCGGTTATTTCTCCGCCGCTTCGGAGTTCCTGCATTAAATTACGCATAGACAGATATTCAAAAACATTGTCTTTTGTATATAACTCTCCCCTGGGATTAAGCGCACAGCCGCCTTTGTTAATAACCTCAGCGGCAAGTGGAATATCCGCCGTGATGACCAAGTCTCCGCATTGTAGTTTCCGGACTATTTGGTTATCCGCCTCATCGAGACCGTCAGCTACCTGAATAGCTTTAATATAAGGCGACGGAGGAGTTCGAAGCAGGCTGTTTGCCAGTAAAATTACGGGCACTTTTACTCTTTCAGCGGCACGAAACAGTATCTCTTTTACGACCTTGGGACATGCATCTGCGTCAACCCATATCTGCATTTACCTTGCTCCAAACAAAACCGGCGTTTTTGGATAGCTAAAGAAAATAATGGCCATTTTAAATGCTTTATACAGCTTCACTCAAGCCTTTGCCGGCTTTAAATTTAACCACGTTCTTAGCCGGTATATCAATCTCAGCGCCAGTCCGGGGATTACGCCCTTTGCGAGCAGCACGTTTAGACACCGAAAAGCTACCAAAACCAACTAAGGCAACTGAATCACCTTTCTTAAGCGCGCCGCTTATTCCCTCAATCACCGAATTCAGCGCCTTTTCAGCATCTACTTTAGTTAATCCATTATCTCCTGATATTTTTGCGATTAAGTCCGATTTGTTCATTGTCCCTCCAGTGGGGGTAAAGGTTTAAGGGGTTAATTATTAAAGTCAATATACAATCATTTATCTTACGGGTCAATGGAATCTATCTGCTTGTGATGTTTCGGCTTGTCCTCAAGCCGAAACATCAAATCTATCTGCTTTATTGTGATTTGTGGCTGTCAACCAGCGAGTTGCTTCTGTCAACCAGCATGCTTCTGATTTTCCGGCGAGCACAGGTATTCTAAATAAACAGTTGAATGCTTCCGCACCCTGAGGCATCATCCAATCTAATTTTCTTACAAGCCCTTAATGGTTGGCATTTTACTCTGCATCATTCCGGCTTCATGGTATCCGGCGTACCGTCCGGAATAACTATGTGTTCTGGTGCATCAATAGCATTTTTCAGCTTATCCAGCACATCCTGAGGGACAAAAGTATAGCCGCAGGTGGGGCAAATCATCAGGGGTAATGCTTGGGGTTGTCCAAGCGCCGCAATCAGGGTTTGCACAACTATATACTTCTTATGTCTTTCGTTACAAACCTTGCAGGGAATCCCTACATATTTGGGACCTTTTAGCACACTAGTGGTTGTTTTTGCCGGGCATTTCTTCTTTCGGCTCCCTTTACCTTTACTGAAATCAACAATATTACTGCTCATAGATTCTTTTTTTATCCTCTTTTAAATCCTTCTGTGTGCTATTATTCGCAGACTATTCGGGTTCAATCCTGCACAGTCTATCTCTGGAGCAGTCTGTTTAGCAATATGTCTGCTCGAGTTGCTTAAGTAGCCGATGAAACTCTTCATGTTTACCGGGGCCGATTCTTTCCTGCTCGATCCGCTCGAAACTTTTCAGAAGCTCATCTTGATCCTGGGGTGATAAATGCTCATCCGCCATGGGGTACAATATATTATCTTCCTTTTGAATATGCTGCCTCAGTAAGGAACTATAACTACGGGCGTTTTCTGCAAAGCCAGCCGCCGCCTTTTCGGGCTCGGTTTTATAACTTTTAGCCGCCTCAGCCATAGCCCGGATGTAGACCCGCCCCTGCTTATGCTCTTCCAACATAACCTGGATGGGCCCGGCAAAGGGGGCAAATCCGGTACCCTCCAGTACAGTAAAAAGCTGATCCTCCTCTTTGCCGTGGTGGCACTTGTCGGCGAACACCTGCAAAAACTCCACCATTTTTTGTAAGTGCTCCGGCGGGACAGCCTGCCCTGATTCCAGTCGGGCGCTGACAGCCTCGGCAACCCTCAGCATAATCTCTATCCCCCGATGCTCTTTTTTCAGTTCCTCGGTAGCTTTCATGGCAAATCTCCTATATAATACTGAGTATACTTTATTGACAACCCATTTTAATTTCTAAAGAGGTTACTGTGATTAACGATATACTAGCAGTAATATAATTTTGTGTCTACCATTTAGTTAATCGTCATCGCCGGGCGTATATCCAAAATTCAAGCAATCGGCTGGGCCAAGCGCCCTACCCTGCGGGTTCGCTGCTCCCAGGTATTAGCATATATATTTACCAGCGACGACAAGATTTATCACAAACCATATCTCTATCTTTCGGTAATATCAGAGTTATATATTTGCTGCCAGTTACCCGATCTGTTAGTATTATAGTTATGCAAGTCAGCTATAACAAATTCAGTCAGCATTTGCGGCAAACCTTTGGCCGGCGGGTACAGAAGCTCCCCTTAAACGCCGGATTCAGTTGTCCCAATCGGGATGGAGTTTTAAGCTCCCAGGGCTGCATTTATTGCGGGCCATGTGGCGCCGCCTCCCCGCTTTTGGATAATATCGCCACATTAAAGAAGCAATACGAGCGGGCAAGACAGGCTTTAACTAAAAAGTACGGCCCATGCAAGTTTATAGCTTATTTCCAAGCCTTCACCAATACTTACGCTCCGGTAAATGAGCTACAAAAGCTCTACGATGAGGTGTTGGGCTGGGATAAAGATAATATTGCAGGACTGGCAATCGGCACCCGGCCGGATTGTGTACCGGATGAGGTATTGGATTTACTGGCTGATTATGCCGGACGTTATTACTTCTGGCTGGAGCTGGGGCTGCAATCTTCCCATGATCGCACACTTAAATTAATTAACCGGGGACATACGGTAGCCCAGTTTGAGGATGCGGTGAAGCGGGCCAGGCTGCGGAATTTGCGGATTTGCGCCCATATAATCCTGGGACTGCCGGGCGAAACCAGAGAAGAAATGCTTAAGACCGCCGGCTTTTTGAATCAGCAGCAGGTAGCTGCGGTGAAGCTGCATGGCCTGTATGTATTAAGGGATACCCCCTTAGCCGCAATATACGAGCAGGGGGAATATGAACCGCTTACATTTGCCGAATATATCTCTTTAGCCTGCGATTTTTTAGAGCGGCTATCCCCTGATATCATCATTCAGCGACTTACCTCAGACCCACCATTTAACTCACTGATAGCGCCACAATGGATGCTGGATAAATCCAAAATTTTATGCGGCATTGAGCGGGAATTAGCCAGCCGCGGTTCTAAACAGGGGATTAATCGTTGAATTGGACTACTAAAAACTTACCCTATGGCGCTAATAGCTTCTGATGCACTATGGCCGCCAGCGAAAGTATAACCAGGCTAGCCCCGATCACCGGATAAAAACTCCAGCCCCGCTTAAAAAGATAAATGGCCGCCAGAAAAAACAGTAACGTCGGGAAAATTGCCCAAAAAACCGATATGGTAAATTTTACTATGACCTCCCGGTTCCCGGTTTCATATTTTAACCAGAACATAGTTAAGAGGGTGGTAATCGGCATGGCGGCGATCAGCCCGCCTAAGTTAGCCAGGTGTTTGGATATTTCGCTGACCAGCGCAATAATTAAGGCTGAGACAATAATTTTCACCACAAACAGCATATAGCATCACCTCCCCATCTACGGTTAGCTCATCACTCAGCCCGCCAGCTTTTCAGCCAATTCAGCTACTCTCTCCCCCAGTCGCCGGCATTGCTTGCCGGCCCGCTCATCGGGTTTCCCGATGGATACCGGCCCATAATGATCGCCGCGCGGAATCCCATGAATAATCATTCCATGCACCAGCATTACATGCAGGATTTCCAGAATGGTAGTCTCGTTACCGCCGCCGATATTAGCCGCTGAGGCAAAGGCCGCCCCTATTTTGCCCTCCAGCTTACCGTGAAATTTAACACTGGCATCAAACAACGCTTTCAGTTCAGCCGCCATGGTGCCGTAGTAGGTGGGTGAGCCTACCAGCAGGGCATCGTATTCCAACAACTCCTCAACCTCGACGTCCTGGACTGGTTTTAGCTCCACCTGGGCGCCCTGGGACTCTGCGCCTTCGGCCACCAATTCCGCCATCTTCTGGGTATTCCCGGTTCGCGAGTAATAAATCACTAATAACTTAGCCATGTTTCACCCCTTTCTGGCTGCAAATTTCAAAATCCATTCCACTGCATCGTACAGGTCTTTGGCAATATAGTCAGGTGGCTTGGGCCATTTATCTTTATGCAACTCGCACTCAGCCCGACCATAGCCGGTAAGCACCAGCACGCCCTTAGCCCCCACTTGATGGGCCAATCCTATATCACTGAGCTGATCACCTATTACAAACGACCGCTCAAGCTCAATGCCGTGTTCATCGGCGGCAGCTTTTAGCATGCCTGAAGCCGGTTTACGGCAATCGCACCCATCATCCGGGTGATGCGGACAGTAGTAAATACCGTCTAAATGCGCCCCCTCATGGGCCAATAGTCCCTTTAATCTATCATGAATCTCCTGCAGCCGCTTTTCGGTAAAATAGCCGCGGGCTATCCCTGACTGGTTGGTAATCACTATTGTTTTTATATCATGCTGATTGATTTTTTTGATAGCTGCTGCACAACGGGGCAATATACGTAGCTGATCCGGGTGATCTAAATAGTTCACCTCTTCATTTATCGTCCCATCCCGATCTATGAATATAGCCTGGTTAGATTGGTTATTCATGATATAATCACATCAAATTTATAAATTCTTTGTGGCCTTTGTGTGCTTTGTGGTTAATATATGTACTCTTTAAGGTTATAGCATACCAATTTTTCACCACAAAGTTCACAAAGAGCACAAAGGACTCTCTGGTTCGTAATTCTTCAACTAATCCCATGACTCCCTTTCTTGGCAAATATATTCCTGGGCATCTACATCCCTCCACACCTCGGCGCCCAATCCTTCAAGCTCCATAATGGGGTTGTCGCTTAATTCAGTTTTTTAAAAAAGGGGCGAAAAAACCCCTTAGCAACCAATTTGCATTTCTACAACATCTCAATTTTTCGCTTGATTTGTGTTTATTATCCCTGTTTTTTATTTAATCTTTGGCTTT
>JAJRUS010000005.1 GCA_024277675.1 bacterium | reverse complement strand
GCAGCCCTCTGCCAGACTACGTTCTACCTCCATACCCAAATATCTGATCGTGCTCAACTTGACCCACCTTGTTAAATATGGTTAAACTTAACATAACAACAAGATGGTATATTACACGAAATAGTGATGGGTGGCAAGCATTGACAGGGATATGTATGTTCGTATCTACAATGCGAGCGACAAAAACCTCAATTTGCCTTTTAATATCGGATAGTTATATAATGAAGATGGTGGTTTGTGTGGTCAAGATGGGGATAAAGCTGGGGACGCAGACGCTTCGCAATTGGCTGATAGCAGAGGGGCTGTGGCAGCAGCGCAGAAAGGCCAGGAAACATCGCCAATGGCGGCAGCGTAAGGAGCATTTTGGCGAGCTGGTGCAAATGGATGGCTCGCATCATGATTGGCTGGAGGGCAGAGGCCCCAAATTGGCGTTAATGGGTTATATAGACGATGCTACCAGCCAGGTTTTTGCCAGGTTTTACGATTATGAAGGGACGCTGCCTGCTATGGACGGCTTCAAGGGATATGTGGAGTACTATGGCATCCCTCAGAGCGCCTATGTGGATAGACACTCTACTTATAAATCAACGGCTAAGCCCACGATTTCAGATGAATTGAACAACAAGAAACCACTGAGCCAGTTTGAGCGGGCGTTAGCTGAGTTGGGAGTTAAGGTAATCCATGCTAATTCACCTCAAGCAAAAGGTAGGATCGAGAGGAACTTCGGCACATTTCAAGACAGGTTGGTGAAAGAGATGCGGTTAAAGGGCACAAAGACCAAAGAAGCGGCAAATGATTTCCTGGTGGAGTATCTGCCTGTATATAACCAGAAGTTCGGTGTTGGGGCTGCCAAAACAGCAGACCTGCATATGCCTGTGCCGGATGGTCTTATACTGGATGATGTCCTGTGCAAAAAGACCAGGCGGGGAGTCAGGAATGACCATACCATAGCGCATGATAAGCAGCTGTATCAGCTACTTGAGAAGACAACCGCAAAACGGGTTATGGTGGAAGAGAGGACAGACGGTTCGATGCTTATTAAGCACAATGGTAAGAGCTTAAGATTCAAGGAGATAACTTCGAGGCCGACTAAGCCTGAACCAGTTAAATCTGAAGCGCTTAAGCCAAGAAAACAAAACATTCCGCCCAAGAGCCATCCCTGGAGAAATTTTAATTGCCAAAAACCGGACATTTCTATTTGTGTAAAAACCGGACATTTTTAAATGTGCTTGACAGGGTCACACATATTGGTTGACTAATATTCATGTTTAGGCTAAATTCTAGTAGGGGATCACTATGGAAACTCAAACATCAGCTGAATTTATGGCGCCGTTAGGCGATCTATTGCTTTCGCAGCAGAAGATTTCGGCTGAGGACCTGGAAAAAGCCTTGTCTATCCAGCAAGCTGGCGGCGAGCGGCTGGGTCGGCTGCTGGTTAATCTGGGCTTTATCTCCGAAGAGGAGCTGCTTAAGACCACCGCCCGGCAGCTTAATCTTGAATATCTGCCGCTGGTTAGGTTTCCCACCTCCCCGCCCTTAACTATCGGCATTCCCACTAAATTCATGGAGCAGTATAAATTCTTTCCCTTAAGTTTATCCGATGGGGTACTGGCCATCGCCATGGCTGATCCGCTGGATACAGTCACCATCGACGCCCTGAGGCTGCGCACCAACTGCCGCCTCCGGGTTTATATCAGCAAGGAAGGCGATATAGCCGAGGCCATAGAGCGCTATTTCGGCAGCGGCAGCAGCACCATGGAGCGTATTGTAGGGGATATCCCGGAGGGGGAGTTGCAATATCTGCATGCCGATGGGGATGAGGACGAAGATCACCTGCGGGATATGGCGCAGGAGGCGCCGGTTATCCGGCTGGTGAGCCTGATTATCTCCAAGGCCGTTGAGAGTAAGGCCAGCGATATTCATATCGAGGCCTTCGAGGGTCAACTTAAGGTGCGATATCGCATCGACGGTATCCTGTATGACACCGAATCGCCGCCCAAGCGCCTGCAACCGGCTATTATCTCGCGCATCAAGATTATGGCCGAGATGAATATCGCCGAACGCCGGCTGCCGCAGGATGGCCGGGTGCGCTTGCGGGTGCTGGGCAAGAAGGTGGATTTGCGGGTATCCACTATCCCCACTATTTACGGGGAGAGCGTGGTAATGCGGATATTGGATCGCAGCAACATCATGCTTGATCTGGATGATTTAGGCTTTCCACCGACCAGTAAGAAGCAGTTTGAGAGTTTAATCAGAAAGCCGCACGGCATTATCCTGGTTACCGGCCCTACCGGGTCGGGTAAGACCACCACTCTGTATGGGGCGCTGGATAAAATCAATTCACCCGATAAGAAAATCATCACCGTGGAAGACCCCATCGAGTATCAGTTGAGCGGGGTGAATCAGATTCAGGTGAAGCCCAAGATCGGGCTTACCTTCGCCAGCGGACTGCGCTCGATTGTACGGCAGGACCCGGATATTATGATGGTGGGGGAAATCAGGGATCTGGAGACCGCCGAAATCGCCATTCAGTCGGCGCTTACCGGGCATCTGGTTTTCTCCACCCTGCATACCAATGACGCATCAGGCGCCATCACCCGGCTGCTGGATATGGGGGTGGAGCACTACCTGGCCGCTTCCTGTCTGGAAGGGATACTGGCCCAGCGGTTGGTACGGGTTGTCTGTAAAAAATGTAGGCAGGAAGCCGAACCTGATCGACAGACGCTTAGGCTTATGGGGTTAAAAGACGCTAAGGGCTTTAAAATAGCCAGCGGTAAAGGCTGCAAAAATTGTAACTTCACCGGCTACCGCGGCCGGCTGGGTATTTTTGAATTGTTGATCATAAATGATGAGCTCAGGCAACTGATCTTGAAGAAAACCAGCTCCAATGTAATCAGACAACAGGCAATTGCCCTGGGAATGACTACCCTGAGGGAGGATGGCTGGAAGAAAGTGAAGGAAGGGATAACCAGTGTGGAGGAAGTCCTCAGGGTAACCCAGGAAGAGGATTTGGAAATCGAATAGCCAGCCAGGGGCCATGACCCCGGGCCTGGACTAATTATGCGATGAATCATTGTGCGAGAGGGGACAGGAGTCCCTTTTTTAGCATTAATTCCTATCGGGATGTAAGCACATGAATAAACCAGGCAATCGCCTGGATTATTCACATTAAAACCATTACCTTATGGTCAGCCCCGCCCCCTGCCGCCCTGTGGACGGAAGCGGGAGCTTATTTTAAGCCAAGATTGGTTATATAATTTCCTATACATGAATAAAAGACAATCAATCATTATACCCATACTTCGTATGATTAATAAATATGGGTATCTTGAAAAATTAGAAATTTTCTTCGAGAACAAGGAGCAGCGAGTCAAAAAAGCGCAGTGTACATGCTGGTACATGAGCATTTTGAGACGATCTGCGACGCCGTCAATCGGTGAAAAGAGCAATTTTTCAAGATACCCATATGTTATTGCCGGATGCTGGCTGATACTGCTTATCGGCGGCTGCCGACCGGCCCCGCCACCGAATATTTATCATGAAACTCAAACGCTGCTGGGAACTCTGGTAGAGATAAAGCTGATTGCAACCGATCCCTCTGCAGCAAGCGCCGCCCTGGCAGCCGCTTTTGCCGAATTTGGAAGGATCGATAACTTAATGAGCTTCCAGTCAGCGAAAAGCCAATTGGCACGCATAAACCAGGCGGCCGGTGGAAAGGCTGTCAGCATAGACGCTGAACTGTTTCAGCTTGTATTACAATCGAAATATTACGCTGAGCTTACGGCTGGGGCCTTTGATATAAGTATCGGGCCATTATCCAGATTATGGGGACTTGATAATAAACAATACCGTAAACCCAGTTCGGAAGAGATAGCGGCAAAGCTGCCCCTGGTCGGCTATAGCATGATTCTCACCCAGAGCAAACCGCCGGCGGTCAGGCTGGCCCGGCCTGGAATGAGCATAGATTTGGGAGCGATTGCCAAGGGCTATGCGGTAGATAAAGCCATTAATATTTTAAAGCGGCGAGGCATAAGCTCAGCCCTTGTAAATGCCGGTGGGGATATACGCACTATCGGTACCCGGCCGGATGGAAATTTGTGGAATATCGGCATTCAACATCCCCGGAAGCCGAAGCAAATTTTGGCCAGCCTGCGAGTGGATAATCAGGCCGTGGTTACCTCTGGCGACTATGAGCAATTTTTCATGTATCAGGGGGTACGTTATCATCATATTCTGGATCCGGCGACCGGCCGCCCCGCCAGGGGATGCCAGGCAGTAACGGTGGTTGCTCAATCAACTGCGGCCGCCGATGCCCTGGCTACCGGGGTATTCGTACTAGGCCCGGAAAAAGGTATGAAATTAATCGAAGGATTACCGGATACCGAGGCGCTGATCGTTGATGCAGCCGGGAATGTAAGCGTATCATCAGGGCTAAAGGGCAAATTGGACTTCAATCATTAAAATTGAATTTAGCTATGAAAAAAATCTTTGCCCTACTAACCTGGGCCGATAAGCTGTTGATCCTGGGCTTAATCATGGCCACCGGTTTTAGTTATACCTGGGTAAGGGTGATGCAGACGGAAGGGAATTATGTCATAATCAGGGTAAGTAATAAGGAAATAGCCAGATATCCCCTGGCCCGTGATTATGAATCAATTAAAATAGCGGGGGTTTCGGGAACCGCCAGGCTGGAGATAAAAGACGGTCGGATAAGGATGATTGAGGCTCCATGCCCCAATAAAATCTGTCTGGGAATGGGCTGGATAAATAAGTCGGGTGAGTTGATTGCCTGTGTGCCCAATCAGGTGGTAGTCAGCGTAGCCGGGGCAACTGCCGGGGAGGAGTTAGATGGCATCAGTCGCTAAGCCGGACCCAGACTCCGGCTCTGTTAAGGGGGGCTACACCTCAGCCTATGCCCGCACCCGCAAGCTGGTATTTCTGGCTATGCTTACCTCAGTGGCGGTAGTGTTGCATCTGGTTGAGCTATCGCTACCTAATCCTACTCCCTGGTTGAGATTGGGATTGGCTAATATTATAATCTTAAGCGTATTGGCGACCTATGGTCTTAAGGAGGGCCTGGTAGTAAATGTGTTAAGAATTGTATTGGGTTCCTTCATTAGCGGCAATTTGCTGGGGCCGACTTTCATCCTCAGTCTTTCCGGGGGGTTGAGCAGTATCCTGGCGATGTGGCTGACCCTGTCTTTTGCCGGTAGATACTTCAGTCTGATAGGGGTGAGCCTGATTGGGGCTTATACGCATACCATAACTCAATTGGGGGTGGCTTATTGGGTATTAATCAAGCATTATGGAATTTTTTATCTATTGCCGGTCTTTCTGGGAGTGGCCCTGCTCACCGGTTTCTTAAACGGGCTGGGTGCGCTGGTACTGACCCGGCAGTTGGCCAGGTTAACCAAATGATGATCCCCCCTTACTGCATATGAAACATCGTTTTGTGTCTCTTGTTCTGGCTGGCCTGTGGCTTTGTATGGCTGGTAGCGTCCGGGCTAAAATGCTCGAAGCTCCCCTGTCGGAGAAAAAGATAGAGCGAATGCAAGAACAGGAGCTGCCGGTTTATCTTCACGCCAAGACGCTGGAGTATCAAGAAACCGGGAATGTTTATATTGGCCGTGGGTATGTGGATATAAGATATGGCGATATGAGGCTGCGGGCTGATGAGGCGGTATTTTATGCCGATACCGGCCAGACACGAGCCACCGGTAACGTAATTTTAGATGATGGTGAGAACCGGCTGGTGGGAGAGGAGTTGGAGATTAATCTAAGGAGTAAACTGGGAATACTTTACAGGGGAGAAGCCTTTTTGGCGCCGGCCTATTTTTTAACCGGCGAAAAGATTGAACGGCTGGCGGAAGATAAATTTTTGATTACCCGGGGCACTTATACCACCTGCGATCAAAGCCTTCCCGATTGGAAATTCAGGGTAGAACGCTGCCTGGTGCATCTTGAACACTATGCCTACCTCACCGATTTCTCGCTCTATATAAAAAAAGTGCCAGTGTTTCGCTTTCCTTATGCACTTTTGCCCATAAAAACCCAGCGCGCTACTGGTTTGCTGATTCCCCGTTTGGGTTATTCCAATATAGATGGTTTTATAGTTGGCGAGAGTTTCTTCTGGGCTATAAATGACTGGGCGGACGCTACGGTAAGCGCTGATTATTTCAGTAAGCGGGGTATCGGCAGCAGTCTGGAGATGCGCTATGCCTTAACCCCTGAGGATGAAGGGAAATTACAAAGCTACCTGATACGTGACTGGCTAACCAAGCAGGATCGCTGGAAAACCTATATAAACATCCGGCAGGAGTTGGGTGATGGCGTAAAGAGTGTGTTACGGGCTGATTTATTGAGTGACCGCCGATATGAACAAGATCTCGATACCGATATAAGCCGGCGACGCCGGCAGGAACAGGACTCATACCTCTGGCTTTATAAAAACTGGGATGCCTATGGCGCCAGCTCCATCGCCGAATATACTGAAGATTTGTATAATACCAGGAAGAATAAGCGCTGGCGCCTGCCGGAGTTAAAAATATTCGCTATTTCCCAACCAGTGCTTGATACTCCCCTGTTCTATAAATTGGAATTATCCGGCTTAAACTGGAGCCGAGATCTGGCCTCGGGGGAGGAAGAGACTCAAAGATTGCATCTGTATCCTCAAGTAAGGCTGCCACTTGAGATAGGCCCGCGCAGCGTGATTACTCCCCGGGCGGGCTATTTACAAACCTGGTATACCAAAAATCAACAAGGGGTAAGCGATCAACGGGGGTTATATGAATTGGGAATCAGACTGGACGGCCCTCAACCATACCGCATCTATGAACGTCAAGCCTCAAGCGGGCTTACCAAGATAAAGCATTTATTTCAACCCTTTATCGATTACAGCTATATCTCCCAGGAGGATCAAGCTGATTTGTTAAAATTTGATGCTTTAGATGAAATACCGGGTGAGAATATAGTGCGCTATGGTATTATGCAACACGTCCTGGGGTTCTTTTCTTCGCCTGAGCAAGCAGAAGCATTACGTGAACTTTTACTGCTCACCATAAGCCAGGAATACGATATAGGAGCGGAGCGGCGGGAGGAACTGAGCGGCCAGCCCCGGCGTCCATTCTTACCGCTCAAATTTGACCTGGAGTTAAAACCCACTCCCAGGCTTCGCCTGGATTGGGAACTGCGCTATGATGTTTATACCGGGAAAGTGGCCGACAATAATATGGATAGCTGGCTGACCCTCTCGGATTATATGTCACTGGTTGCCGGTTGGCGCTACACCAACGGAGAAATAGACGATGGCCAAACGCAAGTTGACAATATAAACACTCTTTATGGCGGGGTTAATTTAAATCTCGGCAAAAAAATAGCGCTGGGATTCAGCGGTAACCATAACGTGGAATATAATCAGTGGGTGGAGAAAAGATATAGCCTGACCTATACCTCCCAGTGCTGGAGTGTAGGACTGTCGTTCGTCGATCGCTTCGATAAGGATGACTTCATTTTTAATATCAGCATGACCGGCTTAAGTTAAGTCGGCATGTAACACGATTATTTTATTACATGCCGAGGGAGGTTTAAGGTGTTAGTAGATTCACATGCGCATTTGGAGATGCCGCGGTTTGCGGATGACTTGGAAGCAGTCCTCCGGCGGGCTTGCGATGCGGGTATAAGCCATATTATAAATATAGGCTCGGATGAGCAAAGCTCCGCTAAATCGGTAGAGCTGGCCACTCAGCATGAGCTGATCTATGCCGCCGTGGGTATCCATCCGCATGAGGCAAGATTAGTCAGCCCGGATACTTATAACCATTTGCGGAAGTTGGCGGCTAATCCCAAGGTAGTGGCACTGGGGGAAATGGGGTTGGATTATCATTATATGCACTCTCCTGCGGCAATACAGCAGGAAGTTTTCAAACAACAATTGCAACTAGCCAATGAATTAGAATTACCGGTAGTTATACATCAGCGGGAAGCCGAGGCGGATGCGCTTAAAATATTAAAAGAACATCCGCCGGCCTGTGGCGGGGTAATGCACTGCTTCTCCGGGGATGAGGCTATGCTTAGGCAATGTTTAAGCCTGGGGCTTTATATATCGGCAGCCGGGCCGATTACCTTTAAGAAAGCGCAGGGCTTAAGACAGCTTATAGCCCGGACGCCGGCAGAAAAACTGCTGCTGGAGACCGATGCGCCATACCTTGCACCGGTGCCGCACCGGGGAAAACGCAACGAACCGGCATATGTAAAGTATACCGCGCAGGTGGTAGCTGAACTAAAAGGGCTTTCACTGGAAGATATCGGCCGCATAACCAGCTTAAATGTGCGAAACTTATTCGGCATTCCTGCGGGGGAAGAGCAAAGCCGGATCGTCTACCCCATACGCCGCTCATTATATGTGAATCTCACCAATCGCTGCAGCAACGATTGCAGCTTCTGCGCCCGTAACAAATCTTACTATGTCAAGGGGCATAACTTAATATTAGAACATGAACCGAGTGCAGAGGAGGTTATTGAGGCTATACAAAAACAGGCGGGGGGGGATTATGAGGAAATCGTCTTCTGCGGCTTCGGCGAACCGCTGCTGCGGTTAGAGGTTATTATACAGGTAGCCCGACAAATTAAGCCCCACGGGTATAAAATACGCATAAACACTAATGGTCAGGGAAACCTGATTCATAAGCGCAACATCCTGCCGGAATTAGCAGGTTTAGTGGATGCGCTGTCGGTAAGCCTGAATACCGAAGATGAGGCCAAATACCTGGAGCTATGCCATCCCCAATCAGGAGCAGGCGCTTATAATGCGATAAAAGAATTTATTCAACAAGCCAAGCAATATATACCAGAGATTTCGGTTACCGTGCTGGAAATGCCGGGGGTTGATATAGCGCGCTGCCGCCAGATTGCCGAAGCTGAACTGGGAGTAGACTTCAGGATAAGGGCATATAATCAGGTGGGGTAGGAAATTGGAGCAATGGTTATATTTTTTACTAAATCCAGATAAGTATGTTATACTTAAATAGGTTAAAAACAAGTTTTTCGCTTTTTTAAAGTTAGAAATTATAGTGGTGCCTTTAGAAAAAAATATGGGAGATAGCGGATGACTAGGAAGATTCTAACAAACAAGCCTCTTGTAGAGGCGATATTTGAGTTGCGGTGGGAACTACAGGAGCAATCACCTGGAATAAAAGTAGACCCACACTATAAAATACTAATTGGTAGAATATATGACAGGGTTAGCAGTGAATATCCTTTTCATGAGCAATTACCTACTGCAACAATGCCAGATGAAATTGCGGGATACGTTGTTCAGCATAGATTTAGAAAAGATAGAGATAAATGGCCTCTTATTCAAATAGGACCAGGTGTTATCACTTTAAATGATACTGATGGGTATATATGGGAGGATTTTGATAAAAGGATATCTTATGTGCTGGATACTCTTTTTGAAACGTACCCAGAGGCAGAAAACAATTTGAAGATTAATAGCTTATTGTTACGGTATATTGATGCTGTTGATTTTGATTATGGTAAAGATTATATATTCGATTTTCTGAAAGAAGAAATGAAGGTAAATATAGAAATATATGAAAAACTATTTAAAGATACTGGAGTTAGTAAATTACCTTTAGGCTTTGATTTGAGATTTTCTTTTCCATCTACAAGACCTAATGGAACAGTACATCTAAAATTTATCCAGGGAAAAATAAAAAATGTGGATGCTTTAATATGGGAGACGATGCTTCAGTCAGTTGGAGATGGTGCTCCCAAGGCGAAAGAGGGAGTTGCTACCTGGGTAAAAGAAGCTCATGATTTGACAGATGATTGGTTTTTTAAGATGATAGAGGGAGAATTGCTAAGGAGATTTGAGTGATGGTGTATCAAGGAATATCGCAAGATGTTACTTGCCCGGATTATCCAATTCAATACACACCCACTGGAAGTTCAACAAGGGAAGCAGACATAAACGAATTATTGGATATTCCGTTCTCTATTTTGATAAGACAGAAACGACCAAACGAATATTTTCCCTTCTACCAAAACCCATTGTTTTTGTTTGAAATTGATTTGTCTTCAGTTTGGCCGCGTTTTGAAGTAAAGAGCGGGACATCTTTGATAGAAGTTAAGGAAATTTCTGAAGAGATGATAGTAGCAGGAATGATAAAACATAACCTTATTGTTCAGATGTCCCCTATAAAGGAATACACTTTACGAGTAAGGGTAAAAAGCATAGAAAAAGCAACTCCGCATATTGTAGGGGCGGAGGGGACCTAATGGCAAAAGAGTACTTTTGGTTTGAGGTTGTAGCCGGTGAAGAAAACCTTTTACAGGGAGATTTTATCAAAGAATGTCCGATTGTAATTCCTCCTTCGGAGATATATGAAGAAATAGAAGTACGCATTTATAACTACAATGTGGTTATTATGAGCCAATCATGTGATCTTGCGCAAAGAAACGTCAAGTTGGTTCTCGTTTGTCCGATTTGGCCGCTATGTGAATTTGAGAAGAAAAATTCATACTATAAAAGTAAAGATGGGAAAGAAGCGTTGCGACGTGGTTACTCGCCAGGTTACCATCTCCTAAATAAATGTGAGGTTAGTGGGTTTGAAGCAGATTATTTAGTTGTTGATTTTCGAAGTGTTTTCAGCGTTCATTTTGATTTTATTGTGAATTTAGCTAAAAGTAAAGGTGATAGATTGCGATTATTACCTCCTTATAGAGAGCATCTATCTCAATCCTTCGCGAGATTCTTTATGAGGGTCGGTTTGCCTTTAGATATACCCCCCTTCAGTTGATTGGTGATGTAGGAGACCATTTCGTATAACAGAATGTATCCGGTTCTCTACGCTTATGAAAATCTCTCCCTTCGGTCCAGGCTCCGAATATACTGGAAACTTTATAGATATATAGCTTAACAAGAAAACAATATGCCTACAAAAACCCCACGCTTATTCATCATAGACGGTAATTCGTATATTTATCGGGCGTTTTATGCTATTAAGCACCTGACCAATTCCCAGGGGATGCCGACTAACGCCATTTTCGGCTTTACCCGGATGTTGCTTAAGATCATAAACGAGCAGCAGCCGGAGTATCTGGCCATCGCCTTTGACCGCCCGGAACCCACTTTCCGTCATAAGCAGTATGCCGAATATAAGGCCCATCGCCCGCCGATGCCGGAGGAGCTTATTCCTCAAATCCCCTATATAAAACAGGTGGTGGAGGCGCTGCATATTCCTATTCTGGAATTAGCCGGTTATGAAGCGGATGATGTTATCGGTACGTTAGCTAAGATGGCGGAGAGTGCTAGTGTGCAAACGGTTATCGTTACCGGTGATAAAGATATTTTTCAACTGCTTGATGAAAAGATTGTCCT
>JAJRUS010000004.1 GCA_024277675.1 bacterium | reverse complement strand
TTGCCCATGCGAACCTTAGTACCTGTCAGCGGTACATTTTTGCAGAATATAGTAGTACAATTAGGCAGCTCAAATATGGCCTGGGCTACATCCTGGCCCACCTTTCGTTCATCCACATCAAAAGCCGCCACTACCTCCATATCATATGGTTTATAACCGGCTATATCCCAGTACATTAAACCGGCGCTATCCTGTTCATTCTTATCGGCATAATAAGTTATTCCCTGCAGTAGCGAGCTGGCACAATTTCCCACTCCCAGAATTGCAAGCTTAATTTTTGCCATATAAAAACCCCTTCTTATAAAATACCAGGGAACTGTTACCAGAAACTGTGCAACAGACCAGACACTACGTTATCTAATTGAATGCGCAATAACATTGCACACCAACCAGGGCAATTAGCTGATTATCAATAAAATATAATAACATATTATCGGTTATTTATAAACAATTTTCCCGCTGATTGTGGAAGGGAGTAAATCAGGTGAAATGTTCTGTCAGATCTGCTTTGCTTTTTTCAAGTAGTCGAATATCACTTATGCGCATTTGTTTGTCCACCGCCTTACACATATCGTAAATAGTGAGTGCGGCTATTGAAACGGCGGTCAGGGCCTCCATTTCCACCCCGGTGCGCTCGGCGCATTTCACCAAAGTCTGGATACAAATACTGCCTTCAGTGGGTTTAAGCTCTAAATCCAACTGAATATGGGTGGGCTGGATGGGATGACATAAGGGGATAAGATAAGGAGTCTGCTTGGCGGCCTGGATGCCGGCTAAACGGGCAGCCTCCAGCACATTTCCTTTGACTATTTTATCTTGCCGGATTAATTCTATAGTAGCCGCCGCCAGAAAAACCTTGCCCGCCGCTTTTGCCTGCCGGAAACTAACCGGCTTTTGGGTAACATCCACCATCCGACAGTGTCCTTCATCATCAATATGGGAAAATTTAGCGGGCATCGTAAAAAATGTTCGGGTTAAAAATCTTGCGTTATATAATTCAGTAGGCTACTATAATGATGCTGATTTGTCAACTAGCCGGGGGCTGGATTAATTATGTATTGCTAAGCCCCGCCTTCTGCCGTCCTATGGATGGTAGCGAAGGCTGGTATATAGGGTCACAACTTCAATTATATAATTTCCTGTATAGAAACAAAAGAGGTGATCAGTGATTAAGCGGGTAGTAATTATCGTATTGGATAGTCTTGGGTTAGGGGCGCTGCCCGATGCAGAGAAGTATGGGGATGCAGGCGCCCATACATTAGGCCATATAGACCGTAAGCTGGCAGGCATAAAACTGCCTAATTTAGCCGCCTTGGGGTTGGGTAATATAGACGATTTTGTGGGAATTAAGCCTGTAGCCACCCCGATGGGTTGCTATGGGAAGCTGGCTATAACCTCCTGGGGTAAGGACACCAATATAGGGCATTGGGAACTGGCGGGTCTGGTGCAGACTAAACCATTTCCCACCTATCCTGATGGCTTTCCGGCCGAGGTAATCGAAGCTTTCAGCCGGGCCATCGGGCGGTCGGTATTGGGTAATATACCGGCTTCGGGTACTGAGATTATTGAAGAACTGGGGGCGGAGCACTTAAGAACCGGTTATCCCATTGTTTATACCTCGGCGGACAGTGTGTTTCAAATCGCTGCCCATGAGGAGTTGGTTCCACCGACTGAGCTGTATCGTATCTGCCGGATAGCGCGCCAATTATTAGTCAGCCCGCATAATGTGCTGCGGGTGATCGCCCGTCCCTTTATCGGTCAACCGGGGTCGTTTAAGCGAACCGCCGGCCGCCGGGATTTCGCCCTGCCGCCGCCTGGAGACACCCTGCTGGATAGATTGCACAAAGCAGAAATCAAGGTAACAGGGATTGGCAAAATTGGAGATATTTTCAGCCAGCGGGGGATAAGCGAAAGCCGGCATACCGAAAGCAATCAGGATGGGATGCAAAAGATTATCGGTGCGCTTAAACAACTGAAAACAGGCATGATATTCGCCAACCTGGTGGATTTTGATATGCTGTATGGCCATCGCAATGATGTAGCCGGTTATGCCCGGGCATTACAGGAATTTGATGAATGGCTGCCCAGGCTTATAAATAATCTGGGAGAGCAGGATTTATTGATTATCACCAGTGACCACGGTTGCGACCCTACCACCCCCGGCACTGACCACACCCGCGAGTATGCCTTGCTTTTGGTGTATGGTGCGGGAATTAAGTCGGGAGTTGATCTGGGAACAGGCGGCAGCCTGGCTGATGTGGGGCAGAGTGTGGCTGAGGCATTGGGTATCAGCCCGCTGGGGAATGGGGAGAGTTTCTGGCGTCGGTTGGTTGCTTCGGATTAAACCCTAATAGTCAGTATTGTTTTTATCCGCCGCTATTCCCTCTTTTAGTTGTCGGACTATTTTTTGTAATTCCTGGCGCTGCTTAGGATCTAAGGTGAAATCCAGCGCCTTAAGATAGTATTCCATTGCGGATTCAAGCTGCCCGTATCCCCTATAGATGAAGCCTATTTTAGCATAGGCTACGGCGAAATCGGGGTTCAGTTGCAGGGTTTGGTCATACTCGTTCATGGCCTCCAGATAGTTGCCCTGCCGCTCATATAAATCCCCCAGCAGGTAATGCAAAACCGGTATCCTGGGGTTAATTTCAAGCGCTTGTTGATATAATTCTATAGCTTCGGGTATTCTTTTCTGGGTAGTATATACAGTTGCCATATTAGCCAGTGCATTTATATTTTTCGGGTCAAATTCCAAAGCCAGTTGATATTCAGCCATAGCTTCTTTGAACTTACCTTCCTCGGAATATATTACCCCCAGGTTGATAAGTGCATCCAGGTTGTCGGGGTCCAACTTTAAAGCCTTATCAAACAGAAGCCTGGCCTTATCCTTAAGCCCCAGTTGATAATAAATTACCCCCAGGTTTGTAACGGCAGCTACATGATTTGGCATTAATAACAGCGTCTGTTCATAAGCCTGTCGGGATTCGGGGTACATTTTCTTATAATAATAAGTTATTCCCAGATTATTAAATGTTTCAGCTAAATCGGGACGTAACTGTTTGGCTTTAGTAAACTGTGCTATGGCTTCATCTAATTGACCTTGGTCACGGTATAAATTTCCCAGGTTATTGTAGGCTACTACATGGTCAGGTTCCATATCCAGGGTCTGCTTAAACAGCCGTATGGCTTGTTGATAATCTCCGGTAGCGCTATAAACCAGGCCCAGATTGTTTACGGCATCGGCATATCGGGGGTTTAGTTCAAGTGCGGTTTGGTAATACCGGCGGGCCTCATCGAACATTCCCTTACGATAATAAGCCACGCCTAAATTATTGGCCGCCCGGTATGAAAGCGGATTTAATTCCAGCGCCCGGCCGGCGGCTGTAATAGCTTCATCATAACGGCCCAACTTATTATATATAAAGGCTAAGTTGCTGTGCGGTCTGTATTTTTCGGCTGACTTTTTAACTACATCCCGCCATAGCCTTAATTCTTCTCCCCAGACAGCATTGCGCTTATGGGTAAATATAGTTAAAGTAAGCAAAATTATTCCCCAAATGGCTATAGCTCCAACCAATCTTGTCTTTAAAGCAAGCCGGTCCACTAATTCCCAGACCCCGATACTGAGCAGAAGATAAAAGCCCACTGAGGGCAGATACAGGCGGTGCTCATAGACCAACTCCAGCCCGATAACCGAGGATTCGATTACCAGATTTCCCAGTAGCCATAAAATGCTGAATGAAATCAGCGGGTTTCTTTTAGCCAGGTAGAGGGCAATAAATATCAAACCGGCAATCAGTAACAGGCAAAACAGCGTGCTAAGCGGTTGGGTTAAGCTTTGAGATACCGGAAAACCATAATCCAGGTTTAATCTGGAAGGCAGTGGAAATAAGAGCAGGCTGATATAGTAGACCACTACCCGTAGCTGAGTCAGTACCCGCTCCAACACCCCGAAATTGCGTTTAGCATATCCACTGACCACCCAGTCGGTAAAATTGAGGTTAGTGTAATAGACTGCTATCAATAAAAAACCACCCGCCAGCGCCAGCAAATAACCTAAGCGGGATTTAATTTGCGGCCAGTTGATTCCCTGGATGAAGTAAACCTCCAACAGGATAATGAAAAGGGGTAGGGTGGCGGTGTTTTGCTTGCTGAAAAGGGCGCATATGGCGGTTATCAGAGATATGAAGAAATAAACCAGGCGGTGTGGTGGGGGGCTGGTACGACCCTTCAAGTAACAAAGCAGCGTAAGCAAATAGAACAAGGCCGCCAGGCTGGTACAGCGTTGCCAGGTGAATATTACGGTTTCGGTCTGTACCGGATACAGCAAAAATAATAGGCTTGCCCCGGCGGCCAAATAATGGGCGTGCTTCTCATAGCGTGCCTTAAGTTGAGGCAACTTCAGTATATTTTGCAGCAGAAAATAAAGTGTTATGGCCGCTAACAGATGGATAAGCAGATTGATCAGATGATAGCCGAATACCTTATGTCCGCCAACTAAGTAATTGAGGGCAAAACTCAGGAAAGGAATAAATCGCTCGCTGACGGAAAAGCCCTGTCCCCTGGTGAATGAGGCTATAAAACCTTGCCATTCGGAAGCGGAGAGGTCTGCTAATTGTAAGCCGTAATTATCTACTATATAGTGGTTGTCATCAAAGGTAAACGGGGCTTTGAAGCTGTTTGAATAGGCTGCTATTCCCAGGGCAATGATTAAGGCTATAACGAGCTGAGAGAAATATTTACCCTTGTTAAATATAGGGTCAACCTTCATCTAATAGTTCCTGTATCCCGGTGGGGCTGAACATGCCTTTATCCGATATAATCAAGTTAATTATACTCGTAAAGCTTAAAAAATCAAATTATTAAGGGGGGACACTTTTATTTCCGGGTATAAATTTAGCGGTAGGTCATTAAGGCGGGGCAATTGGGAAAAATTAAGGCAGACGCTTGGAAAGACTTAACTGGGGGGGAACTAAAAAAGCATCAGATATCCGACATTTCTATGTCATATGTCTGGCCGGTAAGCATTTGCAGCGCCTGGGCGGCATACATCCGCACCATTTTTTCCTCGTCCCGCAAGGCTTTCTTTAATGCGGTAATGGCCTGCTCGCAGCCGATCCGGCCCAGGGCGAGTGCCGCTTTCTGCCGGATGTCTTTATGTGGGTTATCATCCAACAGCTTGATTAGAAATGGGCATAGCTTTTCATCTTTTAAACGGGCTGAATTAATATAATATAAAAGCTGGCGTTCCAACAGGAAATCTGTCCCTTGCTCCCACAGGGCCAGTAGTTCGTCCAGGCTTTGTTCGGGCGCTATATTCAGTAAGCCGATAATGGCATATTTACGTACCCGGCTCTCTTTGTTTTCAACCTCTTGCTTAAGCAAGGGAATAGCCTGCGGGTCATTAATAGAGACGACCGCATAGGCTGCCGATCTTCGGGCCAGCTTATCCTCGCTGTTTTTAATCTTATCAAATAGCTGGGGAATAACCTGGTGGCCGAATTTAACCAGCGCCTTGACTTCATAATTATTCATATGGCCCAATTTATCAAGCAATATGGGGATTCCCCTTGTGTCTTTAATTTCCCCTAAGGCTACAATTGCAGTAACCCCGGCCCGCTCAGCCGGGGAATCGGCGAAGCCGTCTACCTTGCCATAGCGTTTGATAATATCGATTAGACCAGGCACTGAGTCCTTAAGCTTGAGTTTGCCGCACATCCCGGCTGCCGTTGCGCTGACCAGGGGGTATTTATTTTCCAGTTCGGCTATGAACAGCTGTCCGAGACGGGGATTATCTATATTGGCAATACAATCGATAAGTTGCTGTTGTAATTCGCCCTGCGTATTGCCAATCAGCCTGAGTATGGCCCGGGTTTCAGTAGTACCCGATGGGGTTCGTTGTGCTAATTCCTGAGCTAATTCAGAGCTGCGGTTGGGGTTTTCAGTAAGCTTTGAGCGGATATTATTTACTAATTGCTGAATCGACATTTGGGCCGGCGCCATTTGATCATCTGCGTCGGCAGGCGGAGCGGATAATTGCAGGAATATTATTGTTATTAACAAGGATAGTGATATTTTATATCGTTTCATCTTGTACCTTGGTCGGTGATTTATGATTTAATGCTTTATTTCTATTTATATTGATACATAAAAGTTTAAAATTCTTCCCAAAATAATTAAAATTTGTTATTTTTATGCTCCCCGGCTTGGTTCAGGAACCTCCTTTACGCCAGGATAAATATTTTTTTATATCTCCCACCAATTCGGTAGGTTGTTGTAAATAAACCAGCCCCTTTGATTTGGCCCTTTTTAGTAATCTCAGGAAATTGCCGTTATGATTATCTACTTCCCGGGCGAATATATCTAATAACTCTTCAAATCGCTGGCGTGGAATCCGGGGTGCAAAATAGTTGTGAGGGCTGGCGTGGGAAAATCTGCTCCAATCCATATCCTCCGCTACCATTCCCGCCTGCCGTAACTCATCAAAAATTTCAGTACCGGGATAGGGCGTAAATATACTTAAGGTGCAATAATCCGGTTTTATTTCCCGCATCAGTTTAATGGTAGCCAACACATCCTCTTCGGTTTCGCCGGGCAGGCCCAGCATAAAATAGGCCGACCAATAAACACCATGACGGTGTAAAACCTTAGCCCCGGCTCGCATCTGCGCCACAGTAAGCCCCTTTTTGGTGGCTTTAAGCACTTTATCGCTGCCCGATTCAATTCCCACCCGGATATGATTACAACCGGCGCGCTTCATCAGGCTTATTTGCTCATCATTCAAGAGGTTGATACGGGTAATGGCCGACCAACTGATACGAAGTTGTTGGGAAATCAGTTGTTGGCAAAATTCAGCGATTAACTTGGCGTTGGCGGTAAAGGAATCATCCTCAAAGGAGAACTGAGTGGTGCCGAATTGTGCCTTTACCTGGCGTATTTCACCGATTATATTCGGTACCGACCGGTAGCGTACCTTACGGCCCCACATGTTTTTGGAGGCGCAGTAGGTGCACTGGAAGGGACAACCCCGGCTGCCCATCATAAGTCCCATGTCTTCGGCATCATACCCGCCGGCATCATGCAGCAGCTTCCGTGCCGGATAGGGCAGTTGATTCAGGTCAGGCACTAACTGCCGGGCCGGGTTATGATAGATTTGCCCATCGAGCTTATAACTTAAGCCTTCAATATCCTTAAACGGGCCGGTCTCTTGTAAGCTATTCGCCAGTTGAGCCAGGGTAAGCTCTCCTTCCCCGCGGATTATGAAATCCACCGCCTGATTGGTTAATACTGATTCAGCCAGCACGGTGGGATGACACCCCCCCAATACCACCTTTATTCCGGGGTCAATTTGCTTGGCCAGCCCGGCGATTTTCAGGGCCGGTTCATATTTTACCGTGGGGCAGGATATCCCTATGATTTGGGGGCGGAAGGCACGTAAGACCTCTTTAGCTTCTTGCCAAAGGGGGTGTTGTTTATTATTTAAGCCTTCCAGGTACTTTTGATAACAATTGGCGGCTTCGGCATACGGGATAATATTGGTTTCCTGCGTATGTTCGGCATCATATATTTCTACCGTGTGGCCCTGGGTTTCGATATAAGCGGCTACGTAGGCCAATCCCAAGGGGAAGAAGGCCCGCTTTATACCTTGAAACCGCTCAAAAGGTGGTTCTACCAGCAATATCTTCATGTTATCTTATCCCTGAAATTGTAAATTTACCTGAAATTCGCAATATAATCAATGGCTGCCACATCTTTTTTGATTTTTGGCTTGCCATTTAAATCGTATTGTGCTATGTTTAATTAATTATCTTGGGCGCTAAATATTAAAAGGAGGCGGCTATGCATCAGCGAAAACGGTCAGTTGACGATAACCATTCATCAACCGGTTATTATGTTGATGGGTGTCTTCGAAAATGCCGGGATCGCCGCCGTAATCCCACTCCGGTGCTCAGCAAATATACCTTTGTCGGCGGCCGCCGCCGAAACCGCCGTCAAGACGATAAATATTATAATTACTATGTAGATGTCATTGACCACAAGCTGGCCAAGATTGTAGTGTTAATCTTCTCTCTTAGCACCTTGGATGCGCTGTTAACCTTAATTTTGTTGAACCGGGGTGCTTCCGAACTAAATCCCATTATAGGGTATTATTTGAATTTGGGCAATAGTTACTTCTTTACGTTCAAACTGGCGCTTACCGGGCTTGGTCTGTTGACCTTGCTGGTTCACCAGAATTTCGTGCTGGTGAAGAAAATCATCGAAGGACTTTGCGGTTTTTATCTGTTGTTGGTTACCTATCAGCTAACCTTGTTAATGTTTTCTGCTTAAAGCCTGTAGTTTGAAACTTTAATCCGGCTATTGATGTCTTAAAATCTGACGGCTTTCCTGTTTACATTTCAATCACACCAGTCACATTCAATAACAGCTTTAATTCAGGGTATTTTACCGGCAGTTACCGATCGGGTATATGTGCCAAACTTAATTTTCCATATTTATCAATATGTTACAATATAGTTGTCGTGAGTGGGTATTTATGCACGAAACTTCCGGATAAAATGTTGCCTGGTTGTGCCCGGCAGCGGTTGCCGATTTTAAAATATAGTGAAATGTCATAGCCGCCATATAGCATCTTTTCTACTTTAACCGCTTGATTATAAAAGCGCGTTAAAAAATATAAAGCCCGCCCGGTCGCTTGATTGTTCAGCTTAATATTCTTTTGGCATATAATTTGCTACTTAAATAGGTATAACTAATGGAAACCAGGAGAGAAAATAACGAAAGGGGGAGGTGAAAATGTTGCTCAAAGTGAATATTAGGGATATAGAGGACAGTGTGCTTAACCCATTAAATGAAATTTTACTGCTTTCGTATGGAACCGATGTGTATAAGATTATCCTGGGAAAGATTGAAAAGATTGTGGTGGCTTTGGAAAAGCAGCATCTGATTTATAAGCGTTGGCAATAAATTATTAGGAAAGCCAGAAACTGTCCATTTGTTCAGTGGACTTTAATCATAGATTTAACAAAAACCCCGCTAGAAAAATGGCGGGGTTTTTTTATGTTCCGTTTAATTAATTACCACCTTGCGCATCAGTTCGGGATCATCCAACACCCGGCCGGTACCCATAACTACACTTAGCAGTGGATTCTCGACTACTGCTGCGGGAATCTGAATTTCATGGGATACCAAATCGCTCAATCCGGTAAGTAAGGCTCCCCCGCCGGTCAGGGTAATTCCCCGCTCCACTACATCGGAAACCAAATCGGGCGGGGTTTGTTCAATAGTATCCCGGATGGCTCCCAGAATGGCACTTATCGGATCATAAATTCCCTCCCGAATCTGGGCATCATTTACCACCAGGGTACTTGGGATTCCCTGGAGGATATTGATACCACTGACCCCCATACTTTTTTCCTGGGGTTGAGGACAGGCGGTACCAATTTCGAACTTAATCCGCTCAGCAGCATTATTTCCAATTAACAGGCCATAGTTTTTGCGGAAATATTGCACAATAGCCTCATCAATTTCATCACCGGCCACCTTCACCGATTTAGATTTGACCACTCCGGACATGGAGATAATCGCTACTTCAGTAGTTCCTCCCCCAATGTCAACTATCATATTCCCCCCCGGTTTATCTATAGGCAGGTTGGCGCCGATAGCGGCCGCCATGGGTTCCTGTATCAGGAACACTTCGCGGGCGCCCGATTGTTCAGCCGAATCAATCACCGCCTTCTTTTCCACCGGGGTTATACCGGAGGGAACACAGATTACCATTCTGGGGCTGATAAGACTCCGGGTATTGCTGGCCTGGGATATAAAATGCTTAATCATAAGCTTAGTTACTTCAAAATCAACAATAACCCCATCCTTCATCGGGCGAATAGCGCTGATTCCCTGGGGCGTGCGGCCGTACATGGTTTTGGCTTCCTTGCCGATGGATAATACCTCTCCGTTAGCGTTGTCGGTCACCACCACTGAAGGCTCGTTAACCACCACTCCGCCGCCTTTTATATAAACCAATGTATTGGCGGTACCCAAGTCGATAGCCAGATCCTTGGAAAGCTTACCTAAGAACCAATCAAAAAGCATAATTACTCCCCTAAGCGCTAATTCTTGCCAAAAGGTTACTAAAGGTACAGACCCGGTTGGTCTTGCTTTGCCTGGCCAGTTGAAGAGCCTTTCTGGTATAATCTACCAACCGTGCTCCGTCACTTATGTCCACATCATTGATATTGGTGGGGCTGGATACTGAACCGATACTTACCGTAATGGTCAGCTCTTTGCTGCCGATTACAAACCGGGAGCGCTCTATTATGTTACAGATTCTTTTAGCCAGTTCTTTAGCGGCTGCTGAATTGGTGTTCGGTAGCATCAGGGCGAACTTCTGTCCGCTGAAGCGGGCCACGTTAGCTTCGTCCGGCGATACTTCCAATAAGATACGGGCTACCCCCCGTAAAAGCTCATCCCCAATTTCGTAACCGAATTTCTGATTTGTAGCCGCCAGATTGTTTACGTTTATAAGCTGTAAAGAGAGGGGTTGGGTTGGCCCGGCTGACGGAAGCTGCTCATCTAAGCGTTGCTGAAAAGAGCTATGACTTAACAGTCCGGTCAGACTGTCCAGTTGTCGCCTGGAAGCTTTTGCTGCTTGTAATTGCCATTGAGCAGTGATAGTCGCTACCTGCAACGCTATAATAGCCGCTAACTGTTCATCCTGCCGGCTGAAAGCCTCCGGCTTTTGACTGCCAAAGGCCAGCACTCCATTGACCCGACCGGCACATAACAGCGGGAGTCCCAAAAAAGCATTCATCTTAAGCTTGGGGCCCCGGCGCCCGAAAACAGTCCACCTGTTTTTGCCCTGGCTCAACTTGATAAGTCGCAGGGGTTTTTTCTGCTTCAATACCAACCCGGCCAGGCCCTGGTCGGCTGGAAACCATTTGTCTAAGTATTTCTGACTGTCTCCGTGGGCCACTTTAAGTTGTAACTTATCCCGGGTATCGTCTAGCAGCGCCAATACACAGTCATCAAATTTTAACATTTCAGCAGAAATACTAAGTAAATTGCTGAAAATATTTTGCTCATCCGAGGTGGCCACCTGATGGCATAACCGATACAGTTTTGCACTACCCTTTAACTGACCTTCAGACTCTCCCGAGTGGCGTTGGCGCTCTAGCATTTTGGCAAACTGCCGGGCAAATCCATCGAGGATTTTTTGGTGTTTATTATCAAACGTATAATTCTGCTTGCTATCTATACTGAGCACTCCCAGCAACTTATTATTATGCATAACCGGCACCGCTATGAAGGATTTTATGTCCTCAGCGGTAGTATAATACTGTAATGTTTTTGGATGCTGATTAAACGGGGGCAGGGTGATGGGTTTAGCGTTATCGGCTACCCAGCCCAACAACCCGCAACCCACATCGATACTGGCAGTAGAACACAGGTTACGGCTGAGGCTATAGGCGGCCTTAAGTTGCAGCCGATTTTGCTCCACATCCAGCCAGAACAGGGTCGAGGTGTGCGCATCGGTAACATTGCTCAATAGCTTGATTAAATCATCTAATTCCTGATCAGCGCTCATCGCTTAAAATCCTTAACAGGCTAGGCATAAACCTTAATTTAATTAGTAGCAAAGTATAGCATAGGCAAGCTGAGATGGCAATGATTATAATGGGCCTAAAAAATGGGCATTGAATCATATTAAATGCGAGAAAACTTCTTTTGAGTTAATGGTTTAGCTGAGATATAATACTCACCGGCTGGGTGAATCAAAAACACAAAGGGGGGTAGTATATTTGTGCAAGGCACCCACAGCTATTTATGCTAAATTTCAGGCGATTGTTAATTAGGGTTTTGTGAGAGTTGAAATTTTTTCCGAAGGCGGGTTATGGTTTCGGTTGAACCTCGAAAGGCCAACAGAGACCCTTTTTGCTCGGCTTTGGTGATTAGGATGTATACTTGTTTGAAACCACCCAACAAATTCCAAGTCAATCCCAGCACAAGAAATAATCCGCCAATTAAAGCCAAGCCTGCGCCTGGATTGCGGACTATATCTATATATAAGCTGGGGGACCATTTTACATTGTTTAAAGTGATATCGAAGGCTTGGTACCGTAATCTTGAAAAATTTGGATAATTTACGAAGAACCATTTACTTTCGGCCAGGCGGTTATGATCTATCAGGCTTATATGTACTGCCGGATTGCGATAGTAAGCGGATGCACTATCAACATCCGAGCCTGAGCCTATGCGAAAATCGGGAATTATCTCTCCACATACCAGCTTTACTCCCGGTTCCAGCTCATGCTCCTGGCCGGATTCAAGTCGTATCAGCTTACGCTCAGAGTTGGTTTTAATTTCCAATTCGATACTTTTTATTTGTTGATCTTCGCCTGTATAATAAATGCACAAACCGTTATGGAAAATGGGTTGATTTAGCTTGGGAATGCTGTATGTTTTAGACTTGCTATTTTGTTTTATTTCAATATCGTTACCAAGCAACCGCAAGCTGAGTCCTGCCTCAGGAATTAGCTGCCAGTTGTTAGTCTGGAGCATGATTTGCCTTAACTTGAATCCACTGGTGGCGCTTACCAGAAGCCCACAGAGCAGCATAATTAGCCCCACATGAGCGATTTGAGGTGAGATTAACCACCAGCGTCCCTTATCCGCAGCTACTGTAATTCCAGCATCCGATACTCTGAGTATGGTTCGAAACCCCCAGCTACGGGAGAGACGCTCTGTTTGTCGGGCCACCTCGGTTGTTGAGAGCGCTGAATAGAAGTTTTTTGATGATGGTGGAAAATCGGTTTTTGGGGGTCGTAATATACCGGGTATTGTTTGTCGCAGGCTTTCAATGGTACAACAAATGATATTTATTAAAAATAGTCCTGCACCACCCGAAAGCAGCCATATCCACCATACTCCGGATAGGTGCTGGGTATTATTTAACCACTCTAAGAGGGGCGGCCCCCCTAAATCGTCAAGCCCGGATTGATATATTAATTGAAGGCTTGCGACCAGTAATAATACGGTCAGCGCCAAGCCACACCATACCCCAAGGCGCAGAGAGCAAAGAAATCGCCAGAACCTGGTCATATTCTATAACGGATGAGAGCTTTGCATAAGCAGCCCCACCCCTAAGTAAGTGAACATTACTAATAAAAAGCCTAAAATAATCATTTTGGGAGCGAGTTTTCGCCAGCCGGGGAGTTTTGCCGCATGCAGAACGGTGGCATAGTATACCCAGATTAGTACAGACCATAATTCCTTGGGAGTCCAGATCCAATAATCCGCCCAGGCCAGATATGCCCATATACCACCGGCTAACATGGAAGCTGAAAACACCAGTATTCCCCCGGCGGTGAGTCTGAAACCAAACATTGAGGAAGGGTTGCAGATGCATTCTGAAGCGGCTAAGGCAAAAAGAGCATAAGCAATAAAAGCGCTGGCCACATGTATTTCAAACCAAATGGTATCCAAACCTTCCGGCAATGGGCGAATCCCTTTAGGGACAGTGGCAGCGACTAATATAAAAAAAGCGGCCATTAGAACAGCGGGCCTGAAAGATTCGATTTGCCGTATTATTATCAATAGTCCCAGAATACACCAGGTGAGGAAATTGAGCGGTTCGAAAAGGCCGCTAAGTGGGAGATGTCCGCTTGTCATTCCTCGCAGAACAAGAAAAGCCGTGTGTAACAGCCAAGTTGGAATTAGCAACTTCCGGCTGGTTTCAGGTTTTAAAATAAATGTGGCTATAGCTAAACCGCAGTAACCAACCACAGCCAGGTAGAATAATATTAGTTGATTTGACATAGAGATAAGAATAGGAAACTTTCATTAAATAGTCAATTGGGATTTTCTCTGACAGGCAACGGCCAACACTATTTGATGTTCCTTTGACTTTTCGATATAATAACCAGCGCTAAGGGTGCTGCACCCTTATTAAAGAGCGTTGCTCAATAGCCAATGACCAATCGCAGAGAGAATGGTGCCACTGTACCAAATCACAGGACATAGGCAACGGGGTACCTTGCCGCCAACGGCTGTTTGTATTGTTACGGGAATCCAAAAATCTATACGGTTTGGCTGGAATCATTTTTTTTAAAAATAGGCACACCTGATGTGGTATGTTTATATTTTGGAATGCAGCGATAAAACCCTCTATACAGGGATAACAACCGATCTTAAAAGACGGTTGAAAGAACACAACGCTTCTACCCAGGGCGCAAAATATACCAGGGGCAGAAGGCCTCTACAATTGGTGTATTCCACTAAAATGCTCCATAAATCTGCCGCTCAGAAAGAAGAGTATCGAATAAAAAAATTAAGTAAAGCGGAAAAACTCAACATTATAGAGAACGTGGCGCCCAACAGAGGCCAGGGGAGCGAAATGCAGTGTGTACGGCGGCAAGCTATGTCAAACAAAAAAGCACCCGGCAGTCAAATGTAAAAATATGATAAATTGGCAATCAATAAACGATTCCAGTATTGCAACATTCTGCGATCATTAGGATTATATGCAATGATAAAGAGAGTTTTACCCATTATTATTTTAGCGCTGGGGTTTTTTATATCAGTTTCTGCCCATGCTTCGCCCAAAGAATGCAAATGCCACAGTAAAAATCCCGCAATGCGGCGAATGCATGAAGTAATCGGTTTTAAAAACTGCGGCAATTGCCATAGCAAGAACGATAACTTAATGAAATCAGGAGCTTCATATCAAAAAGAAGATCATAGAAAAAAGCTTGAAAAACGTATAAAAGAAGATCAATTCTGCATACCCTGCCATAACCCTGATGGAACAATAAAGAAAGAAAGTTATAAAAAATCAGCTGCTATGCGGGTTACAAATACGTTCTATTGCCCAAAAGACAAGCTTAAATTTACTGAAAAGGTTAAAGCCTGTTCGAAATGCGGCGGCGAATTAATAGACATAAACAATCTGATGGCGGAATCTAAAAAGAATCCATCCAATAAAATTTGCAGGAAATGCCATCTGGATAAAGATGTTCTAAAAATAGGCGCACACAAACATATTGACAAAAAAGATCAGTATAACTGCCTTAATTGTCACGAAGGCCATGATGACTGCGCAAGCTGTCATCATTAAATTTATAGTGTGGCTGCTAACGACACAAATTATAATAAATAAATGTAGATTTTAAAATATTATTTCCTGACCATCTGGTACTATCATACCCCTTATTCCCCGGTTGCCGGCGGCGGGGTGAATACTCTGGCGGCCAGTTCCTGATCGATTATGAATAGCCCGCCGGGGGCATCGCCCATTAATTTCAGCTTTTGTACTACCGCATTGACCGAGGCTTCCTCCTCCACCTGTTCGGATATGAACCATTGCAGAAAGTTGTTGCTGGCATGGTCTTTTTCGCTAATGGCCAGGTTGACCAACTGGTTGATCAGGCGGGTGACCTTTTGTTCGTGTTCATAGACATGAGCAAAGGCGGCCGCCGCTGAATCCCATTCGTTGGGCGGAGCTGCTACTGCGGTTAAGCTAACCCGGCCGTCACGCTCGTTTATATAATCGTAGAACTTCATTACATGTACCAGCTCTTCCTGAGCCTGGATGCGCATCCAGTTTGCAAAACCGTTTAAGTTCAGCGATTTTAGATAGGCCGACATCGATAAATATAAATACGAAGAGTAAAGCTCTGCATTCAACTGCCCGTTCAGAGCGGTTTGCATTTTTTCAGTTAGCATACGGTTATCCTTTCCATAGACCATGTAGGTTACAATATTCTCTGGCGGTAACTTGATTTGCTTCAATAGTAAATACGGCCTCGGGCGCATCTCCCGGGTTTAAAAACTGGCGGTAGACCTGCCCGTCGGCCACCAGTTCGATCCACTCAATATAGTGTGCCTCTTCCATGGGATGAGTCACACCGCCTACCTTTACCTTAATATTGCCAGTACCGATTTCCACTACCGGCACATGCTTCTCGCGGGCGGCATCCACCGTATTCTCCAGGCAAAGCTTCATCGGCGCCTTACAGCATACCAATTGGCCCCCACTACCATGCAGCACTTCTATAATGTTACCACATACCTCGCATTTGTAAACTTGCAGTCTTTCAGCAATCTCAAGCACTCCTTTCTGTTGCGCTTAGATTAATTACTCTTATAGCTTTTGAGCGGTCAGTCATCTTTTTTGTCTTCCATCATTTTAAGCTTAAACTCCAGCCAGTCAGCCATTTCCTGAATGTTTTTGCTCATAAACCAACGACCGTTGGCAAAGACCCCGTAATCGGCCCCGGCCATGGCGGAAGCAAAGCGGGTGGAGTTGGCAAAGAAGAGCCACTGTGCCACCCATTTTTTCTCAATCGATTCATTGAAGATACTGTCATTCTGTGTCAGGCCCTTAGCCGCTCCCTTCTCCCAGGCGGTAAGCATTATCCTGGTAGCGGTAAGGGTCATCCGGTTGGTATACTCTATGGTATGTTTTAAGCGGGTGAAATGACCCGCCACCCATTGTTGACTGTGACAGGCCAGGCAAATCTTCTGCATGGTTTTGAGTCTTTTTTGCTGCTCATTTTCATCAATTAAATATTCGGTTACCGGTTCTCCGGTTAACTCAGTCGGCAGCGGCAAACCGGCTTTGTTTCTGATGATAGTGGTATCCGGTGATTTAGGGAAGGGGTGGGCGTAAATCAAGCCAAAAAGCCTGAAGGGTAAACGATCGGTCAGCTGATGGCTTCGCTCAGCCACTACCTCGCCGTCTTCGGTAACGATTTGACTGATGTGGCAGGTAGCACAAGTTGGAGCAGTAAAGTCCCGGCCCAACACCCAGGGAACTGCTTTGAAATCCCAATCTTTACCGACAGCTGAATAGATATTCCCATGCTTACTGACATTATAGACTTGATATGCCGGCACATCCGGTCCCTTATGACAGCCTATACAGGCAGCGGGTTTGCGGGCCACTTCGATAGAAAACTGGTGTCGCGGGTGGCAGGGGGTACAGGCGCCCTTGCTGCCATCGGGATTTATCCGGCCGACTCCCTGATTGGGCCAGCCGGTCAGCACCGGAAACTCCATTTCACCCATTTCAGTATCCCTGGACGCCATGCCCTTGACCTCAACCTTGGTGCCATGGCAATAAAAACAGGAGTCGGCATTGGTGGCCTCATCCGCCGGGGCCAGGCTCGTCTGCATATTTTCAAAAGACTGGACTCCATTTATCGAATCCATCAGGCTGTGATATAGCGGGTTGTTTTTCAGGTTCCCATAGGCTTGCGACATTATATTTTGACTGTATTGTTCGGTTTCTACCATATGGCAGCCGGCACAGTCTTTTGGAGTTACTACAATATGTACCTGGTGGTCATTATGATCAAAGGTATCCTGGTGATCTTCGGGGTTTATGGTATGACATTCCGCACAACCAACTACTACATCGGCTGAATTGTCAGGGGCTTGGGCTACCGAAACCCTTCGTTCCCGTTTGGGTTTCCTAAGCGCCTCGGACATGGTTACCTTAGCGTGCAGACTCTTTTTCCAATCCGCCACAATTCCAGGGGTAACCGCATTATGGCACATGAGGCACTCACCGGTTTGATCGCTAATCTCTACCGCCTGAGCAATATTAACTAAAATAGGAAAGCATATGAGAGCTGCCAGCAGCCTATATTTCATAACCACTCCCCTTATAATCTGGCTACTCAAATTACCAGTTTTCAGCCAATAGCTCAAAATACTTTCGGGCGTGGTTACATGCCGGGCAGCAATCCGGCGCCTCATTGCCCTCATGCAGGTATCCACAGTTACGACAACGCCATACGACGCTACTTTCCTTTTTAAATACCGTACCGGCCTCAATATTTGCCAGTAAACCCAGATAGCGCTTCTCGTGTTGCTTCTCAGCTACCGCAATGGCCAGAAAAACATCGGCAATATCACTAAAACCTTCCTCCCGGGCGATCTGGGCAAACGAGGGGTACATCTCTTCCCACTCATGGTGTTCTCCAGCGGCAGATCCCCTAAGGTTTTCCGCAGTAGAACCTATCACACCTGCCGGAAATGCAGCCTGAATCTCTGTTTCGCCGCCCTTAAGCAGCTTAAACAACCGCTTGGCATGCTCTTTTTCCTGGTCGGCGGTTTCGGTAAATACGGCTGATATTTGTTCAAAGCCTTCATTTTTGGCCCGGCCGGCAAAATAGGTATAGCGGTTACGAGCCTGTGATTCTCCGGCAAAGGCGGTTAAAATGTTTTTTTCAGTTTTCGAACCTTTCAATTCCATAGACTTTTTCCCCCTTTTCAGGTACGGTTAATATAGATGAACTCTTGACGGTAACTTCAATTATACACATAAAAAGTAATATGAGAAGAGCTTTTTTTTGCATTTTTAAGATAAATTTTTCGCCTGTTGCAACCCTGAAATGACATTGTGCTTGACTTACCCTTAATGCCTACAGTATATTACAGCACATGCTGGTTTTGCCCCCTCTGTGGGGGCTTGCTTTAAGATAACTTGAAGTATATAATTTCTATATTATAAGAATTAAGGGAGAGGTGTCCGAGCTGGCCGAAGGAGCACGACTGGAAATCGTGTAGGCGGTTTATAGCCGTCTCGTGGGTTCAAATCCCACCCTCTCCGCCAATTACCGTTTTTGTCCATATATAGGAAATTATAATTGAATTTACCAAAACCTAAGCCCCCGCTCTTGACTGGTAGGTCAACAGGGGGCGAGGTCAGTTTAAAAAAGTTACGGGCAGGAAAAATCCAGCCCGTGGCTGGTTTGGCCGTGCTAGGTGGGGCGTCAGCGGTGCCCTGTACCCGAAATCCGCTATAGCGGGACTGAATTCCAGTATTTGAGGTCGGTAGTCTTTTATTATTGGTTAAGTAAGCGGTGTTGATGTTTGGGTCCTGCGCAATCGAGATTTACGAACCCCGTCAGGTCCGGAAGGAAGCAGCGGTAAGTAAAAACCTCGGTGTGCCGCGGGGATGCCTGAATCGGAGTTGGCTGCTTAATCAGTATGAAAGGAACGCCGAGCGAAGACTGGTGCACGGCCATTTATTTATTTTTTGACAGGATTAACAGGATAAAAGCGGGGATTTTTCACCACAAAGCACACAAAGAGCACAAAGGGAAAAAAGATTTTAATTTATTAATTCTTTGTGTGCTTTGTGATCTTTGTGGTTAATTAATAAGGTCTTTTTGCCAATTTTATATGCTATAGGATTATGGTGATAAACACACATGAGTTATTTAGTAATAGCCCGTAAGTATAGGCCGACCACCTTTGATGAGGTAATTGGTCAGCAGCATATAACCCGCACGTTAAAGAATGCTATATCAATCGGGCGGGTGGGGCATGCCTTTTTATTCTCCGGCCCGCGGGGAGTGGGCAAGACCACCACCGCCCGTATATTGGCGCGGGCATTAAACTGTGAAAATGGCCCTACGCCTACCCCGTGTAATGAATGTTCAGCCTGCAAGCAGATTTCAGCCGGAAATTATCTGGATGTGGTGGAAATAGACGGCGCTTCCAACAACAGCGTGGATGATATTCGCGAGCTTAGGGAGAAGGTCAGATACACCCCCGCCAGCGGGCGCTACAAGGTATATATCATTGACGAGGTGCATATGCTGTCTACCCCGGCCTTTAATGCGCTACTTAAAACCCTGGAGGAACCGCCGGCGCACGTAAAATTTATCTTTGCCACCACCGAACCCCAGAAACTGCCGGCTACTATCATTTCCCGCTGTCAACGCTTTGATTTTAAGAAAATTCCGCTGGCGGATATAATTGCCAACCTGACCGATATTTCAGCCAGAGAGGGAATCGATATTGGTCACAGCAGCCTGCATAAGATTGCCAGGGCGGCCGAAGGCAGTATGCGCGATGCTCAGAGCATCCTGGATCAGGTCGTTGCCAGCAGCGACCAGGGCATAGCGGATGCGGATATTGATCGGATTCTGGGTTTAGTGGATAGGGTGCTGATTGAAGCGGTGGCTGACGCCGTATTAACCCGGGATGGACAACGGGTATTGCAGTTAATCGAGCAGTTGGCGAATGGAGGCTGCAACCCGGTTTATTTCGCCCAACAGTTGGTCGGTCATTTCAGAAATTTATTGTTATTAAAAATATGTAAAAAACCGGAGGGCTTGCTGGAGGTCACCGATGAGGAGTTAAACGTATTAAAACAGCAGGCGGAAAAAGCATCCACGCCGGAGTTGATTCAGTTGGTTAAGATTATGCTGGAGGATGAAGAGCTGCTTAGGCGGGCCTTAAATGGCCGGGTGGTGCTGGAGGTTATCTTGCTTAAACTGACTGAGATTAAGCCGCTGTTGCCGGTAGAGGATATTTTAGCCAGATTAAGCAATCTGGAGGCTAATCCGGTAGCTGCGCAATTCAGGCCGGCTGCTACGGTTACCGAACCGTTAAAATCTTCACCGGTTCAAACCTCGATAGCCGATAAAACGCCACCGCAGCCAACAGAATTACCGATAGAATCAATATCGTCGCAAACATCAGAATTACAACTTGATAATCCGGCCAAAGTCTGGCAAAAGATACTGACCGGGGTAAGTTCGAGAAAACCCTCCCTGGGGGCTGTTTTAAAGCATGGAACCATAGCCAAGTTCACTGACCAGGAGTTGTCTATTGCCTTTGATACGAAGTTTTTTAAAAACCAGGCGACAGATGCTGATAACCGCCGGGTGATAGAGGATATTGTTAAAAATACCCTGGGGCCTCAGGTAAAGCTTAAATTTGCTCAAAAACTGTTGGCTAAGGGGTCGGTTACGCCGGTTGCCCAAGCTGGAACTAAAAAGGTTCAGCCTGCACCGCAAATTAAAGAACCCCTGGTTGAGCAGGCAATGTCCCTGTTTAACGGGCAGGTTGTAAGCGTAAAGGATATCAGGCAGCAACCGGCCGATTTTGTCGATGAAGAGTTATCCGGGTTTGAACCGGCATAATGGGCGTGTCGCCCAGGCCATTTTAGGGGGATTCCCCCTTCGCTCCCGTTGGTCGCACCCCCTTTTTATCAACCGGGCAGCAAAACTATTTTTTAAAATTTGGATAAACTTGCTATTTGGTGGCAGTTCCATAATAATCTATATGGATATGTAACAACCAATTACATAACTTGAACCTAAGGAGGAATTTATGGCGAAGGGTTTTGGCAATTTACTAAAACAGGCTCAGCAGCTTCAATCCAAAATGGCCAGGGTACAAGAAGAGGTGGGGCAGAAAACAGTGGAAGCTTCGGTGGGTGGCGGCATGGTGGTAGCTACGGTTAACGGTAACCAGCAACTGCTGGAGCTGAAAATTGCTCCGGAAGCCACCGAAGATGTGGAAATGTTGCAGGATATGGTGTTGGCTGCGGTAAATAAAGCCCAGACTGATGCCCAGGAGATGATGAAACAGGCCATAAGCGGTCTGACCGGGGGCATGAATATACCGGGTTTGCTATAAGTATAAACCAAACCATAAATAAAAAAGGGGGTTACATGGGGCTTATAAACATTGGTTTCGGAAATGTAATAGTGGCTTCCCGGGTAGTGGCAATATTGACCCCGGCTTCGGCGCCGATGAAGCGGGTTAAAAAAGGCGCCAAAGAGGATAGAAAATTAGTGGATGCTACTCATGGCCGCAAAACCAGGGCTATTATCATTACCGACAGTGACCATGTTATTCTGTCCGCCGTTCAGCCGGAGACAATTGCCCAACGTTTTTCCCATGAAGGGATAGTAGCTGAAGAGGGTATAGATAAGACATGCAGTGTGAGTCAACAGACAGATTAATTTCCGGCCTTACCCAAACCAAAAAGAAGGGACAACTGTTTGTGGTGTCCGGCCCTTCGGGAGCCGGTAAAACAGTGCTTTGCCGGCAGGCATTAAAGGAAATCCCGCAGCTTTCCTATTCCATTTCCTATACCACCCGCCCCATTCGCCCGCAGGAGGTTTCGGGTAAGGATTATTTTTTCATTGGTGAAGAGCAGTTTAGGCAGATGGTAGCAGAAGGGCAGTTTTTGGAATGGGCCGAAGTTCATGGGAACCTTTATGGAACCGGCAAGGAGTTTATCAGTAAGCAACAGGAACAGGGTTTGGATGTACTGCTGGACATCGATGTACAGGGCGCGCTACAGATCAGGCGGCAAAGCTTGCCCAGCGTATTGGTCTTTGTTATCCCGCCTTCTTTAGATATGCTGGAGCAACGCTTAAAAGAACGGGCCAGCGATTCGAGCCGCCAGATACAAACCCGCATTCATAATGCAGCCCAGGAGTTGACCCATTGCCCGGATTACGATTATTTAATAATAAATGAGATTTTTGATCAGGCGATGGTAGAGCTTAGTTCCATTATCATAGCCGAACGCTGCCGTAACAGGAAAAAATAAGATGTTAGCTGGCAAGCATATAGCCCTGGGGGTTAGCGGAAGCATCGCCGCCTATAAGGCGGCTTTAATTGTACGGGAGCTAAAAAAGCTGGGCGCCCAGGTTACGGTAGTAATGACCCGGCATGCTAAAGAGTTCATCACCCCGCTTACGCTGGAGGTGTTATCGGGAGAGCCGGTGCTGCTGGATACTTTCGGGCAGCAGCTTCCCCGCTTACAGCACATAAGCCTGGCAGAGCAGGCAGACCTGTTGCTGGTCGCCCCGGCCACCGCCAATATCATCGGTAAATTCGCCCAGGGGATCGCCGATGATTTTTTATCTACTTTATATCTGGCGCTTAAAATCCCCGTCTTGGTTGCCCCGGCTATGAATAAAAACATGTGGGCTCATCCGGCAGTGCAGGATAATATAAAAATTTTAAAAGAGCGATGGGTAGATATAATTGCGCCCGGAGTCGGTGAGTTGGCCTGCGGCGGCGAGGGGGCCGGTCGCCTGACCGAGGTTTCAATGATTGTGGAGCGGGTGATAAAACACTTAGCGGCCAAAGCCGGCCTGGCCGGCAAAAAAATCCTGGTGACCGCCGGGCCAACCAGGGAGTATATCGATCAATTGCGCTTTATCTCTAACCCCTCGTCGGGTAAAATGGGTTATGCCTTAGCGGGTGAGGCCCAAAAGCGGGGCGCCGAGGTGACTTTAATCAGCGGGCCGGCCAGTTTATCCCCGCCAGATGGGGTGCGGTTTATCGAAATAGATACGGCTTACGGGATGTATCAGGCGGTATCGAAGTATTTTAAGGCACATGATGCGCTTATTATGGCGGCGGCGGTAGCCGACTATACGCCGGCTAAGCAAATTAAGGGCAAATTCAAAAAAAGCTCGCAGGAGCTACCCTTAAGCTTAGTGTCCACTACCGATATCCTGACCCAGGTGAGTCATAAAAAGGGGGATCGGCTGCTGATTGGTTTTGCGGCTGAGGTGGAAGATATTATAAAAAATGCTAAGCAAAAACTAAAGCAAAAAAAACTGGATTTAATCGTAGCCAATGATGTATCCCGGCCGGGAGTCGGCTTTGAGGTCGATACCAATGCCATAACCATTATTGATAAAGCGGGAGTGGTTGAGGAACATCCGCTTATGAGTAAGCAAAAAGCGGCTCAAGTTATCCTGGATAAAATGGAATGTCTTTGTGAGCAGGAACATGCCGGATGATAATGTAAATGCCGGGCGGGAACTGGATCAACTGATAACTTATACCAAAAATTATGTGGAATACCAACGGAGCCTGGGCCTGACTGGTTTTGTGCCTCAGCAGAAAGCCACTACCGTTATCCAAAAAAGGAGTAGCACATTGGAACAAGTGCGCCAGGAACTGGGAGACTGCCGGCGTTGCAAACTATCTGAAACCCGTACCAACATTGTATTCGGCGATGGCGATGAGCAGGCCAGGCTGGTGTTTGTGGGCGAGGGGCCGGGCCGGGATGAGGATATTAAAGGGCTGCCCTTTGTGGGCCGGGCCGGGCAGTTGCTTACCAAAATCATCCAGGCCATGAACTTGGCGCGCAGCCAGGTTTATATCTGTAATATTATAAAATGCCGACCACCCGGTAACCGCAATCCGCAATCAGATGAAATTACCGCCTGTGAACCGTTCCTGCTTAAGCAGTTGGAGGTTATAAGACCCCAAATAATATGCGCCTTGGGCACCTTTGCCGCTCAAACTCTATTGCGTACCACCGAACCCATTTCCCGGCTCCGGGGACACTTTCACTCATACCACGGCATAAGCTTAATGCCCACCTTTCATCCGGCATATCTGCTGCGTAATCCGCATGCAAAAAAAGAAGTCTGGGAGGATATGCAGTTGATTCAGCGGGAGTATGATAAATGAGTTGAGGAGGGGAGGGGATGCCCCTCCCCCTCAAGCTGCTTATTTGCCCTTTTGAGGCGTTTTTGGGGTTTGCTTGGTAACCGGTTTCTTGTCCGGGATACAGCCGCAACCGCAAGCCTTTTTTTTCTCAGCCATCATTATCACCACCCTTCTGTTTGTATTAGTGAATTAGCAAATACTAATATAAAAACCAAAATAAAAAGGGCTACGCCCCTTTCTCATTCAAACATCCGCAACTACACACTCGGTTCAGCCGCTTCCGGCACTTCTCCATGGCGGCCTTATTAATGGAATAACGAGTAAAATAACCCTGTCGTTCCTTATTCACCAGCCCGGCGGACTTCAAAATGCGAAGGTGCTGGGAAACAGCAGACTGGCTGATACCCAGAGCCTGAGCCAGAACATTTACGGTCAGGCTGCCCTTTTTTAACTGTTCAATTATCTCGATTCGCTTATCGCCAGCTAGTATTTTAAAGAGTTCGCCGGTAGCTAACATCTTAAGTTATCCTCCAATCAAATTAGATATTTCTAATATACTAATATAATTATACCGCCTCAAATTCTCTTGTCAAGCAAAAAAACAACCATGCGCAGAGGTTGTATCTCTGAGGTTTTTGTACTATACTTTGTGAGATAGTTGAACCCAAAACATAGCTAACCAGTAAACGGAGCTGAAATTCATGAGTTATATTATTGCCGTAGCCGGCAAGGGGGGGGGCGGTAAGACCAGCCTGACCGTACTGCTAATCAAGGAATTACTACGGCGCAAACAAGGGCCGGTACTGGCAGTGGATGCCGATCCTAATGCCAACCTGGGCGAGGTGCTGGGGGTGGAAGCCAAAACCACTATCGGCAGTATCTGCGATCAAGCCCTGGGTTCCATGAGCCAGGTTCCCCAGGGTATGAGCAATGGTGAATTTCTGGAATATCATATCCAGAGTGCGGTTATCGAGGCGGGCGGCTTTGATCTCTTGAGCATGGGCCGCCCGGAGGGGGCCGGTTGTTATTGTTATGTAAATAATCTGGTGCGCAAATTAGTAGATAAGCTGATTAAAAATTATCCGCTGGTGGTATTGGATAATGAGGCGGGGCTGGAACACTTAAGCCGCCGCACCACCCGCCAGGCTGATTTGTTATTGCTGATCAGTGATTCCAGCCTGCGGGGGCTAAAGGCGGTTAGCCGGGTAGTGGAGCTGGTTAAGGAGTTGAAGCTGGATATCAGGGATTACGGTCTTATAGTCAACCGCAGCATTGGGGAACTAAGCCCCCGGTTTATGGATCATGTAGATGAGCAGGGCCTTAAGCTGTGGGGAATTGTGCCCCATGATGATACAATCGCCAGGCTGGATGCTGAAGGGATTCCGCTGATGAGGCTGCCGGCCGAAGCCCCGGCGGCACAAGTTGTGTCCCGGTTGGCAGATAAATTGTTACTGGAAAAAAGCGAGGCTCACTCTTGACCGAACTGATATTACTACAAACAGCCCACCAGATAGCTAAAAAATATGGGCTTACCAAGGATGCGCTGGCTGAGGCGATCCCTTATATTAAAAAATTCCACGGGGTAACCTTTGTCATTAAATACGGTGGTAGCGCCCTGGATAAGGAAAGCTGTCGGCACGCATTTTTGGAAGATATTGTGTTTATGTCTTTGATCGGCATGCGGATAATCCTGGTACACGGCGGTTCCCGGCATTTGAACCACTTACTGACTGAATCGCAAATAGAAACCAGGCGTATCAGGGGCCATCGGGTAACCTGCGAAAAAACCCTGGCGCTGGCCATTAAAGCCTTTGATCGGCTAAACGATCAGTTGGTGCAAAAGATACATGAAATGGGCGGCGAGGCCATCGGCTTGAAGGGTCAGCATAGCGAGCTGCTATTGGTTCGGAAGCATCGCCTGGCTGAACTGGAATATGTGGGCGAGATAGATGAGGTCAGGGCTGAAATACTGCATGCACTCAAGGAAGATATTATTCCGGTAGTTACTCCGATTGGGTTGGATGTACAGGGACAAGCCTATAATATAAATGCTGATATTGTGGCGGAAAAAATTGCGGTAGCGGTTGGTGCGGCAAAATTAATTTTATTGACCGATGTAGATGGGATTATAATACAAAAAGAAGACTCAAGTCCACAGCTCATATCATCAATTACGGCTTCAGAAATCAACCGATTAATCAAAAAAGGCATCATAACCGGCGGCATGGAACCAAAGGCGCTGACCGGGTTGGCAGCGCTGGCCGGCGGCGTCTCCAAGGTGCATATTATAAACGGTTCACTACCCCACTCACTGCTTAAAGAGCTACTCACCGATAAAGGGGTGGGAACAGAAATCCTGGCCAGGGGGACATAGTCCCCTTTTAATAAAGGGGCTTCGCCCCCTTCAGAAGGGTGTCCCCCAAGAAGTTGATTCCTTGTAAATGTTTTGGTATCTATCATCCTATGAACCAATCATTCGCCATTATAGGGGCGGGTAAGGTAGGTACAGCTTTAGGCTACCTGCTTGTCCGCCGGGGATATCAACTTACCGCTATTTACAGCCGCAGCCCGGCTTCGGCTGAGGAAGCCTGTCAATTGATCGGACAGGGGCAGCCTTCCAACGATGTTGTAGCTACCGCCGCATCAGCACAAATAGTATTTATCACCACCCCGGATCAGGCGATTGGGCCGACCTGTGATGCGATTGCCGCCCGGCATGGCTTTCAAAAAGGAACATTGGTAATCCACTGTAGCGGCGCCCTGCCATCTGCTGTGCTTGAATCCGCCCGGACGTGTGAAGCCCATATAGCCTCATTACACCCTATCCAGAGCTTGGCCGAAGTAAATCAGGCCATAAAGCTGTTACCTGGTTCTTACTTCGGCTTTGAGGGAGATAAAGCGGCAGCGGAAACCGCCAGGCAACTGGTAAGTGCTTTAGAGGGAAAATGGTTGTCCATAGCTACGCAGGATAAACCCCTGTACCATGCAGCGGCGGTATTTGCCTGCAATTATGTGGTCAGCCTGTTGGATATAGGGGTGAGATTGCTGGAGGCGGTCGGTATTAGTCGGGATGATGCGCTGCCCGCCCTGCTGCCGTTGCTCAAAGGAACAGCGGCTAATCTGGAGCGTCTCGGTTTGCCACAGGCGCTCACCGGCCCTATTGCCAGAGGGGATAAAGAAACCGTAACCCGCCATATACAGGCCCTCAATCAAAAGCTGCCCCAATTGGTAGAATTATACAATCAACTGGGAAAACATACTATTGATATAGGTCTACATAAAGGCAGCCTCCCCCCCGCAGTGGCCCAAGAGCTAAAAAAACTGTTCGATGCATAATACCCCCCCCCCGGTCGGTTTTCAGCTTGCATTGCCCAGATTCTGATAGTATAATTTCTGCCTAACCCGACTAAGCCGGGTTTTATTAGTTGCAAGTTCCTATTTTGGTATTAATTTACGATAATATTTTAGTATGAGATAAAATGTGTCAAGCGCAAACTAAACAGTTTAATAAAATAGCGGGTAAAACCCTGGCCTTTTTGGGGGCTGGAAACATGGGGGGCGCCCTGATTCAGGGGATTATCGGCAAGAGGCTGATTCCGGCGGCTGATATTTGGGCGGTTGATGTCCGTTTAGCGCGGCGGGAATATTTAAAAGCTAATTACGGTATTAATGTAACCTCCGATAATAAAGCGGCGGTCGACCAGGCAGATATTATAATACTGGCGGTGAAACCCCAGCAACTGGGTTCTCTGCTGGATGAGATTCGCTCGGTGGTTGATGATACTAAACTGATCATCTCTATTGCAGCCGGGATTACGCTTTCATACTTACAATCCCGTTTGGGAGATAACATCCGCCAGATCCGGGGCATGCCCAACATGCCGGCCTTGGTTGGCGCCGGGATGACGGCTTTATGTGCGGGAATTAAAGCCTTGCCCGATGATCTGCAACTGGCTGAGGATATATTCAACTGCGTGGGTGAGGTGGCGATAGTTAAAGAAAATTTGATGGATGCGGTTACCGGTTTGAGCGGTAGCGGGCCGGCATATGTAATGCTGGTAATCGAGGCGCTGACCGATGCCGGGGTGAAACTGGGATTGCCGCCTGATATTGCCTTAAAGCTGACCACCCAGACCGTACTGGGAGCGGTTCAACTACTTAAAGAAAAGGGACTGCAGCCGGCCCAGTTACGGGATATGGTGGCCTCACCCGGCGGAACCACTATTGCCGGCTTATTTGCGCTGGATCAGGGGGGCTTGCGAGCCGCCTTAATTGAGGCAGTGGAAGCTGCTACCAGAAGATCCAAAGAGTTGGGACAGTAACTTTGGGACAGTAATTTCTATAAGGAGAATTCATGTTCGTATTGAGCAATATATTGACTGGAATAGCACAAGTGCTGGATATCTTGCTTAATTTGTATATGTGGGCGATTATCATTAATGCGCTGCTTAGTTGGGTCAGCCCGGACCCATATAACCCGATAGTGCGTATTTTATACCAGATTACCGAACCGGTTTTAGGACGCATCCGCAAAGTAATCCCCATGCGCGGAATGGGGATTGACATCTCGCCGATAATTGCCATCCTGGCTATAATTTTTTTGAGAAGTGCGGTGGTCAGCAGTCTGATTGAAATTGCCATGCGTATGAGATAATGCTAAAATGTTACAGCTTAGGCAGACCAGCGGTGGGCTGGTATTCAAGGTTCAACTGCAACCGCGTGCTTCCCGTAATCAAATTGTAGGGCTTCAGGGGGATGCGCTGAAGGTAAAGCTTACCGCCCCGCCGGTAGACGGTAAGGCCAATAAAGCCTTGCTGAAATTTCTGGCTAAAAAGCTGGGGGTCAGCAAATCCAGATTGCAGATTATAGCCGGGCATACATCACGAGAGAAACAAATAGAGGTTCAGGGGATAAAAGAAGCAGGGTTATTGAACCGGCTCAACTTGTAAATTAATCAGTGTAAATAATATGCAAAAAGTATTTAAAAAGCCCAATTGTTTAAAAGATGCCGTATTTCATTATTGTGCCGGCTGTCAGCATGGTACAGTGCACCGCCTGATTGCCGAGGTGGTGGATGAGCTGGGCATCAGGGAGCAGACCATCGGTATTGCCCCGGTAGGCTGTGCGGTATTGGCTTATGATTACTTTGACTTCGATATGCTGGAGGTGGCTCATGGTCGCCCGCCGGCAGCGGCTACCGGTTTGAAGAGGGCCCGCCCGGAGAATATCGTGTTCAGCTATCAGGGGGATGGTGATCTGGCTTCTATCGGTATGGCGGAGATTATCCATGCGGCTAACCGGGGAGAAAATTTTTGTGTGTTTTTTGTTAATAATGCGGTATATGGCATGACCGGCGGGCAGATGGCCCCTACTACCCTGGTGGGCCAGAAAACCCAGACCACGCCCTATGGCCGGGATTATAAACATGACGGCTACCCGATACGCGTTTGCGAGTTGCTGGCTACCCTGGAAGCCCCGGCTTATCTGGAACGGGTAGCCCTATGTACTCCCAAACTGGTCAGGGCCGCTAAACGGGCAATTCGGCGGGCTTTTTCTATTCAACTGGAGGGTAGCGGATTCTCACTGGTAGAGTTGTTGGCATCCTGTCCGGTCAACTGGGGCATGTCTGCCCTGGAAGCCAACCAATGGGTGAAAGAAGCCTTGATACCCTATTTCCCGCTGGGAGTATTCCGCAGCCGGGAGTCACTGACCCCCGGGCTGGATTAATTATACAAATCGCCATTATACTTTGGGTAATTTCATGGAAAATAGTTTTATTGTAGCCGGTTTTGGCGGTCAGGGAATTATGCAATTAGGCCGGATGATGGCTTTGTGTGGTATGCTGGAGGGTTGGGAGGTAACCTGCATCCCGGCTTATGGGGCGGAAATGCGGGGTGGTACGGCTAACTGCACGGTAGTAATTTCTCAAGCGGAAATCGGTTCGCCGGTGGTTTATTATCCTAATGGTTTAATCGCCATGAATAAACCGTCGCTGGATAAATTCGCTTCCCGGGTGAAGGAGGGGGGCGTGATCCTGATTAACACTTCATTGGTTAATACTCAGCCCTCATTTTCCACCGCAAATATAAAACTGATGGGGATTGACGCCACTAAGCTGGCGGAAAAAATTGGGCAGAAAAAAACCGCCAACATGGTGGCCCTGGGGGCCTTTATCGCCCACACCCGTTTATTCTCGCTGGATACAGCGGTCACTGCGGTAAAACAAGCTTTTGAGGGGCCAAAACAATCCTTGATAGACATAAACATACAGGCCTTAAAACAGGGAGCAGCGGGGTTAAAAGCGTTATGATTCGTCCGGCTAAGGTGGCGGATGCCCCTATATTACAGAAGTTGATTAATTATTATGCTAAAAAAGAGCTGATGCTGGCCTTATCGCTTCACGAAATTTATGATTCCCTGCGGGACTTTTCGGTATATGAAAAAGATGGTGCTATATTAGGAGTTTGCGCCTTGCATATCTGTTGGCAGGACCTGGCCGAAATAAGATCGCTGGCCGTCGATGAGGGGCAGTTAAAACAGGGAATTGGCTCCCAATTGCTGAAACATAAGCTTCAGGAAGCCAAAGAGTTGGGGATTTCCCGTTTATTTGCCTTAACTTATAACACCGAGTTTTTTTTACATTACGGTTTTCAGGTAATCGAAAAATCGCAGCTCCCACATAAGATATGGGCCGACTGCATCAAGTGCATTAACTTTCCCGATTGTAATGAAACAGCAATGATTTACCAACTTTAATCCCAAGTGAAGACAAGCTGATTTTGGGTTGCATATCAGGGGGTGATATGTTAAATTAACTTTTGCTGAAATTATGTTGTGATACGAGGAGTCTGTCGGACGTTAGGGTTCGTAGCGAGGAAAGTAAAGCAACATAGCCCATTTTTTCGGTCATTTGAGTCGAATAGTGTATCTATTTAACGAAAATGAGCGGGAAAATGGATATGTTTATCACTTTACGCAGTAGAGTCATCTAAAGTCCGCCAGGCTCCGAGTAGGAAAGGTACAATTCCATAATGAAAGGAGGTATGAAAAATGGCGCATAAGATTACTGACGAGTGCATTGCCTGTGGAGCTTGCGAACCTGAATGCCCGGTAAATGCTATTAGCGAGGGTGATCCCACTTATACCATCGATGCAGCAACCTGTGTTGATTGCGAGGGACACTATGACTCTCCTCATTGTGTAGAGATTTGTCCGGTAGAATGTTGTGTTCCCGCATAATGATGGTATAAATACAGGCTTAGGTTGCTGTGGACTGACCAGGCAGGGCCTGGACTGATTATGCAAATTGCAATTGTACTATGTGTCGCTGCCGCTGGTTGACTGTTACGTAGCCAACGGCTTGAGGTTCATGTTTTTAGCAGGTTCTAATTGCATAATTTCCGATTGCCTGAACCAGGGGCTATGCTTTAGCCTACAGCAACCAGCCTTTTTTTAATTTTTACAGCTTTATCTTGATATTATGCCTACTAAAAAAGTTACTATAAAAAATAAATTAGGGCTGCATGCCCGAGCGTCATCGGCTTTCGTTAAGCTATCAGGTAAATTTAAAGCTGACGTCACGCTGCGCAAGGATGAGCAGGTAGTCAACGGCAAGAGTATTCTGGGTATTATGACGCTGGCGGCCGGCAAAGGCTCACAGTTGGTACTAACCACTAATGGGGTAGATGCCGACCAGGCTATGCAGGAGTTAGCTGGCTTAATAGATGATGGTTTTGGGGAGGATTAGTATAAGTGTTTAAAGGTATCGGGGTTTCTCCCGGGATTACAATCGGTAGCGCCTTCCTGGTAGATCGCTGGAAAACCAGGGTAGAAAAAACATCTATCAAAAAGGACGAAACAGCCCGGGAAATTGCCCGTTTCAAACAGGCTGTCGAGTTATCCAAGGAGCAGTTGTGTCAGATTAAGGAAAAAATATCCCGTGAAATAAAGGATAAAACATATACCTATATTATAGACGTTCATTTATTAATTTTAGAAGACCAGACACTGATAGATGAGACAACCCAATTAATCAAAAAAGAGCGGGTCAGTGCAGAATGGGCGCTGGAACAGGTGCTTATTCATTTTGCCTCCATATTCGATGGGATTGATGATGAATACCTGCGCGAGAGAAAAAGCGATGTTGAACATGTAGGAGAGCGGATAAAGAAGAACCTGATCGGACATAAACCCAAAAGCATAGAGGAAATCAAGTCGGATGTAGTGGTTATCGCCCATGATCTTACGCCGGCGGATACTATGCTTATGCACAAAGGCAAGGTAAAGGGATTTGCTACCGATTTAGGCGGGCGTACATCTCATACCGCAATAATGGCCCGTTCGCTGGAAATCCCGGCAGTAGTGGCGCTTAATAATATATCTTCCCAGGTAAAGACCGGGGATCCGATTATAGTTGATGGTAGCGAAGGGGTGGTAATTGTTAAGCCATCTCAAAAAGAGTTTACTAAGTACCTGGAAAAACAAAGAAAATTTATTTATTTTGAGAAGGAATTATTAAAACTACGCGACCTGCCGGCGGAAACATTGGACGGTTATCTGCTTGAACTTTCGGCTAATATTGAATTCCCGGAAGAAGTACATTCCATTATCGAGCATGGGGCTGAAGGAGTAGGCTTATATCGGACTGAATTTTTATATCTGAACCGCCCCACGCTACCTGAAGAAGAAGAACAGCAACAAGTTTATAAACATCTGGCAGAACAACTGACACCCTTAACTGCGGTTATGAGAATCATGGACTTTGGGGGAGATAAAATCGATCCCCATTTCAATTCAGAGCCGGAAACTAATCCGGTTTTGGGATTGCGAGCCATAAGATTGGCCCTGAAAAGAGAAGATTTGTTCCGCCAGCAACTGAGCGCTATTCTGAGGGCCAGTATCTATAAAAATTTACGCATTCTTTTTCCATTAATTTCAGGTGTTAATGAGCTAAGGCAGGCTAAACAAATTCTCAACTCAGTTAAAGCCGACCTGCGGGCAAAAAAAATTCCTTTTGATGAGGAAATTCAAGTTGGCGTAATGATAGAGGTCCCTTCGGCCGCTATAACCGCCGACCTGTTGGCCAAAGAGTGCGATTTCTTTAGTATCGGCACTAATGATTTGATTCAGTATTGCATTGCCATTGACCGCGGCAACCAGCATGTAGCCTATCTCTATGAGCCGCTTCACCCGGCAGTGCTGCGGACTATTAAATCGGTGATTTCTGCCGCTAATAATGAAGGTATCTGGGTGGGAATGTGCGGGGAAATGGCCGGCGATCCTATGTGTACTATGATTTTGCTGGGGCTGGAGATTGATGAGCTAAGCATGAATGCGGTTTCTATCCCTACGGTAAAACGAATTATCAGATCCATCAGAAGAGAAGAGGCAGCGGAACTTACTTATCATGCCCTAAGCCTGACTAACGCTAAAGAAATTGAGCGATTTGTGAATCAGGAGATGTCCCGGCGTTTCCCGAATATATTTAGTATAGTGCGGGCGGAAGACCGCTTTTAAAACCGGAGTCGGTTTTCGCAATCAGTATAAGTTATAGAAATACCCAACTTTCTATAAAATAATCCCACCAAATAAAATGACCGATAACAAAAAAAGAAACCTGTTTCTGCTAGCCATAACTATCCTTTTTCTAGCTTATTGCATTCCTATAATTTTTCAAGGCACAGCAAACTACCGAATGATCAAATCATTTAACGCCGATGAAGGAACGGTAGTAATAAAACTCTCCAGAATGTTTGCCAACTCCAGTCTTTTTCCCAACCATATTCGTTATGGGGATTTTTATTTTTATATTAACTATTTTGTAATCTGGTTGATAAAGACCATTTTTTCGCTAAAATCTGTTTCCGACCAAATTATAGTTATTTCCTCAAGATTAGTAGATGTTGTTTTTGCTATTTTATCTGTGGGGGGATTATGTATTCTGAGCCAACGAATTTATAATTTCAGCATAGGCGCTTTGGCCGGCCTGTTTTTACTGACCACTCCCAATTTCTTATTCTGGTCAACTATCGCTAAACCTGATATCCCCCAGATATTTTTTTTGATAATCAGTATCTACTTCTGTGTACGCCTGTTGGAAGAATATTCTAATAGAGACATGATCTTAAGCACAGTTTTTACTGGCCTCAGTTTTGGCACCAAATACTCGGGTATTTTCCTGTTGCCGCTGGTATGCCTGGCATCCAGTCTGCCATTAATAAAACAAAAACAGCGTCAGTATCTGCAAATAGTAAAAAGAACCGTGATAATCGGCTTTATATTTATGGTTACATTTTTCATAACCAATCCTTATGCCTTAATAAAATTCAGAACATATCAATCGGTAATACGATACCAAAGCGCTTATTTAAAATTTGGACATCTGTTTAAAGAAGGAGATAATCCCCTGCTATGGTTAAAAGTACTCGGCTCAGAGCAATTATTGGGCAATTTGGGATTAGCTTTATTTCTCATTTTTTCTGTGATTACCAGCTGGCGGCTAATAAGAAAAAAAGGGGGTAAACCAGAATCATTTCAAGCTGAACTTTTCATTCAAGGCTGGATATTTTTCTTCCTGTTTTACTTGATGTGGCGCATCTATCATCGACCCTATCGATTTTTGCTGGCCATAGTTCCCTTTATTTATATTTTCATTTCCGTGGTAATTAATCGCTTATTTAATAACCAACACGCTATAAAAATTCCCGCTAAAGTAGGGCGGTTTGCCGCCCTGGGATTGATGGCTTGCTTATTATGGCCTAAACTTATGCTAGATTATAACTACTTTAACAGCAGTCTGCATAAGGAGGAAAACAGCCCGGCCATAACCGCAGGCAAGTATCTGGAGCAAAACTTCCCCCATAATATAACCATTACCTATGATGCATATTCATATATACCGCCATCTTTCAAAAAGGCTTCCCGACACCTGGGCCAGAATACAGCGCTAATCAATAAAATCAAACCTGACCTTATAATAGTTAACGATGACATATCCTTAAGATACAAAGATTTTGAAAGAGTCAGCCTGGCCAGAAATCCTGAGTTCTTTAAAAGCTGCTATTCTTTTTATAACCAACTGGAACATAATAAATTTCCCCCTTACCGGAGGATCAAAGACTTCGGAGGTATAAGGATATATAAAAAATTTTAGGAAATAATCAATTTGCGGGTACCCCTCATCCCCGGATTAAGTCCCAATATCTTATATTCCGGATATTTTCTTCGGTTTTTTAAACAATTTTCCACTCCATCCCCTATTAGAGTCAATTCGCATTCTAAATTGCGCTTGCGGTTACCTGCTGCTATTTGATATAATCCATTCGCCAAGAACTTATAGTTCGGGATTTATCCATACAACGTTGAAGACGACCTTAAGTTCCTGTTAGCTTAGAATATCAGCGCTCATCATGAAAAAAAACTGGCCGGATTGGTTGAATCGTTATTTAGTGATCTCGCTGCTGGTGCATCTGCTGATCTTGCTGTTTATTACTAATTTATTTAAGATGCAGCCGGTTAAAGAGATACCCTTGTCTTTTGAAATAGTAAACCCGGTGCTGCCTAAACCGGAAGCTAAGCTTAAACCGGAAGCTAAGCTTAAACCGGAAGCTAAGCCTAAACCAGAAGCTAAACCTAAACCAGAAGCTAAACCTAAACCGGAAGTACCGCCCAAAGCAAAAGTTAAGCCTAAACCACAGCCCATTCGCCAATATAGAGATGTAAAGCCGCTTGATCTAAAGGCTAAGTTGAGTATTAACAAGGATGGGCGAATAAAGCGAAAAGCCAAATCAGCGAAAGGTCAAATCAGCGCCAAGTTGGATAAACAAGAGGCGCTCAACAAAATAATCAGTCCGCCACCCGCGGTTACCGCCAGGCAGCCCAAGGCTGCTAAACCCATGCCTTCTGAGACAATAGCCAAAAGGCAACCGGATAAGTTTCCAGTTGAATCAGGCGATCTTTTTTTAAAATACCAGCCGGAAAAGAAGGCTGAACAATTAGATAAAACCGAAAAGCCAAGCCTGGAAGAGGTACTGGCCAATCTGGAGAAGTATATAGATTTCGAAAAATACAGCGAGAAGGCTTACTATTTTGGAGACAGTAATCTCTCTTTTGAGGATCAGGAATTCCACTATATGTGGTATGGGAGGATTATCAAACGCCGGGTATCGGATGGTTGGTATCCCCCCTATGTGGCGCGCATGGGGCTTACCGGACGTACGGTAATAACCTTCAGGATCATGCAGGATGGTGCGGTGGCTGAGATTGAACTAAGGGAATCCGCCGGTAATAGGTCGCTGGATCAGGCAGCTATAAATGCAATTAAAAGTATGGGCAACTTGCCTGCCTTGCCGGAGGATTACCCCCGACCGTCATTGGGGGTTGTATTCTCGTTCTGGTATAATTTACGTATTCCGTTTAGGAGGGGAGCCGGTTAATGATAAACAACTTGTTGGAGATTTTTAGTCGGGGTGGGATGCTGATGGCCCCCTTGTTTTTATGCTCAGTGATCGCCCTGGGGATTGTATTTGAGCGGGCCATAAACTTGAAACGCAAAAAGATATTCCTGCCGCAGGTGGTAAATATGGTGCATGGTCTGATTGATGAGGGAAAGCTGCAACTGGTGCATAAAATTTGTGATGAGAACGCCGGTCCGTTGACTAATATTATCAAAGTGGGTATTGAAAATTCCGATCAAGACCGGGAGGGGATAAAAACCAGTATTATAGATGCCGGTCGCCAGGAAGTGCCGGTGTTGGAGAAAAACCTGCCGCTGTTGGGTACCATTGCCGGTATATCGCCGCTGTTGGGTCTTTTAGGGACGGTAACCGGTATGATAAAGGTCTTTCAGGTTATCTCGGTACAGGGGGTGGGCCAGGCGGGGGCTTTAGCCGGCGGAATTTCCGAGGCGTTGATTACCACCGCTACCGGGCTGGCTATTGCGGTGCCGTCGCTGGTGGCCTATAATTATTTTGTGCACCGGGTAGAGATATTAATCCTGGATATAGAGAAATACTCCCTGCAACTGGTAAACCGGTTGATTAAACTGAATGCCAAAAACAGGGTAGCCAGTAATAAGGAGTCGGAATTCAAACTTGAGCATCAAAGCTCATCGCCAGTTCAATAATGAAGTGCAACACTTGGGAAAGGTTAACATGAAAAACTTAATCAATCCGCATATAGCAGATTTAAAACCCTATAGTCCCGGCAAACCCGTTCAGGAGTTGGAACGGGAACTGGGGATTGCGGGAGCCATAAAACTGGCATCTAATGAAAATCCTCTGGGCCCCTCGCCTAAGGCGCTTAACGCCATTAAAGAGGCGTTGGGGGAAGTCCACCGTTATCCGGATGGGGGTGGTTTTTATCTTAAGCAGGCGCTGGCGCCCAAATTGGGAGTTAAGCTGGAGAACATCGTTCTGGGTAACGGTTCGGATGAGCTGATTGAGATTATATGCCGCACCTTCCTGAACCCCGGGGAGCAGGTAATTTCCGCCGATTGTACCTTTGTGGAGTATGAACTGGTGGCCAAATCTTTCGGGGCTAAGATGCTTAAGGTTCCACTTAAGGGCTTCACCTATGACCTGGAGGCTATACTTGCTGAGGTGGATGATAATACCAAGCTGGTCTTTATCGCCAATCCCAACAATCCGACCGGTACTATGGTAGACCGGATGGCCTTTGACAGCTTCATGAAAAAGATTCCGCCGCCGGTGATGGTAGTAATGGATGAGGCCTATTATGAATATATGATGCGGGAAGACTTTCCTGACAGCATAAGCTATATGCAGCAGGGAAGAAATATTATTATTCTACGGACGTTTTCTAAAATATATGGTCTGGCGGCCCTGAGAATCGGGTATGGTATCGCCCGGCCGGAGTTGATCGACTATATGAACAGGGTACGCCTGCCGTTTAATGTAAACTCGCTGGCTCAGGCAGCCGCTATAGCCGCTTTAGACGATACGGAACATCTATCCCATAGCCAGGCGGTAACCCGGTCGGGGCGGCAGTATTTATATAGCCAGTTTGATAAGCTGGGCATAGACTATGTACCGTCAGCGGCTAATTTCATCTTACTGGATACAAAGCGAAATGGCAGCCGGGTATATAATACCATGCTTAAGGCAGGGGTAATTGTACGTCCCATGCAGGTTTATGGTTTACCTGATTATATCAGGGTTACTATTGGCACCGAGGGCGAAAACCGGCGCCTGGTTGAAGCCCTTAAACGGGCATTGAAATAAGGCTGTTAATGCTTTGCCAAATGTTAGAACTTATTGTAGCTGTCTTCGGGGCGATTATTATCGCCTATCTATTAGGGTCTGTCTCTTTCAGCTATCTGGCGGGTAAGCTTTTCCAGGGGATTGATTTACGCCGGCATGGCAGCGGTAACTTAGGCGCCAGCAACGCTTTCCGCATGCTGGGCCGCGGGCCGGGCTTTGCGGTTTTACTGCTGGATATTCTGAAGGGATATCTGGCGGTGCATATAGCTTATCTTATAGGAAAAAATTTCTGCTTTGCCGATCAAGCCCTTGTATTATTGGAGGTGGCGGCCGGTTTGTCCGCCATTTTGGGGCATATATTTACCCTGTATCACGGTTTTAAGGGGGGGAAGGGGATTGCTACCAGCTTGGGGGTATTCATCTATTTGGCCCCGATTCCGATAGGCATATCCTTTATAGTATGGCTTATAACCTTTTTAATTACTAAATACATTTCTCTAGGCTCTATCTTCGCCGCTATTACCCTGCCGCTGGTTTTGCTGATTCAGAGGTATATTTTATTAAATAATATTCCCGGTGTATTGCTCGGTTTCAGTCTGCTGGTCTCAGTGGTGGTGGTGAGCAAGCATACCTCTAATATCCAGCGTTTAATCGCCGGCAAGGAGAGTAAATTTAAGTGGTAAGGCCGGTGTTAATCAAACAGGGCAATATCCCCGGGCAGGGGGCCGGTTTCTTGACAAAAGCCGGATAAGGGGCTAAAATTGATAATAGGAAATGCCCTGATATTACTAAGTGTGTTGTGATTATTAACGACATACCATAGTCTCTTCGCCGCAGTTGGAAAAAGTATCAGCTTAGCGGTGTTTAGAGGAAAAAAAGGAATAAAAATTAACCTTCATCACTCATTAAGTTATAATTAGTTTAATGGGACTCTGTCTTTAAAAATAGTGAGTTAATAAAGATGGCCGCCAACCTGAGCTTTGGATTTTACTGGTCTTAAGCCCTTCCAGGAAGATGTTTTATCCTCTTAGTTTGATTTATTAATAAGCGAATCAGGGATGAGGGCGGATTTTTTGTTTGAACTTTGGCTGGGAGTTAACCGGGTATTTAAGCTTATGGGTATTTTAAAAAATTGCTCTCCTCACCGATTGACGGCGCGGCAGCTTGTCTCAAAATGCTCGTGTACCAGCATATACACTGCGCTTTTTCTACGCGCTGTTCCTGGTTTCCGAAGAAAATTTATGGGAACATATCCCCTTTTTCAAGATACCCTTATGTATCAAAGCCGAAGAATAGTTTATGTTTTAGGACTGGCGTTATTTCTGCTGGCAGGTCCAAGTGCAGCGCAAGTAAAAACAGCCAATTATTGGTTTAACAGGGCTTTCCAGGAAACAAACATAGACCGGAAAATCGAGTATTACCAAAAGTCTATCCAACTCGATGCTCACGACCCGGAAGCCCATAACAATTTAGGAATATTATATAAGAAAAAAGGGATGTATGCCGAGGCTATCAAGGAATATGAGGCCGCCCTGGCCATTTCCGGCTATGAGACCCCCGAATATGCTTATCATAATCTGGGGATTCTTTATAGAGATCGAGCCATGTATAAGCAGGCGATCGATTATTTTAAAAAAGTCGTTCAAATAGACCCCCGGTTTGTAAAGGCCTATAATTGCATGGGGCTGGCCTATAAAGCGCTGGGTCAATATGAGGAGGCTATTCAAAGTTTCAAACAGGCAATTGAGATCGATCCCAATTACGTGCAGGCCAGCTATAATTTGCAAAATGTATGGCATTTGTCGGAGGATGATTCAGTGGCTAAACGGCAGGCTGAGGTGTTGTATGATGAGGGAGTAAGGCTGCTGGGTCAGGGCCAACTACCGGCTGCTGTTACCAAGTTTCAACAAGCGCTGAAGCTTAACCCCCAACACGTGGGAGCCGGGGAAAAACTCAGGGTTACCCAGAATAGGTTGGAATGCAATAAATGGTGCGCCCTGGGAGAAAATTTCATTACCCAGAAGCAGTGGAAACAGGCTTCGGCTTATTTTGATCGAGCCCTGAATTATGCCGCTACCGATGAGGAGCGCCGGCGCATCGCCGCCCGCCAACGGGAGGTTCAGGCTGAGCTTCAGCTTCAGACGCGCCGGGTCGAGATGGATAAGCTCTGCCAACAGGGCCTAAACTGCTTAAATAACCGGGATTGGTTGCAGGCTATCTCTAAATTTACTAAGGCGCTGATACTGGACCCTCAACACAAACTAGCCCAAGAGAAGAATAAGCTGGCCAAGACATGCTATTACTATGAAAAGGGAGTAGCGTTTTTAAATGCCCAACGCTGGCAAGAAGCGGAGGAGAAATTTAATGATGTGTTGCGAATCGCTCCCCAACACCCCGATGCCCGGAAACAATTGGGAATAATCGCTGAACACAAAAAGCAAACAGAGATTAAACAATTGCTGCAAAAAGCAGTACAAGCCGGCACATTAGACGATTTTCAAACCGCCGCCAGAACCTATCAACGTATCTTAAGCCTGGATGCCGACCAGCCACAAGCCCTGGCCGGATTACAGGACATCAGGCAACAAATGACGGCCCGGAAAAAAGCCGACTGGAGTAATTTTTTCAGTCATACAAATCAGCCTGTATGGTGGATTAGTTTTATTATTATAGCTATTGCCGGTTACTGGGTTTTTGCCAGGATTATCCGCCCCAGTCAAATAATTAAACATTATTTAAATTATAGGGAATACGATAAGGCTCGGATTATTTATGAAAAGATTCTGGAAAGTGATGATGACCGGCGGAGTATATATCCCGCTTTAGCCAATATCTATATTAAACTGAAACGGCCTGATATGTTGACACACATTATTTCACTTTGTGAAAAGAAAATCAAACAAGCGGAAAGTGTGGCGGTTCCCCTGTGGCGCATAACCTTGGGAGAAGTCTATCAGCAACAGAAAGAGTTGCATAACGCCCAGAAAGAAATGGAATTGGCGTATAAGCTGCAACCTGAGCATGAAGAAATTCAACAGAAGTTGGCCGTTCTATATTCGTTAATATTAGAAAAACGGCCTGAAGATACCCAGATAGCGGTTAAACTGAATAAATTAAACCTGGCCAAAGCTTCAAAATCTAAATCAGTTAGCTTGCCGCAACCGAAAGTTGAGAAACAGCCCAAGAAACAGGCTAAAGAAGATCACCCGATTGACTGGCTGAAAGAGTGCTTCGGACACCCTAAGGGCTAACAGGCTAAACATAATTTTTAAAGGCGGATACAGGCATTGATAATAGGAATTCCCAAGGAAATCAAGGATAACGAATACAGGGTTGGCATGGTACCCGCCGGGGTTAAAGAACTGACAGGGTTGGGACATAAGGTATTAGTGGAACAACGGGCGGGAATGGGTAGCGGTATCAGTGATGAGGAGTTTAAGGCTGCCGGGGCGCTTATTATAGCCGAAAAAGCTGAAATTTTCGAGCAAGCTCAATTAATCATCAAGGTTAAAGAACCCATGCCGATTGAATATCCATTATTGCGGGAAGGGCAGATTTTATTTACCTTTCTACACCTGGCGGCCTCGGCGGAACTCACCAGGGCTTTGTTGGCCAGGAAGATCATCGGGATAGCCTATGAAACTATTCAATTAGCCGATGGCAGCCTGCCGGTGTTGGCTCCTATGAGTGAGATTGCCGGCAGAATGGCAATTCAGGTGGGCGCCAATTGCTTGCAGAAAGACCAGGGGGGGCGAGGTACTTTGCTGGGTGGGGTTCCGGGAGTGCAACGGGGATTAGTAATCGTTATCGGGGGCGGAATTGTGGGATTAAATGCCGCTAAAATGGCGGTAGGTATGGGTGCGCGAGTGATTATTCTGGATATAAATCTGGAACGGCTAAGGTATTTGGAGAATATTTTTGGCAGTCGGGTTACTACCTTGATGTCTAATAGTCAGAATATCGAGTCCTCGATAGCCGGTTCGGATCTGACAATCGGGGGGGTACTCATTCCCGGACATAAATCTCCTACCTTGATATCCCGCCAAATGGTGTCCCGGATGAAGGAAGGAACAGTGATAGTAGATGTAGCCGTGGATCAAGGCGGCTGCACGGAAACCTGTCGCACCACCACCCACAGCCAACCTACCTATGTAGTGGATGGCGTTATTCATTACTGTGTGGCTAACATTCCAGGTATTGTAGCCCGCACCTCCACCTTTGCTTTAGCTAATGTTACTTTACCCTATGCGGTTAAGCTGGCTCAAAATGGAATCAACCGGGCCTTCAAACAGGATCCTGCGCTGGCCAAGGGATTAAATATATATAATGGTAAACTTACCTGCCCGGAGGTAGCCGAAGATTTAAATATAGAGTGTTATGTCTTGAATTAGTTTGAAAAAATGGTATAATCTACAAATTGTGATTTAAAACAATATCTAAAAACCAGTCAAAACAAAGACAATTGGCCCAAAAGCGGCAAAACCTGAAGGGTTTTCCAGATAAAAATTTCTATTAGGAGCAAATAAATGCCCGTTAATGCTGCCAAATTAACCGAATTGAAGGAAATTGCCCGAAGATTGCGGATTGATGTGTTAAAAATGCTCAACAAGGCCGGTTCCGGGCATAGCGGCGGTTCTTTGTCTGCTATTGATATTATTACCGCACTTTATTTCCATAAGCTGCGACATAAACCGGCAGACCCGGAGTGGGCGGATCGGGATAAATTTGTGCTTTCTAAAGGACACGGAGCGCCGGCTTTATATGCCACCCTGGCTCGGGCAGGCTATTTTGATCCCCAACATTTGATGACCCTGCGGCAGTATGGGAGCATGCTTCAGGGCCACCCTTTCAGCCCTACCACTCCCGGGGTTGAAGTGTCCACCGGTTCTCTCGGCCAGGGTTTGTCTATGGCTAATGGGATCGCCCTGGCCGCCAGATTGGATCATAAGGATATTAAAATTTATGTCTTATTGGGTGACGGGGAGTTGCAGGAGGGTCAGGTATGGGAAGCCGCTATGAGCGCCGCCCATTACAAACTGGAAAATGTATGTGCTATAGTGGATAACAATGGCTTGCAGATTGATGGTTGGGTAAAGGATATTATGTCTATAGAACCCTTGGCTGATAAATGGAGAGCCTTTGGCTGGGAGGTGCAGGAAATAGACGGCCATGATTTTGAGCAAATTATCACCGCTTTGGATAAGGCCGATAAAGTTAAGGCTAAACCCAGCCTGATAATTGCCCGGACTGTTAAAGGCAAGGGGGTCTCCTTTATGGAGAATCAGGCAAAATATCACGGAATAGCCCCTACTGATAAGGAATTAGCGCAAGCCCTGGTGGAATTGGGGACTTCTTAATCATAAGGTTACCCTTCTTGAGGTGACCATAATCATTTTAGATGAGGATTGTTCAATATAATGATAGAAAGGCCAATGCGAGGTTTACGTGACGCCTATGGGGAAACTTTGGTTCGTTTAGGAGAAGCTGATGAACGGGTTGTGGTATTGGATGCCGACCTTTCAGGTTCTACCCGCACAGCTAAGTTTGGCAAGGCATTTCCCCGGCGGTTTTTCAATATGGGAATTTCCGAACAAGATATGATTGGCACTGCGGCGGGTTTGGCTTCTGCCGGGAAGGTTCCCTTTGCCAGTACCTTTGCTATATTTCAGACCGGTAGGGCCTGGGAGCAGATCAGGCAATCTTTGTGCTATCCCAGGATGAATGTAAAGCTGGTAGCTACGCATGGTGGAATTACAGTGGGAGAAGATGGGGCTACTCATCATTGTATTGAGGACATTGCCCTGATGCGGGTATTACCCAATATGACGGTGCTGGTACCGGCAGATGCCTGTGAGGCGGAAAAGGCTATTGAAGCCGCACTTAAGCATGTGGGGCCGGTTTATATCCGCGCCGCCCGGGATAAATTTCCGGTAATATTCGATGAGGATTATGAATTTACTATAGGTAAAGCCGGGACAGTTAAGGCCGGCTGGGATATAACCTTTGTCGCCATTGGATTAATGGTCTGTGTGGCCTTGGATGCGGCCGAAAATTTAGCTGCTAAAAGCATTAGCGCCCGAGTGATCAATATGGCTACTATTAAACCCCTTGATCAAGAAGTTATTGTTACTGCCGCCCGGGAAACCGGAGCCATAATTACGGTTGAGGAACATTCAATAATAGGCGGTCTGGGAAGTGCAGTGGCTGAAGTGCTTAGTGAAACATGTCCGGTGCCCTTAAAGCGCATTGGTGTTTGTGATTGTTATGTTATGTCGGGGAAACCAGATATTTTGCTGGAAAAATCAGGACTTACGGCTAAGGAATTGGAAAGAGTTGCCTTGGAACTTCTGGAGAAAAAGCAGTCTCCTGCAGAATGTGTCTCCCAAAGTATAATTGATCCTGATTGTTCGGGTGGCAAAAACAACAGAGGAGAGAATTGATGAAGAATAAAGATGGCCGCCGAAGACGTTGGTCGACAATGTTTTTAATTCTGTGTATTACACTGTTGACCGCCATAGGGGTAGCTGATAAAAATGCCGCTCAGGACAAAACTTATGAAAAGCTCAAGATATTTACCGATGTGCTTAAATTGGTAGAGACAAATTACGTTGAGGAGGTTGATGTAGATGAATTATATGATGGGGCGATTTGGGGAATGTTGCGCAACCTGGATGCCCATAGTTCCTATATGCTGCCCGATGCTTATAAAGAAATGCAAGTAGATACTAAAGGTAGTTTCGGCGGCCTGGGAATCGAGATCACCATCAAGGATAATAAGCTGACGGTAGTGTCTCCCATAGAGGGGACTCCTGCCTATGAAGTGGGTATTCAAGCTGGAGATTGGATAGTAAAGGTCGATGGCGAATCTACTAAAGATATGTCTCTAATGGATGCGGTGAAAAAAATACGGGGCCCCCAGGGAACTGAAATAGTTATCAGTATTATGCGCAAAGGCCTTACCAAACCTAAAGATTTTACTATTGTGCGGGAGATTATTAAAATTAAAAATGTTTCTCATGAAATGGTGGATGAAGGCATCGGCTATATCCGAATCCGGCAATTTCAAGAGCGCAGTGATGATGAGTTGGATAAGGCCCTGGCGGAATTAAGGGCTGAGGGTATATATGCACTGATTCTGGATGTGAGGAATAATCCCGGCGGCTTACTGGATATGGCTGTTGCGGTGTCTGACAGGTTTTTGGATGAAGGGAAGCTGATAGTTTCCACTAAAGGTAGAATCGCCAATCAGAATAAAGAGTTTAAAGCCCGAATCAGGTTGAAAAATAATGACTATCCTATAATAGTACTGGTAAATTCCGGCAGTGCCAGCGCCTCAGAGATTTTGGCCGGTGCCATCCAGGATTATAAACGCGGGGTGATTTTAGGAACCCCTACCTTTGGCAAGGGTTCAGTTCAGACGGTGATTCCACTGAGTGACGGTTCAGGATTACGGCTGACTACCGCTTACTATTATACCCCCAATGGTACTAACATCCATACCAAAGGCATCACTCCCGACATTATAGTGGAAGCCCAATCAGTTGAACCTGGAAAAGATAAAGAGAAACTGCACTTTATTCGGGAGAAAGATTTACGTCAATTTAAAAACAATAAAATCAACGATAGCGAACCACCACCGGATGATCTGGAAATTGATACCGGAGAAGAGGCTGAATCGCTGGAGCAAAAGGCGGAAATAAAGGACGTTCAACTCCACCGGGCGATTCAAATATTAAAAGCCAACCGCATTCTTGACACTATGGCGGCAGCGAATCAATAAACGGTGCCAAAGCATAGTCGGTGCGGTTTTAACCAGCGAACGGTTAAATAAAATTAGCCCGGCAAGTTGGTGATTCTACAATTGTTATAAAAGGTGGCGACTCTTATGCCACCTTTTATATTTCTGCATTATGGCCAATAAAGATATTGCCAAAAGAAATACAGCCCGTTTATTTATTTGGCTGGGCATTGCCCTGTTGCTGTTATTAATAGCCAACCTGTTATTATACCGGCACTGGAAACCCATTATTACCTTACCTGCTCCACCCACGGTAGCCGGGCCCAAACTGGCGATTGTGATAGATGATTTAGGTTATAATTCCAAGCAGGCGCAGACGCTATATAAAATAGATCCACATATCACCCTGTCCATCCTTCCCCATCAGCGATACTCCAGCCAGATTGCGCAAGCGGCTGTTGAACAAGGCCAGGAACTGCTGCTGCATCTGCCTATGGAGCCTAAGCGCTATGAAAATTATGGCAAAATGGCGCACATGTTATTGGTAAATATGAAACCGGCAGAGTTAAAGCGCCAGCTTAAATATAACCTGGATAACCTGCCTGTTGCCGTAGGGGTTAACAATCATATGGGATCATATTTTACCGAAAATGAGGGACAAATGAGGATTGTGCTAGCCGAGTTAAAGCGGCGAGGATTGTTTTTTATTGACAGTTACACTACCCCCAATACTGTGGGCTATTCCTTAGCCAAAAAATTGGGATTATCCACCGGGAAGCGAGATATATTCTTAGATAATATAGACCGGATAGACGCCATAACTTCCCAGCTTCAGAAACTGGCTGGGCGGGCTAAACAAAAAGGCAAAGCCATAGGGATAGGACATCCCCGGTCTAATACCTTCAGTGCACTCAGGCACTTTCTGCAAAGCGAGGCGATGCAAGGCGTGCAATTAGTCCCCGTATCAGAGCTTTTGGATTAGCCCATATGATTTTGGATTAGCCCGCATGATATAGATACGAGGACTAATTGCAGCCGTAATGGTTAGAGTATCGAAAGGTACATATCCAGTTCAAGATCGGTAACCTGTGCCCGGTATTTCTCCCATTCTATCTTCTTGTTCTCGATAAAATTGGTAAATACGTGTTCTCCCAGGGCTTTTCTTACCAGTTCGCTTTTCTCGGTTACCCGTATAGCCTCCCACAAATCCTCGGGTAAAATATTTATCCCTAGTGACTCACGTTCATCGGTTTTCATTTCATATACGTTTTGCTCAACCGGTTCGGACAGATCATAACCTTTTTCAATTCCATCTAAGCCGGCGGCCAACATAACCGCAAAGGCTAAATATGGATTACAGGCCGGGTCGGGGGAACGTAACTCAATTCTGGTAGCATTTTCCTTGCCCGGTTTATACATCGGCACCCTGATTAAATCCGAGCGGTTTCTCCGGGCCCAGGTAATATATACCGGAGCCTCATATCCCGGTACCAGCCGTTTATAAGAGTTCACCCACTGATTAGCTACCAGGGTTATCTCCCGGGCATGTTTCAGCAGACCGGCAATATAGCCTTTCCCTTCTTTGGATAAATGATACATATCTTTGGGATCAAAGAAGGCGTTTCTTTCGCCTCTAAACAGCGACTGGTGAGTGTGCATCCCGCTGCCGTTCAGACCGGTCAATGGTTTGGGCATAAAGGTGGCATGCACACCATGTTTTAAGGCAATCTCTTTAACCACTAAACGGTAGGTCATGGCGTTATCGGCCATGGTCAGGGCGTCGGTATACTTAAGATCGATTTCATGCTGACTGGGAGCTACCTCATGGTGACTATACTCCACCTGAACCCCCATTTCTTCTAAAGTGAGCACCGTCTCCCGCCGCAGATCAGAGGCTACATCCAGCGGGGTGAGGTCAAAATATCCACCCTGATCTAAAGGCTGAGGAATCCCAACAGAATCTTTGAAATAGAAGTATTCTAATTCAGGGCCTACATAAAAGGTATAACCCAGATCAGCCGCCCGTTTTAAATTTCTTTTCAACACCCCGCGCGGGTCGCCTTCAAAAGGAGTACCATCCGGGTGAATGATGTCGCAGAACATGCGGGCCACCTTATTTTCGTCCTGGGGTCGCCAGGGCAAGATACAGAAGGTATTGGGATCGGGCAGCGCTATCATATCCGACTCATCAATCCGGCAGAAACCCTCGATTGATGAACCGTCAAAGCCCATGCCTTCTTCCAGGGCTCCCTCCAATTCATTGCGGGTAATGGCAAAGCTTTTCAAAAAACCGAGGATATCAGTGAACCACATGCGAATAAAGCGTATATCATGATCCTTGACTATCTTTAATACATATTCTTTGTCTTTGGTGGACATCGATACTCTCTCCTCTTTGATGGTTGATGAAGTTGGTTGATGAGACATAATTTCATTTTAAACAAAATAACAAACCTACATTTCCAGAGTATTTCTGAAATGTTAAATTTAGGTTAAATTTAGGCTGAGAGTGACTGAAAGGATGGATAAAATTTTACGTATTTTAACCTGCCTGCGATTTTTCCATATTCTCTAATACCTTACTGATGGTGGCTTTAAGCTCATAAGGCCTGATAGGTTTATTTAAGTACTCAAGCGCCCCCAGATTCATAGCTTCCAAATAAGTATCCACTTCACCATAGGCGGTTATAATGATCACTCCTGTTTGAGGGTTAACCTGTCTAATCTCTTTTAAAAATTGAATGCCGTTCATCTCGGGCATCTGCAAATCGGTAAGCACCAGTTTGCAGGGGGTGTCTTTCAGTTTGGCCAGGGCAATCTTCCCATTTTCAGCGGTTATTACTTTATATCCCCATTTACCCAGTATTTTAGATAAGCCGCTAAGTGAAGCTTCATGATCATCAACCACCATAATTTGTTGATTTTCAGCGCTCATATAACACTAGCCTATTATAAAAAACAATTTAGCATAATCAATAACGAAATTTTATATTATCAATATGTTTTTGTCAAGCCAGCATCTCCATTTGTGCTATTTATTAAAAATGTACCCTACCCCCCTGACGGTCTTAATATAAATTTCTCCCTCGTCGCCAATCTTAGCCCGGATGCGGCGGATATGCACATCCACCGTGCGGGTGCCGCCATAGTAGTTATAACCCCAGATAATATTGAGCAGCGCTTCACGGTTGAAGGCCCGGCCACGGTGGGTGGCCATATATTTAAGTAATTCATATTCCTTAAAAGTAAGTTCTGCTAGTTCACCCTTTACCCGAACTTAATAGCGAGTTGGATTAATAGTCAAATCAGCTATTTTGATTAGTTCCTGATCGGTGAGCTTATCCCGTTGCCAAAGCAGGCGCTTGATTCGCAGCAGAAGCTCCGGGGTTTTATAAGGCACCAGCACCAAATCATCCAGCTCAAGGGAGATGGGAATCCTGGACAGACTGGTTTCCGAGGCTAGGATAAGTATCGCAAGCTGTAGATTTTCCAGCTTTGAGCTATTCTTCAATCGTTGATATAACGGAATAATTTCTGCTTCCCCTGGCGTCAGATCAAACAATATCAAATCAGGTTTTTCCTGCAAGACATAGTCAACCCCCAGTTCAACATAACTGCCTGAGGAAAGGCTATAATCCAGTTTTGTCAAGTCGGCGATCAGCGATTTGATTAAATTCTGGTCTTCACTTAGTATTAAGATGTGATTAATTAACTTAGGTTACTCGTGGTAAAGGAAGAAACCCAAAAAAATTATAAGGAAGCCAGGAATGCAGGAAGAAAATAACTGACTAAATTCCTGTTTACCTTGTTTTCTTATAATAAACCAGGTTCTCTGTCCCCCCCACAGCTTGACAGTTTTAGTTTATGGATAAATCACGTTGAAGCAGATAGATTAAATGTGGCAATAGTCTGCATCAATCTGCTATATTAATGTCGTTGCCACTATTCTTTGTCTTTTTTCCCTCGATTACAATCTTTACAGAGAGTTTGTAAATTTTCGATATCGTTTGTCCCACCTTTTGCAACTGGTATAATATGGTCAACTTCTAATTCTACTTTATGATTTGATGAGGGACTCCTGCCACATTTGGCACATTTGTATTTATCTCGTTTTAAAACCGCCCACCTAACATTTAGCGGAATGGTCTGCCGTGCATTATTTGAAACATTGCCTTTAAGTAATTCTTCCCGTGTTATCCTTCCATTATGATATTTTGCCAGGTATTCACATGCTGAACGAACACTACCCCAAACTCTTTTATATGGGCCTGCGGTTATTTTTAATCCCAGTTTACTGATCTTTTTTATGCCAGGAGGATATCCTAACTGTCGCCAGATATTTTCAAGATTATTAATCAATTTTTCAGGAGTATATTTCTTCTCCTGTCCTCCCTCAATTCCTAAAAGACTTAAAACTCTTCTTCATGATCCAAATCTTTTAATAATGGTGGTAGATAAATGTGCTTTTTTACCCTTCCATTTGTCATATTCTGTTGTTGAAAAATATCGAAAATTTACAATATTGGCATATTCTTGAACTGAGGAAAACATTTCATCATCAGTTATTCTAGTATCATGTAACATTTTAAGTTTCGTATTTAAGTAATATATGATATATTGGCGGCAACTCAAACAAGGAGGCCGCCATGTTGCCGAGATATCGAGTAACGCTTACCGAGCAGGAGCGCAAAGAGCTTGAAACGTTA
>JAJRUS010000120.1 GCA_024277675.1 bacterium | reverse complement strand
TAAAAGCCAAAGATTAAATAAAAAACAGGGATAATAAACACAAATCAAGCGAAAAATTGAGATGTTGTAGAAATGCAAATTGGTTGCTAAGGGGTTTTTTCGCCCCTTTTTTAAAAAACTGAATTAAGCGACAACCCCAATATATGCAGGCCAACTCGGCAGACATGCGGTCTGAGGATTTATTGAGTATAAAGTCCTGGTGCATAAGTTTATAAAACTCCCTGAAGACAACCAACTCCTCATCATCCAGCACCTTGTTTACATAGGCACCATAGCGCATGGCATTTTTATTGCCTTTAGCTTTTTCTGGCGGGCAGCCCGGGTTACTTCCCGGATTTGCTCCATGTATCCTGCAGACATCAAATCCTGTAACAGCCGGATTTTGGCACCGCTTACCGCTACGCTTGCTTTTGGCTTTACATTGTTTAGCAGTTGGACTAAGCATTATTAATCACCTACTTTCGAGAGGATTTGTTCCCCCAAATTCGAAGTTGCCGATTGGGATAGGTTCGCAGCTGGTCTACATCCTGGTTATAAAATTTAAGCCTGTTCTCGTGGGGCGGCAGCCCGATAAGTTCAATATATTGCCTGGTAATATTGCCAATGTGTTTGTCCTTGTCTAAGAAACACACCAAGCCGTAATCCTGACCATAGGGGAAGCTGAAATTTCCTCTATTTTGATACAATCCCTTTTCCGTCCAGCCGAGGACGATGGCCTTATTCCGGATGGCATCGACCTGGGCAACAGCGGCGGGGGTGACAGGGTGAGCATGTGAATACTCCCCAACAAGGGGATAACGGTGTGCTGTAGCTGGCTCGTTGGTTGATGAGGCCGCCTCTGATGCTGCTATCACAAATGGATTCTTCTGTGGCAAGCTAACAGCTTCTGCAATAGCCTGCCTGCCATAGGTTTCGATTGCCCAATCATGTAGGGGGTAGAATCGTTGCCGCAGGGCATTCCAATGGTTTGCCATTAGCCTGCCTGCTTGATATGCCAAATGCGCCTTATCCATTTGCTTCCTCAGCCAGCCATATACAGCCGGAGTTAGGAGGATATAGACTTTATTGTCTATAACTAGTTGATTATTAAGTGATTTATCTCTATATATACCTATATTTCTTTCTTCTTTCTTTTCTTTTTTATCTAAAGAAGAAGATATGTATATGATATTATTCATAATATTTATAGTGTAACCAGTGTAACCGGTTTTCTCCTAAATCATATATACACGTATAGGGGTTATAAAAATATGTGTCTACTTACATACACTTTTTTAAGCCCCCTATACACGTATATATATTTTAGACTAAAACTGGTTACACTGGTTACACCCCCCGTAAAAGCATATTTTTTACACGTATATATATGAGTGGTATAGTTTTGAGAAAATACGGTTACACCGGTTACAAGCCGTTTTATAAGCCTATTCATCATCTATATCCCCTTGATTATCAAGCCATTTAAGCTTAGCGGCATAAAATTTCCACACCCTGACTGGTGTAACCTTTTTAGGCGCTCCCGGAATTCTCTCCAGCGACATCAGCCTGTCATCCTGATTCGGTTTCACGATATAGCCTTCTTCGGCCAACTGCTTGCCGATGGCGGTGGTGGAAAAGTTAAGCGACTCATCCTCCCCCCGGCGAAAGGTCTCCCGTATTATCCCCATGGTGATTTTAGGCAACAGGCAGACATACTTTCGGTTTTCCTTGTAATAGCCGATGACTGGTATATTGCGATCAGGATAACCCTCGTCATACTGATCCATGATTTTCACCCTTTTGGTCCGGAATAGTTCTTCCAGGGTTGAAATAAAGCAATTCACCGGCTTGATGTCATCCACCTCTTGCAGCATTCTCTTTAAAACGTCCTCTAAAACAGCCATGTGCTGTATCAGGAGTAAATCTGCGTAATCTTTATCAATGGCCTTGATGTCATGGGAGAAATCCAGAAAGGCTTGTAATCCTGATAACGATAAGGCGGCGTTGGAGGCCAGCCGTCTGCTATTGTCGGTGTCCAGGTTATGTGTATCCAGCATATCGGTAAACGAGTCCATGTATTTACGGGTCTGGTGTATCCAGTGGTTACGCTCTTGATTTTGTAACCAGGCGATATATGGAGCCGGAATTTTTCGATAGTTATCTTGCTGGCTCAGACACTTGCGAAAGGTTTCCATGTTCTTTTGACCCTCGAACTCAATTAATAACGAGCGGGCCAGCATCGAGGTTTCCGCTGCCGGAACATCTTCGCCGGTAATTAAAAGCACGCACTTCATAGGGTGACTGGTAATTACCTTGGAACCAGGGGTGGCTCGCTTTCTGGCTTGCAAGTCGGCATAGTCCAGCAAAACCCGGATAGCATTGTTCCATTGGGATTGCCCGATTTTCTGACGCTTAAAATCATCAATCACCCACAGGGCGCCCCGGCATCTGGCTCCTTCCTGGCGGTTGATTTCAGGCGTTGATCCCCAGGAAGCCAGATGTTCCTTGACCTGGAAGTTACCCCAGATGGATTGGGCAAGCTTGGCGGTCTCGGTCTTGCCTAAGCCGGAGGAGCCTACTAAAAATAATATGTATGGCGGAAACTCGCCGATTAAATTCAGGCCGAAGAGCAGTGGCCCCAAAAAAGCATGCGCCAGAATAGGCAGGGTTAGCTCCCTGGGTTGCAGGTCAATATAAACCGTTAATAGATGCTGGATGATTTCCTGCAACTCATCCTCAGCGGCAGCGCTTAGGTCAAGCCGCTGGGCCTTGGCATAATCATGGCCTATATTAACTATGGCTCCAGTATCAGCCGTGGGAGTTATTTTGCCGCCGCTAATAGTCAGAGTAGGGGAGACGAATCCCGCCGTGGGGTGCACCCCGAAAACCGAATAAACAATTTTCTGCCGGGGCGCTCCGCTGACCACTGATGAGACCAGGCGAATTAAGTCCATATCCTGAGTGGAAAACAAAGCCTGGCTGCCGGCCTGCTCTGAAATTCTGGCGGCTAATTTATTATTGCCGCCCCATTCGCCGGCCTCGATCTGAAATGGTTTCTTCCAGTCTTTGGCGATAATATTTCCAGCCAATACCTTGCGGGCAAAGGATACCCTTTCCTCGGGTCCGTGACCCTCATGGATTTCACCGTCGTCATAAATTTCTTCCTCGGTAAGCCGGATATGAAAATTGGCGATTTCCTGGGAACTGATTATCGGCCCTTCGGCGGTATCATGAACATGCTGCTCCACAATGGTATTTTCCACCAGATAAAAGCTGCGGTTGCCGCGCTGAAACACAGGCGGGCCTAAATTCCGTTCCACCTGACGGCAGGCAGCTTCCCGTTGCTTAAGATGGGCTGTTTGCAGTGCCTCTTTCACACCCGCCCGCAGGGTGGTCAATCCCTCGCCGGTTTTCTGGCGCAGAATTTTTAGTAACCGGTCTTGTTCCAATTTGGACTGGTGACCGATTTCAGCTAAGATATCATTGAGTAAGTTTGTGCGTTGGGTCCGTGCCCCCTGCGCTCCATTGACATCCTCCGGGATAGACTGAATGGCAAACTCCACCGGCAATAGTGCACCATCGATTACCTGTTGAAAATCGGCGGCGGTCTTGCCGGATAAGAAATAGGAACAGACATCAAGCTTGGCCTCTTCCAGCCACCGTTCTATATCCTTCCATTCTCTGAGTGACTTCTGCTCCTGGATGGTCTTTAACTCCTTGGGCTCTATCCCTGGCCGGATATTATGCTGCTGTAATTGCCTTCGGGCGGCTTCTTCTTTTTCCCCCAACGGTAGTTGTGCTACCCGGCAGGTAATTTTTTCCCTGGCCAGCCGGGAGGCTGAACGTAATGCTCCCTTCCAGCCGGCTTCAGAAATTTCATTATCCTGACAGAGAATGACCTCAGATACTCCCCGTAACTTGGGGATAATTCTATCCCAATCGTTACCCCGAATATTTACCGTTACCGGACTGATGGCAGGGAAACCGTAGTGGATAAGGCTGATACAGTCGGTAATCCCTTCGGTTATGATCACATAGTCCGGGCGGGAGGTTAAAATATCCTCGTTGTAGAGCGCACCGTTATCAATCCCTTCGGCGATCCATGGCCGTTGTTTGGGATCGTGTACCGGCAGCTTTTTGTATTTACCGGCTTCGTATTTGTTATCCGGCGTCCAGGGAGTCTTGCGGGCAATCATGAAGATGACCCGTCCCTTGGATAAGTATGGGAATATAATCCGCCCATCAAACACCGGGTGGATAATATCGTCGTGTTGGCTATTGGGCCGGAAGGCTCCGGAGGCGACTTTCTCCCGCGGGGTAAATCCAGCCCCGGCAAGATGTTTTAGTAAACCGGAATTATCGGCATATCCAATAAGGAAATCTTCAGCTATCTTTTTGCCAAAGGCGTATTTATCGTTAAGCCAGGCTGAGGCTTTATCGTTCTGTAACAATTTCTGATGATAGAATTTCGCCGTTTCCGTCAGGCACTCCCAGGCCCGTATGTTAAGCGCCCGGGCTTGTTCTAATTTCTTAATCTCTTCCGGAGACAAGCCAATTTGCCCTAAAGGCGGCAATCCCAATTTATCGGCTATCCAGTCCCGCGCCCGGCGGTGCGATTCGGGCATCTTCCCGTTCTGCCCTGCAGTAACCTGGCCGGATTGAATAAACTCCACCAGCTGCAATATATCGCCGCCCACTGCGCAGGCGAAACAATACCAGCCCTGTCGATCCAACCAGACATGTAGCGAGCGACGGGAAACCGATTGGTGGTGCGGACAATCTACGAAAATAGTCGATCTATTCTCATCGGTAATCCTGCCAGGGAAGAGCTCCCTTGCCACAGCCCCGATATCAAAGCCCACCAGTTGCTGATAATAATTTCTATGTTCAAGAGGATTGATTGCTAAATTGGTCATAATTATCTGTTCATTGCTTCCTTCAGTTCATAATCCTTATAAATTATCCCTTCCTTGTTTCTCCCCCTCACAGAAGGTTGCCACCACCAAAGGCCAACATATTTCCCGAAAAGTGGCTTATCTTTCGTATACCGCTTAAAATGTCCCCGGCAGAGGTGAATTCTATTGGTATAGCTACCATCACCTTTACTGCCCGAGTTGTTAATCCGTTTTCCCAAATCGATCTTGAGGGTGTAGGTAAGACACAAGCGGTAATTTCCCCCTGCGCTGCCTTGCTTTCTGAATTTTACTGTCAGGTGCTGGTGAGGCGTGTTTTTCTGTTTTCACATTTATGCAGTTAAGCAATGTCAAAATTCGCACAATTACCAAGCAGTTTGTATGATAGGTTTTTAGGAACATATGGTTGTCTAGATTGGTTTCTTCTGCAATCGGGAACCCCGCCAAAATGGGTATCCCAGCGATTCTTTCTTTTGTTTTGAATGTAATCGCTGATAATCTTGGATAAAGATTGTATTCCTTTAGTTGCGGTACGGCCCGATCGGAAATATTTTTGTTTTGTTTTGCTGGAAATTTCCGGGCTAAGTCATCTGGGGAGTGTCGCCAATAAGGGGGCATTATGTAAGACGTTGGCAATATATAGTTGTAATAACACGATAAGTCTGATATAATATGCATGTAACTAACACACCCAACCCAGGAGAAGTTACATGCTAAAGAAAGAGAACGGGCAGCAAGATTTTCATAGTCAATTGTTGGAAGATTTGGTACGAGCGAATCATCCATATAGAAGGATAAAAGAGATAATCAATTTCAAAGGATTACTTAACTCACTACATTCCCTTTACAGCCATAAGG
>JAJRUS010000119.1 GCA_024277675.1 bacterium | reverse complement strand
GTTATCGTTACCGGTGATAAAGATATTTTTCAACTGCTTGATGAAAAGATTGTCCTTTTCGATGAGTTAAAAAACATCTGGTATGATACGGATAAGGTCCGCGAGAAATTCGGGGTGGGGGTGGAGCAGTTGACGGATATGTTTGCCCTGGCCGGGGATTCAAGCGATAATATTCCAGGAGTGCCCGGCATTGGGCTTAAAACCGCCGCCCGGTTGATCGATGAGTTTGACAATCTGGATAACCTGCTCAAAAACACCCGGCGGGTCAAGGGTAAGCGGGCCAGGGAAAATCTCGAACAATATGCCGATCAGGCTATTTTAAGTAAATCGCTGGTTACCATAGACACGCAAGTGCCGCTTAAGCTGAAACTCTCCGCCCTTAAGCGCTGTGAACCGGATTCCGCCCAGTTAATAGAGTTATTCAAGCAGTTTGAATTCTACAGCTTAATCAAGGAGTTCAGCCCCCAGAGCCAAACTGAAGCCAAATACCATACGATACTTACCAATAAGCAGTTTGAAGCGTTGCTGGCTAAATTACAGGCCGCTCCCGCCTTTGCCCTGGACACCGAGACCACCGGCACCGACCCGATGCAGGCCCGGCTGGTGGGATTATCCTTCTGTCTGGATGATACAGCAGCTTACTATATTCCAGTCGGGCACAGTTACCTGGGGATGCCCAAACAACTTAAAACCGAATATGTACTGGATAAACTAAGGCCCATCCTGACCGATGCCGATATAAAGAAATACGGACAGAACATTAAATATGATGCGCTGATATTGCGCCGGGCCGGGGTGGAATTAGCCGGTATCGGCTTTGATACCATGCTGGCCTCGTATCTGTTAAATCCCTCCAGGCGCAGCCACAATTTACAGGATATGGCGCTGGAGCGCTTAAACCGTAAGACCACTTCCTATAAGGAAATAGTAGGCAGCGGCGCCAGGCAATTAAATTTTGCTCAGGTGGATATACCAACGGCGGCAAAATACAGCGCTGAGGATGCTGAGATTACTTATGCCCTGGTGCAGGAATTGGCGCCCAGATTAAAACAGGCTGAGCTAGCAGAATTGTTTTATAAGCTGGAATTGCCGCTTTTGGAAGTGTTGATCGAGATGGAATTATGCGGGGTGCGCATTGATCCGGAAGTGTTGGCTGAGATGTCTAAAGATTTGGATATTAAGCTTGAGCAGTTGAGTCAGGATATTTACCGATTGTCCGGCGAGGAGTTTAATATTGACTCCCCCAAACAGTTGAGCGTTATCCTGTTTGAAAAGCTGGGATTGCCGGCCACCAAGCGCACCAAAACCGGTTATTCTACTGATACCGGGGTGCTGCAGGATATAGCCCTGCTGCATGAATTACCCTCTAAGCTGTTAGACTACCGGCACTTGAAAAAGCTGAAAAATACTTATGTAGATGCACTGCCACTACTTATCAACCCGCAAACCGGGCGGGTGCATACCTCATTTAATCAAACGGTTACCGCCACCGGCCGACTAAGCAGTAGCCAACCAAACCTGCAAAACATCCCCATTCGCACCGAATTTGGACGCCGCATCCGGCTGGCGTTTATCCCTGATACCGGCTGTGTGCTCCTGGCGGCTGATTATTCCCAGATTGAGCTGCGCATTCTGGCGCATATGTCACACGATGAGGGTTTAATAGAGGCTTTCCTTCAGGGAGATGATATTCACCAGCGTACGGCGGCTGAGGTGTTCGGGGTGGAGCCGGACGGGGTGACCAGCGAGCTGCGCCACCAGGCCAAGGCAATCAATTTCGGCATTATCTACGGCATGAGCGCTTATGGACTGGCTAAAGATTTAAGGGTTGGTCAGCGGGAGGCCCAAAACTATATCAATCAATATTTCGAGCGCTATTCTAAGGTTAAAGGGTTTATTGATAGCCTTATTGAGCAGGCCAGGCGGGATGGTTATGTAAGTACTCTGTTTAACCGCCGCCGCTATATAACCGAACTGGCCTCATCGAATCGCAACATTCGTCAGTTCGGCGAGCGGATGGCGATTAATTCACCCATTCAGGGCACTGCGGCCGATATTATAAAAATAGCCATGATAAACATCCAGCGTAAGCTGAAAGAGCAATCATTTAAAACCAGGATGATTCTCCAGGTACATGATGAGTTAATATTTGAAGTACCCGAATATGAGCTGGCAGACGTCCGGCAGTTAGTGACTCAGGAGATGGAGCAGGTAATAAAGCTGGATGTACCGCTTTTGGTAAATATAAAGACGGGAGCTAACTGGGCCGAAGTAGACTGACCCTTATGAAACCTGTAGAACTTTATGTCCTCAGATAAATCAACGGAAATAAATGAAGTAGAGGACCTGTACCAAGATATAAAAACAATATCTCGGTTCACGCTTATCTATTGCCAGGGGAATCATGGGGCCGGGGAGGGCTTGTGTCCTGAATGCCGGGACTTGCTCAGCTATGCTCAAAAACGCCGCCGGCTATGCCCGCTTGACCCGAAGCCCGCCTGTAAGAATTGCTCCATTCACTGCTATAAACCGGAATACAGGGAAAAGATTCGCCGGGTTATGCGCTACGCAGGTAAACGATTTTATAAACTGGCCTTACAGCATAATTAACCTAAGCTTCAATCTTCTCTATGGATTATTCGGGTTAGAAGCAGCCAAGTTGGCAGTTGACTATTTTTATCTTTTGTTGATTCAATAACTCACCCATTTCCGAGCGGCTGAGCTTATATTTTTCCGCCAGTGTAAAGGCTGTATTACATGAGATTTTGCCTGCTGGCGATAATTTTTGTAACTCTTGTGTTAACTGTGCCTGATTCATTTTATGCATCCCCCAACACACTTAATAATCTTTTGTTTTACTATTTCTGCTTCTCCTTCGGAATATGGTTTTTGGGGCAGGCGTATTTGCAGACCGTCATTGGAGGATCTGGGTAAAATATGCAGGTGCAAATGGTCGACTATTTGACCTGCCGCCCGCCCGTCATTTAAAAACAGATTAATCCCCTCTGCGCCCAAAGCCCGGGTAATTGCCGGTGTAAGTTGCTTGACCACTTTCATGACCTTAAACAGCAAGCTTTCCGGCAACTGACTCAAATCCTTATAATGGGCTTTGGGCAGCACCAGGGTATGTCCTGAATTAGCGGGAAAAGCATCCAGAAAGGCCACGATATCCTCATCTTCATAAACCCTATGGCAGGGAATTTCCCCTTTGATAATTTTACAAAAGATACAATCCATACTTTCCTCCTGTATATCCTTAATAAACCGGCTGATAGGAACTTCTGGCCAATGGTTGAGAGATGACGTAACGAAAGCCCAGCTCAATGGCTGACTGCTTATAATCTGCAAAAACCGCCGGCGATATATATTCTTTAACCGGTAAACTATTCCTGGTAGGTTGCAGATATTGACCGACGGTCAGAAAATCACAATCCACCGCCCGCAAATCCTCCAGCACCCGCATCACTTGAGGTCTGGTTTCTCCCAGACCCAACATCAACCCCGATTTGGTATATATTGAATCAGCATGCTGTTTTATCCAGTCTAAAACTTTCAGCGACTGCTTATAATCCGCTCCAGCCCGTACCGCTGGATAAAGCTCGGCCACCGTCTCCAGGTTATGGCCCCAGACATCGGGCCCGGCGGCAGCCACCGTAGCTAATGCATCGTGTTGTCCCTTAAAATCAGGGGTTAATACCTCCAGTTCAATTGATGGCACTTTCTTTCTGATGGCTGAAATAGTGCGGGCAAAATGCTCCGCCCCCCCAGCGGGTAAATCATCACGGGTAACCGAAGTGATTACCACCTGCTGCAATCCAAACGCTTTGCAGGCCTGTGCTATGCGCCGGGGTTCGGTATCATCCAATGCAGAAGGGGTTTCATTTTCCACCGCACAAAAACGGCAAGTTCTGGTGCAACGATCACCCATAATCACAAATGTTACCCGGCCGCGGGAGAAGCACTCACCCTGATTGGGACAGCGTGCCGATTCACATACCGTATGCAATCCCTGCCGGCGCAGTTTGGCCTTTAGGTCAAGCACGTTAGGGCCATGAGGATATTTATTTGTTGCCCAGGCAGGCAATCGCTTATGCATGAAAATCCTTAACAATAACTGATTCTGGCAAAACCATTGGCTTAACTCAAGCTAAATAATATTTTTTTCCGGCTGCTTTGTCAACAAATTTACTTGATAGCGCCGGGATTTTTAAACCCGAACTGTTCCTGAATTCGGGCAACTTCTGCTACGAACTCCAGAGTCAGACAAACCCCGATACCCCTTATTGGATGGGAGCTTAAAGCCAACGTTCCTAAAAACCTTGTTTGCCCAAAAATTACTCAAGCAGCAGCCGGCAAATTTCATAGCGCCCCCCTTTATTGGTTATACTTTAATATAACAATCCGGCATTGTTTGTCGATTACCCAATTTGTTATTCGATAATGATTTGGTCACTCACTTTCAATATTCCCCCTTTTACTACCTTGGCGAATATACCTTCCTTGGGCATGATGCAATAGCCCAACTGATAGTATATGGCACAGGGTTGGTGGCACTCTTTGCCCAGTTGGGTTATCTCTAACAATACCTCATCTCCTAAAAGCAGTTTAGTACCTATTTCAAGTTGGCTTAGCTCTATGCCCTGGGTGGTAATATTCTCAGCCAGTTGTCCCGGCTTAAGCGCCAGTCCTTCGGCATTTACTTTATCGATGCTCTCTTTGGCCAAGAGACTGACCTGCCGATGCCAATCCCCGGCATGGGCATCCCCTTTAATACCGTGGCCTTCAATAACTTCCACCTGAGCCACATTCTGCTTGGAGCAGCCCTTGGCGGCGCTGACCGATAGAGCTACTATCCTGGTTTGAGTCTCTTCACTGCACAGGGAATTATATAAATGCATTTGTCAAAAAAAACCTAAGCCCCGCCTGGGGGTCATGTACCCACGGAGAGCAGGGGCGATATCAGCCGCATCGGCTTTGTCTTAATCAATCCAGGCCCCGCCTGGTTTTTTCATGATAAAGTCACCTTCAGGTGGTCTACGATTTGCTGCATATCATCCGGCAGGGGAACTTCAAATTCCATATATTCGGAAGTCGCCGGATGTACAAAGCCCAGGATTTTGGCATGCAGCATCTGCCGGGAAACCGGGATGGTCGTTTGTACCCGGCCTGATTTTAAAACCAGCCTG
>JAJRUS010000001.1 GCA_024277675.1 bacterium | reverse complement strand
TATATCAAACAGGTAAAATGAAAATTCGCGGGTCATATTGGATAAGGTATTGACCGCACCATTCGGAAAAACATGTACCGTGCCATCCAAGCCGCGCAATACAGTGGTGCGCAGATTAATCGCCTCCACCAGGCCCCCTGTACCATTTAATATAGCAACATCCCCCACCCGAATCTGATTTTCGACAATCATGAAAAGACCGCTGATTACATCCCGCACCAGGTTCTGGGTGCCGAAACCCAGGGCCACCCCAAAGATACCGGCGCCAGCCAGCGCCGGGCCGATATCAAACCCCAGCTCACGGATAACCATCAAAACTGCAATTACCCAAATTGTGAAAAAGGCTGCCTTTTGCAATACCCCACCTATGGTAGCCACCTGTTTTTCTATTTCCACATCAGGGATATTTTCTTTCTTCTTCCGGTCACTGACTATCTTTTGCTCAAACTTTTTTATCATAAAATTGGCTAGCTGGACGAACAAAACAGCAATTCCCAAAATAACCGGAATACGCACTATTCTAAAAACATACACCGAATAATGAACAAAAAACTCCAAAACCCCCACTTGCCACATATCCAGCGCCAGCAAAAAACCTGTCACTAAAATTATCAAATTCCCCAACCTGCCGATCAATATTACATAGCGATTCAACTGTTCTTCCAGGCCGGGAAATCGCTCACGAATATTGGCGCTGACCTCGAACAACCGCTTAAAAGCCATTTCCCACAACTGCCAGACTCCAAAAATAATCGCCACCACCACCAGGCTTTTCAGGGTAGAATATAATAGATACCGCCAAAGACTGTCGAACCCCAACAGCGAAAGAACCACCACCGCCGCCGAATATACCAAAACCACCAGATAAAAATTTCCGATAATAGAATTAAACAAGCGCTTTAGGTTAGCGGTCAGCAAGCTATCATTATCTGACAATTTAAAAGACAACCTAACTGAAATAGCCGCTTTTGATTGGGCAAAAACCAGCGAAACCAATACCACCATGCCTACCCTGTACAATGCACTAAGTACAAAGGCCAACTCCGCCAGTCCATAAAAAGAACTGAGCGTTATAGCCATATAAGCCCACAGGGAAAAAAGTAACAGCCGCCGCCCCCAAATAAAAATATAATTTGCGGTCTCATCAGTGGAATTAAATAACCTGCGACGGACGTCTTCCGGCGACAAAAAACGGGAAAAGCCATATAACAGCGTGCGGTAAATTACTAAAGCCGCCAGGAAACGGATGAATACCGGCGCTGTCTGAGGCAACACCAACCATAAAAACACCCAGGCCGCCACCGCTAAAATAAGCAGGGGGTAGGCATCCAGAAACCACCCAAGGCAGGCGCCCTTAAGCTTTTGGCCAAATCCGGCAACATCTTCAACCGCAAGCTCAGCCGACCAATGTTTAGCCGATTTTTTAAGCAATATAAGCAATATGAGCCCTACCCCAACGGCTAAAACCAGCTTAAGCCCTAAATCCAGCAGTCGGGACAGGTTCTGCTTAGCGCTAAAATATTCAGTCAATTTATGATAATCAGAAGCTACCGCCCCCAGTTTTTCCCCCAAGCCCTCCATTTTAGCGCTAAATAATGCCAGATAGCGGCTGAAGACCGATACAAAATCAATTCCGGCCACCGGTTTCAAAGCTTTCCCTGGCTGCTGTAAAAGCTCTTTTTTCGCCTCAAGCAACACATTAAGTTCTTTGAGCATATCCTGGGTATGTTGCTCATCACCAAGCAGCTGGATGACTTCTTCAAGCTGCTTGATTTCAGCTTGCTGGGTATTAGTATTTTGTTCAGCGTAACTAAAAGTGCCGCCTAAAGTCCAGCCGGCCAGCATCAAACAAAAAAGTATGCGTTTCATATCCATTTTTCTATCCTGGTAGAATTATCCCGCTCAATCCAAGGGTATCCTTATGGAAAAAGCTCCCCTGATTTGGTTGACCGAATAGCCGGTAGCCCTATCATGAGGATATCTGGTTTTTAATTCGGTTTTTACCTCATCGGTAATTTCAGCTGACTTACCGTGACAATTCAAACATATAGGTTTTATTTTTATGGCTTTCATGTAGCGAAATTCTTTTACCCCCTGTATAATGACAATCTCGTAACGCTCCAGGTTCTTTTCGCTCTTAGCCTGCTTTTCAAAGTGCCGCAGCACACTATACTCATATTCATCCGGGCGATTTAATGGATTTCGCTGCCTGGTGGAAACCCGGCGCACTGTCCAGCCTGTATCTCGTGAAATCTTACTGGAAATAGCGGTAGCTTTGTCCGAACATACCCGGATAGCATTTACCGGGCCACCGGCAGCTAAAGCGGTTTTAAGCTCGCCCTTTAAACTGGCGCCAAAACCGGCTACTACTTCCCGGGCCTTTGTCGAATATTCATCGAGTTCCGTCGCTCGTGCACTGCCGGCGAAGAGTACGCAAGAGTAAACCGCTGCCACCAACACCAGCCTAAAACAAGTCTTCATATGCAATTACCCCCCATACCAGGATTAACGCCCCATGCCTAATCGATGGGCCAGAAAGTGGGGCAGCCCGGCTGCAATAATTTTCCGCTGTACCCGCATTACATCATAAGCCACCCGTATAAGCTCCACCATTTGTCGGGCGTCATCATATATAGCATAACATGCTTCAGGACTGCCGTCACGCGGTTGGCCCACACTGCCTGCATTTATAATCCACCGGTAACCGGACCGCAAATTTACCACATTTCCCTGGTGAGTATAGCACTTGCCCGCGGTATCCTGCCCGACAATCGCCGGCACATGGGAATGTCCCACAAAACAAAGCTGCGTATCAAAATGGTTAAAGTTTGACCTGGCCTCACCCAGAGTAAAGATATAATGCCAGGCTGCGGGTTCATCGGGAGCGGCATGCACCAGATACATGTTATCAATAACCGCCGTCAACTCCCACTGCTCAAGCTGAGACTTAGTTTCAGGTTTTATTACTCCCTTAGTCCATAAAACAGCAGCTTTGGCCAGCGGATTAAAATATGTAATATCGGTACGCCCCAGTACCGCCCAATCATGATTACCGGCCAGGCAAATATCGGCTTGCTCCCGTAACAGCTCCACACAAGCATCCGGATCGGGGCCATATCCCACAATATCGCCTATGAACAACAGCTTATCCACCTGTCGCCGGGCGATGTCGGCCAGACACGCCTCGAAGGCTTCCAGGTTTGCATGTATATCAGATATTATGGCAAAACGCATAATAAAATTAACCAGGCATGGCCTGGACTAATCAAGTTAAAACCGGGCCTGCCCGGCGGGCTTGCCCGGTTAGAATCCGATAAGGCTTACCTGCTTTACTGATTTAAGACTCTTTCGCACCTGCTCCTTATTCTTCTTGGTTTTCAAGTCATTAAAATTTGTAATGTATAGCCTGAACTCCCTTATATTTTTACCTGCTGCTTCAATCCCCTGAATTAATCCCTGTAGCATACCGCTTACGGCATCACCCACATCCCAATTCCATTTTTCATTAAAGGGCACCGTAGTAACCAGTTGAAATATATCAACGTCACACATGGTAAGCGCCGCCTGTTTCCAAACACTGAAGACCTTATCAGCCTGCATATCCACCGTCGGCCCCATACCTAAAAGTAATGCCTTGCGGGCGGCAATCCGGTTTTGAGTGGCCAGCATCACCACATCCTGGAATTGACCGGATATCTTACCCGCCTTGATCAACCTGGAGATAAACCCGCACATATACCAATCCACCGTGCCGGTGGCTCCTTTCGGCGGGCGTACATCACTATACAGATACAGGAATACCGCATCACAGTTTACCCGAATTATAGGCTGTTCCAATATTTGAATGATCATTCCTGGTGGGCTATTTTATCTAAAATTCCATTGATAAAACTGACTGATTCCGTGGTGCTGTACTTTTTAGCTATATCCAGAGCCTCATTAATGCTGACCTTAACTGGGATATCGTCGCAATATAAAATCTCATAAGTTGAAAACCGCAAGATATTACGGTCTGTCGCCGCCATTCGACTTAAGCGCCAATTGAGAGAGTGTTGACTAATTCGGGTGTCAATCTGATCAAGCTGCTCTATAGTGCCTTTAACTAAAGCCTCCGCAAACTGCTTTACCTGCGGGGGGACGAGTCCCCTTCTATTCAGGTTCTTATTTGTTTGCCAAAACTGTTCCAGCTTATCCTCTAAGTTATCGCCGTCAAAATCCAGTTGAAACAGGATTTGAAAGGCATACTCCCTGGCTTTTCTGCGGACACCCATAGTTAAACCTTTTTTAGACGGGATGAACAGGATTTACAAGATAAAGGAATTCAGGAAATTAATCCTGCTTCATCCTGTTAATCCTGTCAAAACTTGTTTTTTCTCAGAGTTTCTTATACAAATCAGCCATTTCAATGGCTGATATAGCGGCTTCAGCGCCGCGATTACCGGCCTTGCCCCCCGCCCGGTCAACGGCTTGCTCCACCGTGTCGGTAGTGAGCACCCCCAGAATCACCGGCACCCCGGTATCCAAAGTAATATTGGCTACGCCCTTGACCACCTCGGCGCTTATATAATCAAAATGCGGCGTCTCCCCCCTGATAACCGCTCCCAGACAAATAACCGCTTGATACTTTTTCTGCTGCGCCAGCTTCTGGGCCACCGCCGGAATTTCAAAACAACCCGGCACCCGCACCAACTCAATATCAGCCTCAGCCGCTCCATGCCGGCCTAAAGCATCCAGCGCCCCGGACAACAGGCGGCCGGTAATAAAATCATTGAAACGACTTACCACAATGGCAAACTTCAAACCCTGGGCTATTAAATCCCCCTCTATAGCTTTTGGCATATTCTGCTCCTCTTTCTCTTAGCATTTGTGTATAGCTTATTTTACCGAAATACTAACTCCCCCATTGTCGGTAAACCTCCCGGCGGTGACCAATGGCTAAGATGTTTACTTTGTGGGTCACATCATAAATTGTATAGATGATTCGGTAATCCCCCACCCGCAGGCGATAAAAATGAGTACCCTTTAATTTCTTAGATTGTGTGTGGCGTGGGTTTTCTCCCAGAACCAGTAATCGCCTGCCAATGCGCAAGGCTATACCTGGATGAAGGCTCTTTAGCTCCTTTTCAGCGTTTCTGGCGATTTCTACTGAATATTTCATCTGTTATGCTTGGTCTCAATCTCCTGTAAAACATTGGCCAGTGGTCTGGTAGGTTCATCTTTTCGCTCCAGGGCAACAGCAATATCAACCAAATCTTCACGTAACCTTTTGTCCTCAGCCAGCCGGATTACCACCGCATCCTGTTCCTTTCGGGGTAAAGCCTTAAACGCAGTCCAGAACACCTCAGCCGTAGCTTCAGTCTTGGTCATGGTTTAACACCTCCTTATACGCACCACAGAAACTCCCTTATCCCCACTCCTCAATGCTTCAGGGCAAGAGTTGATCCCTATTTATTAGCCTGTGTATTACTTATTTGATTTTGAACTATCTTTCTAAATTCTAATGGATTGGAAATTTCTTTAAACTGATTTTTTAAACTACCAGTACCGCTTATGATCACCGATCCGTAACCTAATGATCTGCCCAAGATACCTTGATCAACAATAATCCCCTCTACTTTTGTAAGCAAAATTTCGGTTGATCTCCTGCGAATAAAACCATACTTTGCAAGTACTCGCTTGTTTGTTACTCCAAATTCTGAAGTTTTATAATTAATAAGCGAGGGAACACCAGTAATAATGAGAATTAATAGCATGGGTGCAAACTGTACTACTAAAGTTAGTATATCTACATGTCCCATCCTAGCCGCTCTAGCCTGTGGTTGTGGACTTGTAGAAAAAGGAGAAGAAAAAGCAAAAGAAATACACCGGGCAACAGGAAAATAACCCAATGCAATTTTGCCCGGTAAATAACATTTTCTCCGTCCATAATGTTTTCTTCAATGAACCCCATAATTTCTCCTTTTCTAATGAAATCTAAAATTCCAATGTCAAAATTTGGCATTTGAGCTTTGACATTTATTTGGCATTTGAGCTTTGAACTTTGTCATTTATTCATGTAATTCCTGGGTTCCTTATAGTCATTTTTGGCTTTTTCCCTCATTAATAATACTCTCTAACTCCGCTCCCTCGTCTTGTGTTAGCATTCCAGCATGTTTCAGCAATTTATCTTTGGAAGATATAGTAAGCGAGACCCTGGTTCCATCCGGCAAACTAAGCTCATGATCCAATACAATAATATTGCCCTTTAACGTTCCGGTATAACTCATGTTGTCCCCCTCACTTCTTTTAAAATACTTTAACCACAGAGGCCACAGAGGCAGGCAGTGCCTGCTTCACAGAGTAAATAAAAACCAAGTTTGTTTTATTCTTTTAAGATTTCCTCTGTGTAGCGGGTTGGCCCGCCTCCGTGTCCTCCGTGGTAAATCTTAATTAGTTTTTCCATTATGGAATCCTACACATCCTTAAGCAGGTGTCCCAGTTTTTTACGCTTGGTTTCCAGGTAGCGGACATTGCTCTTGGTTGGTTCAATTTCGATCGGCACCCGTTCGGCAATCCTTATGCCATAGCCTTCCAATCCCACTATTTTGCGCGGATTATTGGTCAACAGTCGAATATATTTAAGCCCTAAGTCCACTAAGATTTGGGCGCCTATCCCATAATCCCGTAAATCAGCGCCAAAGCCCAGCTTTTGATTAGCCTCCACCGTATCATGGCCTTGGTCCTGCAATTCATAAGAGCGCATTTTATTCAACAACCCAATTCCGCGCCCTTCCTGACGAATATAAAGCAAAACCCCCTTACCGGCCTTATCAATCATTTCCAGCGCCTGACGCAACTGCACCCCGCAATCACAACGCAACGAACCCAAGGCATCACCGGTCAGGCATTCAGAGTGTACCCGCACCAAAACCTCCTCATCAGGCTTCCACTCACCCTTAACCAGCGCCATGTGTACCTGACTGTCTATCCGGTTGCTATAGGTATAGGCCAGGAAATCCCCGAAGGCGGTAGGTAATAAAACGGTAGCCTCACGAGTGACGAATTTTTCCTGCTTCATCCGGTAGGCAATAAGGTCTTGAATGCAGATGATTTTTAAAGCATGTGCTTTAGCAAATTTTCTAAGCTGAGGCAACCGGGCCATAGTGCCGTCCTCGTTCATAATCTCGCATATCACTCCCGCCGGATAGAGCTTGGCCAACCGTGCCAGATCCACCGCCGCCTCGGTCTGACCAGCGCGCTGCAGCACTCCCCCTGTTTTAGCCCGCAATGGAAATATATGCCCCGGGCGGGCTATATCGGAAGGTTTGGTATCCTTATTTATGGCAGTTAAAATGGTAGTGGCCCGGTCAGCGGCCGAAATACCGGTACTCACCCCATGCCTGGCCTCGATAGACACAGTAAAGGCCGTCTCAAAGCGGGAGGTATTATCCTGCACCATCATAGAAATTTCAAGCTCATTAAGCCGCTCAGGAGTCATCGGCAGACAGATTAATCCCCGCCCGTGTTTGGCCATAAAATTAATCGCTTCGGGGGTCACCTTTTCAGCGGCAATAGTCAAATCACCCTCATTCTCCCGATCCTCATCATCCACCACAATCACCATCCTGCCCTGGCGAATATCATTGATGGCATCCTCTATTTTACTGAACGGCATAATTACTCCATCTATATGAGAAGGGTTTTTACTCTGTTAATTAAGGAAGAATAGGCGTTAGGGCTATCCTTAATAAATCTCCTGATCTGTTCCCAGCGCAAATCCAGGTATTGATGAGCCAAAATGTTTCTTAACTTGACCCAGGGAGACAATCCCTCTGCTAACGAAGCCTCAAAACCCTCTAAGGCAGCCAGATTCCTTAACATCTCCTGATAAGTTTGTGGAATGGGTTTTCTCTCCGAAGCCAGCAGAATCTTAGCTATATCCAGGGAAGCATTGACTATATTCTCAATCCAGCGCTCCACCTCCCGCCTTTTTGAACGGTTATTCTGATATTCCTCCCAGGTTAAGGTTTTGAATTTTGGGAAATCCTCACACTCGGCTTCCAGGAAATCTGAAATCCGAAGCAGCCTCTCCCGAGCCTCACTACTCAGGGAGGCAGCCTTTTGCTTGATTTTCCAAAAGTCATAGATAAACTCCCGAAAGTCTTCCGCTTCCCGGCTTACAGTAAGCATAAAGTCAAGATAAAGCCCTTGATCCTTGATAACCAGTGGAAGTCCCCCAGAGATAATACTGAATGCCAGGCTGGATGGCGCCCGATTCAGCACTACTAAATCCACTTCCTGTCTCAATATCTGCTCCAGCTCGGGCCAGATTTTATCTTCCTGAGGATAAAACTGGCGCTGCTCCCATTCCAGGGTTCCTGACAGGGGTTGAAAATATACCCCTATATCCCAATCAGAGGCATCCCTGGCCCGCTCCCCAGCCTGGGAGCCAAAGATAAAGGCCATGCTGATTTCTGGCTGCTGCTGGAAGTAAATTTTCAGTTGAGCAAGTTTTTCTGATTTAGATGTCATTTTCATTTACCAGATAACTGTTTGGCCTTATTAAAGGCGGCAATGGCTTGCTCATGGCGCCCCAGTTCACCCAGGGCAGCCCCTTTGTTATTCCACGCCTCATGCTGGTCAGGCTTTATCTGGATGGCCTGCTCATAAGCCGCAATGGCCTCTTTATACTGACCCAGCTCACCCAGAACATTCCCTTTGTTATTCCACGCAAAAGCATCGTCAGGCTTATGTTTTATGGCCTGATCGTAGGCGGTAATCGCTTC
>JAJRUS010000118.1 GCA_024277675.1 bacterium | reverse complement strand
TAAAAGCCAAAGATTAAATAAAAAACAGGGATAATAAACACAAATCAAGCGAAAAATTGAGATGTTGTAGAAATGCAAATTGGTTGCTAAGGGGTTTTTTCGCCCCTTTTTTAAAAAACTGAATTAAGCGACAACCCCATAGTGATACTTGAAATAATAATTCTCAGCGTTAATCACGATAGGATCATAATAGCCGACACTGAAATCATCCCAAGCCCTGGTTTGGGCGGTATATAAGCCGTTATCTGCCTCATAATACCAGACCCGCTTAAAGCCGCTGTTACCCTTATGGTCAATACTTGCCTGATCGTTATAGCGTTTGGTATGCTCATAGGCGAAGGTGGTCAGCTCCACAAAGTAGCGGTGCCGGTTTAACTCTTTGGAAACGGTACTCTCAGGCAGGCCCCGCCTCAGCGTATTACGGGTGGCGGTGATTAAATCCACCCCGTTATCCCGCAAGCTACCGCCCCACCACCACCAGGCGTCCATATCCCGATCCCGTAAGTATGACAGGCTGCCGCCGGACACAATGGCATTGGTACAATCGGCCTGATAAAATTTATCATTAACCTGTTGTAAATAATCCAGCGGATTGGCGGCAATATACTCCCCGCCGAAGGCCACATGCGACACCAGGTTATAACTGCGGGGAGTTGGTGTTAATGGCTCAACACGGGAATTGGCATATAGCGTATCAAGTGTAGCCTGAAGTGACTCCGCCTCTGAGTATAGGGCATCCCCAATTTTATTCAGCAGCGGTTGATAGGCAAATATAGTCTCAGCCACCTCATTTCCCGGATCGGAAAACACCAGGCTTGCATATGTGGCGCACAGCGGCGGCGAGTCCGTCATATCGTAATAATCCTGCCGCAGCCGGTTTACATCGTGGCTGGTACCCCCAACCACACAGGAGATGACATCATCGGTGCGGGAATCCACTGTATAGTTTACATAAACCCGCTCCCTGTTATGACTGATCGTCCAGGAATCATAGGCCCACTTAATGCACCATTGCCCCTGCCGGTTCTGCTCCAATGACCAGTGCGAGGGGTCTACAAGCTCCCGCTTAGCATAGCTAATGCGCAAGGTATCGCCGGTGGAATAATCCTTCTGGGAAATATCCACTACAATTTTATCGGCAACAGCGCTTATTATGCTATATGCTTCATTCCGGGTAATATTTTCCACTTTAATCGGGTACAAATAGTCTCCGATGCCGCTAATATCGTATTTGAGCTCATAACCGCCATCGACCCAGGCGCTCCAGTTAGTGTTCAGGGTTCCAGTCTTATTGACCTGATACAGGCTGAAAAATTGCGGATTATTCTGAAAAGTAAGCGGCACATATTCACCATACGGCTGGGTGCCGCCGACAACCACCACGCTGATGGCCTCATCATCCACATTGCTCATGGGGGGATCATGATAAATGCCCTGTACCCCGCGCAGCGTCATATCCCGCTGTCTTAATGTAGCGGCCGGCAATCCTAAGTTTTTGCTGTATTTTGCCCCAACCCCGATATTATCAGCCTGCCAGGCCATTACCCCAAAACCATCCAACAGCCAGTCTATGGCCTGACAGGTAGTCCATTTTATGCCGATAGCCTTAACCTCATCCAGCCCGGCCGGAAGCTGCACCCCAAAAAAGCTGTCGGCCCATAAATTCGATCTGGCCCAGGTGCCTTCAGGATAAAGATCGTTATAATCCACGAACATATTTATGCCTTCCGACTCCAGCCAGGAGTTATCCGGTTTCTGTAAGATAATCTTAAACGCCCCATCCTCAATGGAGCTATTATCTAAAGATAGCGCCATCAGCTTTATGCCCTTACCCGCCCCGATCTTTACGTTTGAGGCAAAATTGTGAATCAAGCGCAAGCCGTTTGGATTTGATGACTGTACCCGCAGGCAATTCCGCAGAGAGGTATTGGCCAGATATGAGCCGTCATAGGCGCTATACTCAACCCCGTTCTTTAAATACTTAACCGCCGCATCATGAACCTGGCAGGAACCGGAAAGCTGCTCTAATTTTAAAAACAGGTAATTATCACCATAACTGGCAGTATCCTGTAAGGTGTAGGTTCCATTGGCGGTAATATCCAGTGTCTGCGCTTCCGCCTCCACATCAATTGCCTTGCGGGACAGGCCATAGCTTACCCGTAGCATACCTGATGCTATATTTTGAACTGACAAAATGAGGCTATGCCTCCGATTAGCGGGATAGGCATTATGATGATAGAGATAGACAGCATCCCCATTGCTCAAATTTAGCTGGCTGTCGCTTATTATGGTGGGAGACCCGGTCTCAACTGTCCATTCCGAATTAGCAAAACCGGGCAATAAGTTTGGATATAAACTCTGGCGGGCAATTGTGCAGCTAAGCCCGGAATCAGCTTGCCAGTCAGCTTGAAATGCGGATAACGTATTATAATCAAAACCTATGCTGCGTTCTTTAAACTGATAATAATTACAGCCGGTGTTATACGAAACCGGCGAGAAGGCCACATAATCCATTAGAAGTACCGACTGTAAGTTTGAAGCCAGGCTGCCCAGCCGCTTAATAATCAGCCGCACCTTTTTGATAAGCCCCCTGCCGTCCGGGGTAAAATAGTAAGTCAACTCAGTACCCGATATTGCCCTGTCCTGCCCGATATTTACCGTATCTCCGGAAACTACTTTGACTACCTCCATCTGTAGCGGCGCAGGATTGGGATCAGCCGCACCATATAAATCCTGGCTGCTCACCGTGGTCTTATAGGTAAACCAGTTGACATCACCACTCCAATACTCATTCCCCAGGGCATAAATACCGTGGTAATCACCACTCATCACTTTAAGATATTTTTCCGGATCAGATAACCGGTTCCAGTCGGTGGGCATAGCCGACCCGGCATTATAGCCTTTCAGCCAGATACCGGATAAGCCGGCTTTGGTGCCGGGGAAGGTTACTTTAAGATAGCTATTTTCTAAAACTAATTCGGCCATGTTTTTCTCGTAAGAAACAGGCTATGCCTATTCCACAAAATCCACGAACTGCATATCCTGACTGCCGGCATTAAAGCGCAAGTGCGTGCCATCACTTAGGAATATATCGAACAACTCCATTACATCGGTTGCCGAAGCCTTGGTTTGGGCTTCATATTCAGGGCTTAACTCTTCCATTTCATTCTCCCAATACCTCGATCAGGTTGATACCGGTTGACTCTAAGAAATATGCAAAGATAGTGCGGGATAAGGTTTTATTGCTAAACCTCACCAGATAGCGCTGTCCGTCATGGGGTGAGTTAAACACCAACGGGTACAAAGTCCCGTGCCGGCTGATATAAAAATTCCACAAATCATCCAGCTCGGCAGTGGAGAGTACCGGAAAGCTGAGCTTGAACTGCCGCCGGCTGACCGTCACCCCACCCACCCGCTGCTCCAGTCCATTGGGGTACAGGGTAATGGCCACATCATCAAAATTAACGCTCACTTCAAAATTATGGCCGGGCGCTACATCGGCAAAACCCACCGTGGTTATTACACCCCGGCTGCTGAGCACCAGCGCCGTGTTTTCAACGCCCCGCAGCGCAAAGGTCTTCTCGTTCTCACAAGCCACAATCCCCCTGGTGCATAACGACAGGCTCATGCCTTCACCACCTTATAGGTCGATAAATCAGCGCCTGAATAAGTGGCGCTCACATTATAGGAAGCCACCACCCCGGTAACCGAACCCACATTAGCGGCGGTATCGTAGATGCGAATCCGGGCGCCCGCCAGCTTACCGCTGGAATAGGTGATATTATCCAGGTAATAATTCTCCAGATTAAGCCCCAATGCCCGCTTAAGCAATGCGTCCATATCCTCCAGGGTATCGGTTACT
>JAJRUS010000117.1 GCA_024277675.1 bacterium | reverse complement strand
GTTTCAGTTCCCTCTTCATAGGGATGGTCTGTGTAACAAATCAGGACATAGTTGGGCCAACCATGTCACTTTTTGTTTCAGTTCCCTCTTCATAGGGATGGTCTGTGTAACTTAAGAAACTTGACAATTTTGGTATGCCCATTTTGTTGTTTCAGTTCCCTCTTCATAGGGATGGTCTGTGTAACAAAGCTCTTGAAATCCATAACGCTAAACAATCGGGGTTTCAGTTCCCTCTTCATAGGGATGGTCTGTGTAACAATGCTTAGTTCCTTCAAGGTTGGCCTCGCTAAGATGTTTCAGTTCCCTCTTCATAGGGATGGTCTGTGTAACAAATTGGCTTCCCATTATTTATGCGAACAGATTTAACTTCGTTTCAGTTCCCTCTTCATAGGGATGGTCTGTGTAACCCTTAGCATGGTAAATCTAAGCAAGGCAAACCTTAGCAGTTTCAGTTCCCTCTTCATAGGGATGGTCTGTGTAACTCTACGAAAGTGACACGGCCAAGCCGTCAAGATGCGTTGTTTCAGTTCCCTCTTCATAGGGATGGTCTGTGTAACGTTATTTTTCGTTTTTGAGTGAACTTGATAATCAAGTTTCAGTTCCCTCTTCATAGGGATGGTCTGTGTAACCTACACAGTCAGGTGATATTCAAGCTAATGTTATAATCAGTTTCAGTTCCCTCTTCATAGGGATGGTCTGTGTAACCGCTACTCGAACCCTTGACCGGCAACGATTCACAGATACCAGATTAATAAATTCTTCGCAAACTGTTTTTCCGCACAAAATCCGGGGAGGTTTGCGAAATTCTTCAAAGGAGGAAAATAAATATGTCATCAGGTTTTATAGCTTTTTGGCCACGCGCTCCACCACTAGAAAACATCTCCGCAAAAATTACTAAACTCGCAATCCTGACACTTATTCTGACTGCCACTCTTCTCCGGTATCTTCTGCATTATAATCATTTTTTCAATTTTTTGCAAGGTATTATAAACATTGTCTTTCAACTTTGCGGTAATCTCAACAGGATAGATCGCCTTTGAGGGAATAGTATAAATAAAACCCCGCTTTACCTTTGTCCAGTAATGGCTCTCTATCAGCAATCCATATGCCGCCAACTGAATAGCATGATTGGCGTGCGGCCTGGACATGGTATCCTTAAAATCCACCGGAATATATTCACTCTCCAAAGATATAATCATACAATCCAGTTTTCCAGAGAGAAACATCTCTTTTGAAGAAAGGGCAAAGTTGATTCACCGCTCACCCCCGGTTAAGCCGTATTTAGTCAGCTTGCGGCGCACCTCCAGGCGCTCCAATTCCGCTTGAGACAGCCTGCCACGTTCCATCTTATAGGTAATCTTTCGGTCTACCGGCACAACCGTATAATAATACACCACCCGCGGACAGTACAGGTATTGCTTTAAATCATTTACCGTAAGCCAGATTCTGCTCATCGTCAGCGCTCTTTTCGTTAATCAACTCCAGCTTGTTTCCCATGTCCTTACTACAAATGGCAAGCAACATAATTTTACCCGGTTTCCCCCCCAAAACATCAGCCAGCTTTAAAAACAACTCCTGGCGCATATTGCGGTTTAAGGGCCCCATAAAGGCTGAAAACTGAGTGCGCTCCAGACCGTAATCCTTGCAAATGTCGGCAATACGAGTGCGCTCCTTATCCGGCTCTATATCGTAAATCAACAGGGTGCTCAACTCTTCGCTCATAAGCTACCAACGCATCACATAGGGTTTATATGTTTCTCCTCCCCGCAGGAAGGAAGCTACCTGCCTGACCTGGGCCTGAATTATGGAGGAAACTTTCAGCTTTTGCCCTTGATAAGGGGCAGGGGTTCTCAAACGTTCATTGACTCTTTCGGCAATACATTTACGGGAGGCTTCATCCAACAAGCCCTCCTTAAGCCAAATTTCCTGACCCAGATTAAATCCAGCGATTACTGCACGATCCACCACCGCCTGGCTAAACTCTTCTATCAAATCCAGTATCAGCGAGGGCTTGCCGGGGCGATCCACGTGCATAAAACCGGCAAAGGGTTCCAGCCCGGCATTTAATACCGCCCCCCAAACACGGGCATACAGGATGCCGTAACCATAATTTATGGCGGCGTTGAACGGATCAACGGCTCCCCGGTGCTGCCGCCCGTTAAACCCAATTCCATCAGCTAAAATAGCGCTCACCCCATCCCAGTAAATCCGCCCTGCGGTGCCCTCCAATCCCAGAAGCTGTCCCCGTGCCTGATCAATGTGCCCGCCATTTGCCGCCCTAACTTTGGGGATTAGCCGCAAGATGTTATAGGCAGCCTGCCGGACACGCTGGTAACGTTCTGGCGCTTGCTCATTTAAGTACTTGGCGAAATACTTCAGGCAATAAGCCTGGTTTTTTAGCTTGGCAGCTATGATTACTTTGACTAACTCCACTCCCCGTTCATCATCATAAGATTTTAATTGCTCACGGCGGGTAATCACAGTACCCGAAAGACAAGGCGAGGTGAGATTAGCATAGGGCCGCCCACCGGGAGTCATAAAAGTGATGGGGATGCCCCGCCGACAGAGTTCTGCAATCAGGTCAGCGGATATGGAAACGCCATATGATGCAACAATCAACTCCGAAATACGGAAGAAGGGTATCTCTTGCTTCTCCCGGCTGCGACGGGATTTCGTTTGTATGGGCTTTGTGGGTGCCAGATTGGAAGAACATCCACCAGCTTCATGATTTGCATCAGGAAACGGCAACCGTAACTGGCGGTCAACCCAACCCGGTTCTGTACGTGCCGGCAGAGGCGACTTTATGACAAGCCGCTCGCTGTGCTTGCCCAGCGCCGCCCCATATTGATTTATGATGATGCGATAGGATTCTGGCATGGTTTATCTCAAGAGTGGTTGCCTACTCTTTTCCCTCATAATAAGTATACTCCCTGCTGCTTTTCCTTGCCGTATAAGGCAGGAAGGTATAAGTTATTACCCGGTGTTTATTCAAAACAATGGGCTTGTTCGAATAGGTGTTAATCCGGTCAAATATATCCTTTGCATCTGTTTCCCCTATATCATCCAATTGTTGTACTACCCCGTATCCATCTATCTTGAATTCTTTAACAGTATCAGGAACAGTAAACCCCTCCGGCAGGACTTTATGCTCATCCCATCCGATAAATTGCCAGAAACTTCCCCGCTTACCCAGGTAGTTAATGTGTGCCAATACCCGATATAAAATTTCTCTGTGCCCTGCTTCTAAATCAACTATGTTAATAGCTATAGTTAACTTGCCATTAAAGAAACAAAATTCCCGATAGGCAATAGTAGGGGTGTAAACCCCTTTGGCACCATCTCTGGATTGCTGTTTAATTTTAATGAAGGTATTCTGTACCGTGAGATACTTGGGAGGTTTGAAACGAATTTCTCTGGCTTTCACCACATCAAAAACTTTCCGGGCAAGATCCTCATCTCCCATACGAAAGGCTGCATCTACCATCGCTAACTTAAACGCATAAGGGGTAGGGACAAGCAGCGTTTTCCCCCCCTTATTGGTGGAACAGCTCATACGCAGGGAAAATAAGGATACCGGCAGGTAGTGGGCTAAAAGCCAGTTGGCCTGTCCAGGCATAGCGTTTATATTGCTTTCCATTTTTATTCCCCCTGGTTAACCCTCAACGCCCTCAATAAGCTCAAGCATGTTCTTTGAAAAACCTTCCAAGTTAGAGAAAGGCATGATAGATACAGAAGCAGATGATAACCGGTTTAAATAACCGGCAATGTTCGTTATTTCTTCCTGATAATTGCTGTTCAGGGCGCTTATCATGGGCGAGGGAATGCTACTGCCACTGGCGGTAATTACCCCCTCAAAATTAACTATATGGGGATTCTGGGTGTTGCGATGGGCGCCGTTGGGCTTAAGGAAAGTAAATAATACAGACTTTAACAGGGCATTAATGCGTTTTTTTCTTTCTTCAGAAGTAATAGCATACGCCATGGATATATCATTTCTCCCCAATCTGAACAGATCAACATTAAGCACTACCGCGTATTGACCGCTGGAAGCCGGACGATGGAAAATATTCTGGCCGATATTCTCGCCAGTATCGCTGCCGGCACCTTTGCCGCGAGATCGCTTGTCAAATTTCACATGAAAATAAGACTCCGTCCGAGTTTTATCAGGGCGCCCGACCAACCAGCCAAACTCCAACACTGACTTTCTGCCGATAGCCCGCTTTTTACCCCCAACCTCTTTGGTAATAAGTATCCCCTCAGCATCATCACCCAAACATTTTTCTATAACTAAATCCAGTATCTGTGTGTCGTTAGGAGAGTTCTCCTTGGTAAAACTTTTGAATATGTTATCATCTACATTAATGCGATTAGGGTCAAAGTTAGCACAGCCGTCACAGAAGCTGAGAGCATCCCCTTTCCCTACAAGAAACAAATGCTCGGCCTGAATATGTTTAAACATGTCCCCTGATATGGCATTAACCGAATGCAATTCACCCTTTTCATCAACAACTTCCACCTGACGGGTTTGCAGATGATTTCCTTCCGAACCCTCGTTATTTAAGGAATGCATATCCAGGGTGATTAAACCGGAAATGGCAAATGAATGCAGCTTCATGTTTGTTATCTCCTTTTAAATAGGTTAATTATTCTTGTAGGCTATCTTCTTTAGGCTCTTTGGCATAGCCGTAAGCCAGTAAAAGCATACCTACTAATTCCGCTCCGTTATCTCCTATCAACTTTAGCACTTGGTTAATGTCTGCTGTAGAAACATTTTTCCGGCGCTCCTTTCCTTGCTCCGCATGGCGGGCATTCTCAGCGTTATATTGCTGGACAAACTCCGAAAGCGCAATCACAAAACGATCCGGGTATTTCACCTGCCGCTTCCATTCCTGGGCCAGACCGTAATGTATATCCCAGACTTGAGTGCCGGAAACCTTGCGATACTGGGCATTCACGGTGGCTTTACGAATGGCGGTAGCCAAGTTCAAGAAGCCTTCATCACCCACAATATGTTGCAAATCATATCCCATAACAAATAACCTCCTTAAGTTTTTGGTACTGAATTGTTTTACCGGCTGTTTTCGCTCCCTTTGTTGAATTATATGCGTGGCAAACATGGCCAGAAATTCCAGAAATGTCATTAAATTTCCGCTGGACAAAAAACTACGATATTTGGTTAGTAAAGGGACATCCCCTGAATTATTCTCTTGTAATGAGCCAAGACAGCCCATTTTCCTTTGATTGCGATCACCCATGTGTTCGTCTATAATCTCCAGAAAGGCTACGGCTGTTTCATGGTCTTTAATCCTAAACCAGCCTGGCAAGCCAAGAAACGAGTAATTCATAAGCGCCGCAGCCGTCCCTAAACTCTTAAAATATGCCAAATGCAGGCCGCTTATGACTTCTTTTGGTGTGCCTTGCACGAACATCATTCCCTCAGTTGGGTCAAATTCCTTTGAATGTACAATCAAAATCTTAGCCAGATTAAGTACAACCTGAATATCCAGTTTGATACCGCCCCATAAATTTTTCTCCAGGAGATTTTTTCTTAGATATCCCAAGCTGTGTAAAGGAATATCTTGTGGTTCAATCACATACAGCTTTAGATCATCGTCTGACCTATAGGCTAATAAGGCCTCATACATTCCTCTGAACTTAAGCCATTCCTCAAACCAATCCACCTCTTTTTTAGGATAGGAAGCCAACGTAGTACCATCAGGTTTGGGGCGAATTACCCCTTTGCCGGTTATCGGATTAAAGAATTGGGAGTTTGAGACAGCACCGGCAAAAATATTCTCTTCCGCTGCCAATTGATTATCTGTATTTCTATAATACGCTATCCGCCTGGCTACGATATTACCCATGCAAGAAGAATTTTCCTCAATCAATTGATGTACATCCTTATCTCCCCTGAATCCTTTACGCATGGAGGATAAAATAGTTAAAACTTGTAGTTCAAGGCTGGGGCGGTCAGGCTCCAATTCGCCTGTCTCTTGCAGTGCCTTATTTACCTTCTCTTTCTTTCTCGCATTCTGCATATCTTTCTGATATTGGCGATAAATCTGAGCTTTTTTTCGCTCTGTCTCGTAATCAAAGAAACTCCCAGCAGGCTTGTTATCCTTATCGCTCTTATCCAATATATAGTCATAGCCCGGCCCTATTTTATGACCCTCAAAATCCTGAGGAGATAAGTGACGTCCGGCAATAACATCAAAATGATCTCCACAATCCTTTATTCTAACCGTTCCTCCCAAACATTCTTCCAGTAACGATGCCCAGCCTACAGTTAATAAGGTATCAGCATAGGTAAGCGTTTTTTTAGATACAGGAATGCTATCGGACATTTTATTCATTTCCTCCTGTGTGCATAGCGGTTCCTTTTTGGTCAGCCAGACGAACCAAGCGAACTAACCAAAAATACAATGGTATCCATTTTTCCCAATCCGGGTTGGTAAAATTAATTAAACCCCTTTTAAATGCTTCTCTTTTCCCAATATCGGGTCGGTCTGTTAAATGTTTTGTTTCAAGATTCAAATTGATCTCACTCAACACCCTTTTAATCCATACATCAGCTTCAGGAACTAATCGGAAGTCGGAAAGCTCCGAAGCCCTTCCCCCATGATGCCGGGCTATGGCAGAAATTGTAAGCCTGGTAAGCCAACTAAAATCTTTATTACTAAATATAGTATTATAGTAACAAAAAATACAATTAGCAATCGCAAAAGCGCCTTCCAGCGCATGATGCCCCCGATTATATTTTGCTCCGCCACTCCTGAATTTTTGCCAATCCTTTTCTGGATTATAGGTTGTGTGAGCCAGCGGTTCATTTTTCAAATATTGCTGGTTATTCGGATAATTGTCAGCCTGCCAATTTTCTGTAGCCTTTTGCCAGCAAGTAGACAGCTTACCCGCATCGTGCAGAATACAAGCTAGTCTGGCTATGTCTCTTAATTGATTCTCACTAAAGTTGTAAGCCTTTGACATATTCTCTAGCGAAACGATTGACGCGCTTAATAGCTTGTCGCATTGAGGCATAAGTCGCTGTACATGATCCAGCCAGGTTTCACAATAATAGTGGTAAGCGGTCGTTTGAGGACAGTCACGATACTCTATTTTCTGAGGGTCTCCAGCCACTCCAATTTCCAGTCCAGTTTCTTTAGAATAGCAAGCATAATTTGGATGAACGGCTATCAGCCAGGGGGTATAAATAGCCTCTTTTATATCGTTTATAACCCTCCACTCAAAATGTAATCCCAGCCCCTCGTCATCGGTCGATTCAGGGCGCTTTAATATCCAACTACTGTCATTATTGCCCTTTGTTTTGAAGCAATCTTTCAATTGCCAAAGGGAAGTTCTGGGGATAGATAATGTAAACGGCCATTTGGCTTTATCAAAACGAACCCCATCGGGATTATCGGTAACAAGCACATTAATAGTGTCTATCTCCCGTATCAATTCAGACAGCTTATGCCGCTCCCCATACTCAAGAGCATCCCGAATCTTTCCCCTGACTGCATTCAAATTATCATAAAGTGAGAAGGCATTACCTTCCATTTTTGTGTGAACTTTATTCACTAATTCTTGCTCTTCCAGAAAGTTGAGAGTCGTTATGGGCTTATTTTCAAATTCAAGTCTGGTTGATTCCACTAATTCAGGAAGATACGGCATTGTTTTTTGAGGGTCTTCTAATTCATACACCCATACCTTACCCTCCCCGCCATATCTGGCGCAACGCCCGGCCCGTTGGACTAAGCTATTCATAGGAGCAATTTCTGTATGCAGATTCTCAGCCGATATATCGATACCCGCTTCCACAACCTGGGTGGTAACCAAAATTATGTCGGCATTCTCGGATTGTGCTTTCTTATCAAATTGCGGCAACACTTTTTTTTCTTTCGATCTTCTGTCATCCGGGAAGAAGCGGCTGTGAAGCAGGACAACCCCTGTTTTGTCCTCAGTCTGTTTTATTAACCTTTCTAATTCCCGGTAGATACCCTGTGCTCTTTTAACCGTATTACAAATAATAATGGAGCGCTGTTGATGAATTTTCAGGATATCTTTTGCTGACATGAGGCATCCTTTCCATTCCCAATTTCTAACCTGCCTGCCCTTATCAAATTTACCCTGAATATTCGAAACCTCTTTCTTCCCGACTACCACCCTTTCCGCATTTATCTTTTTGGCTAACCAGTTACACGACTCTTCTGGCATGGTAGCGGTCATTATCACAAACCGGCTATACTGCTTTAATCTATCCATCATCTCGATGGCTGTCTCCATGGCTTTTCCTGGGTCTAATAAATGGAACTCGTCAAAAACAACCATGGCGCCAATCAAGGCCCCTGCGTTTATGTTGGAAACCCGAGCAGGGAGGGATACCGGAATATTGAGATATCCCGACAAGAGTTGATCTATGGTAGTAAAAACCATATCCCCCTCAAAGAAAGGATCTTTTTTCTGCTCTCCTGTTTGTATGGTAATGTTTAAGTTTAAATTTTTACAAGTTTTTTTAGTATCTTCATATAAGCTGGTAGCCAATGTTCTTAAAGGAAGTGCGTAAATAAGCCTGTCTGCGATGGATTTGTTTTTGTGTTTTGACCACAGGAAGGGTACTAGAGCGGCATAAGTCTTTCCCGCTCCAGTCGGGGCGGTTAAAATAATATTACGATTATCTAACAATTTTACTGCAGTCCGTTCTTGTAACGGACGAGGATAATAGCCGGTAAGGCTTTTAAAAAAATCTTTCATTTAGTTTGACCGTTAATAATTTCATACCACCCATTCCCAAAGACCGCGCCTTTGCCCACATGCAGGTAGTGCCCCAGTACCAGTAGGGGAAGATATGGGCGCAAGTCCCCTTCGTATACTCCATAGCCGGTGAAGCCGGATAGTTCATGCCAGAGGTGGCGTTTGCTGGAGTAGCGGTTTACTTCTACCCACTTAAAATCGCCGCCGGTTCGCCGGACAGATTCGGCAGTCTCGCCAAATTCCTTGTAATCCATCGCCAGCGTCTCCCCACAATAGAAGTATGCCAGAGAGTTTATCCTATCCCGCAGGCGCTTTATAATGTGATGAAATTCCGGCTGGCGTACAATTTGGCCGTTGCTTTTAAGAATGGTAGGCGTATGAAAGCGGATGGTGATTTTATCGGGATTAACACTTTGCGCCTGGGTCAGGATATGGTTAAAGGTGACAGCAGGGGTTTGGGTATGCACAACCTTATCTTGCTCGCTATATACCGGTTTTTGGGTCCGTGACCCTTCCTGGCCACCGGATACAGCGGTAACCGATTTTAAGGAAAAGGTGCTGCGGTATGCTCCCATACCCTGAGAAGCCAGGGCGGAAAATGAGGCTATGAAATAGGGCAAATAAGCGCACATCCTGCCTACGATTACCAGATCAAACGAAAGCTCCTCTCCGGGGGAGTAAATATGCTTATCGTTTAACGGCGGCTTGAGGTTAAATGGGCGCGGTATGTTGTTGTTCAGCCTCAGCCTTTTTGCTTCGGCGGGGATGATGGGATCAAAGATCAATGAATAAGGACATCGTTCCCGCTCCCGGCAGTTATTGCAATCGGCTTTAAATTCATGACAACATAATTTCTTAAAAGCTGAACCAAAAGCACCCCTGAGAGTCACCCCCTTATGAATATTGTCCAAACGTAAATTCGCAACAGGTTGAAGCTTGAAGCGATATCTATTGAAATAAAATTGATCTAACATAGTAGTATTCTCTAATATAGGGAAAAAAGTACCGCTAGGAGTCTGTCGGACTTGACCGGCACAAAACGGTTTAAAGCGATGCCTTAGCGATTTAATTTGATTAAAGTAGCCATTTTGTTTTTGCTATATCGAAAAACGGTATATTTTAATCCTATATGCTTTGAGTT
>JAJRUS010000116.1 GCA_024277675.1 bacterium | reverse complement strand
GCGGCAACAAATACGGCGTCTCTCGATCAACTTGTATAAACTTTGCGCCCATTCCACCCCCTTATGGTATATGTTATTTACTACACCATTATACCATACTCGCACTGCCTAAGTCCGACAGACTCCTAGGAACCCTAAAATCCGACAGGCTCCTGGTATTGGTTATTGGTGATTAAACCGATTAGTAATCGGCATACGCCGGTCTTTGCCGAAGGCGCGGGGGGTGATTTTGATTACCAGGGGGGCTTGGCGGCGTTTATATTCACTGCGGTCAATCATTTTGATTACCCGGCTTACGGTGGCTTTATCATAACCCAGGTTTTGTATCTGTCGGGCATCTAAATCCTGCTCCACATAAGCTTCGGCAATAGGGTCCAGTATGTCATAAGCCGGCAGGGAATCGGTATCCCGCTGATTATGTCTCAATTCGGCGGTGGGTTCTTTTTCTAAGATGTTCCGGGGGATAATTTCCCCGCTTTTTATTTGATTTCTATATTCAGCCAGCCTGTATACAAGTTGTTTGGGTACATCCTTGAGCACCGCAAATCCGCCGACCATATCCCCATATAGAGTGGCATAACCTACGCTCATCTCGCTTTTATTGCCGGTAGCCAGTACCAGCCAGCCGTGTTTATTGGAGAGAGCCATTAGCAGATTGCCCCTGATTCGGGCTTGTAAGTTCTCTTCGGTTACGTCGGGGGCCAATCCGGCAAATGGTTCCTGCAGCGATTCAAGGTACTTAACCAGTAAACCCTGAATTGGAATAACCGAAAAATGAGCGTTCAGATTATGTGCCAGTTGCCGGGCATCCCGGTGACTGGCTTCCGAGGAATAGTCTGAGGGCATGAATACCAATTCTAAATTTTCTCTGCCTAAGGCATCGCGGGCAATAACGGCCGTGAGTGCCGAGTCGATTCCACCGCTTAAGCCGATAACCACCCGGGAAAAACCGTTTTTAGCCACATAATCTTTTAACCCCAGCTTAAGCGCTTGATATACCTCGGCTTCAGGGTGAAGCATCTTTGGATGGCACTTGTCCAGGGGTGGTTTGGGCAGTGGGTTATCAGAGGGAGGAACTATAATGTTGTCGGCGGTTGGCCAACGGTAACCCAGGCCGGCAGCCGCTGGAGCTATATCCGCCAGTATCAGGTCTTCCTCAAACTGCCGTCCGCCGGCAATTATTTCACCCTGGGGGTCAAAGATCATCCCATGTCCGTCAAAAACCAGCTCATCCTGTCCGCCAACCAAATTATTATAGGCAATCCAAATTTTATTTTCTTGGGCCTGCTTAGACAGTATTTGTCGGCGTTCCCTCCATTTGCCCATATGATAAGGGGAGGCGCTGATGTTAATAATAAGCTGAGCGCCACCCTGCACCAACTGTTGAGTGGGTCCCTCCCTAAGCCAGATATCCTCACAAATATTAACGCCGACGCCTATTCCTTGAATATTAAATATCGGCAGCCGACTGCCCCAATTGAAATAACGTTTTTCGTCAAACACCCCATAATTAGGCAGAATAATTTTATGATAAACGCCAACTACCATTCCCCGGTGAATAACCGCAGCCGCATTAAAAATGGCTTGCTGTTTTCGATCTACAAATCCCACCACCAGTACTTGCTCCCGCAGTTGGGAAAAACGAGCCAATTGAGCTACACAATCCAAATTTTGCTTAATAAATTGGGGTCTGAACAGCAAATCCTCCGGAGGGTAGCCTGTAATAGCCAACTCAGGAAAGCATAAAATATCTACCCCCCTGGCTTCAGTCTGTTCTATGCAATGCTTGATCTTGGCGGTGTTGCCTCCCATATCGCCCACGGTACAATTAATCTGAGCCAGTCCCAAACGCAAGCCGCCCATTTTATTGCCAGCCTCCAAAAGATAAAATAAATGATCTACAACATGATTGATCCATAAACAACATACTCAGCAAACTGATATGCTTAATAATTTAAGCTGAATATAGACTTGCCGCCAATGAAACCCGAAGCATTCGGAATAATAAAACTTCAATAATTTATACAATAATCCACCAATAAATGCAAACCATATGATGATATAATTTATAGTACCGATTGCAGTTTTATCTTGATAAGTCTACAGTTTTTATCAAAAAATGGGTTGTGTTTTGCTTGCTTTTATAATGTGAAATTGATATAATTTAGGCAGTTATATAATTGTACAGGTATGCCTTTTTGCTTGTACAGGAAAAATAATTGTCGATTATTTCTGGAAATCAGATTATTAAAATTCAGGTAAAGCAAGAAGTAATGGATGTTTTTGCCCTAAGCATGGGCAACTTATGCTTATATAGAATCTTTATCGAGGTTAGTTATAATGTATGTCCGTCGGGCCAAATTTAAAGCCAGGAACGCCCTCTTTCTGCTGGGGTCTATACTGCTGCATCTGATCCTGCTGCTGCTGTTGAATATTAGTGATCTGGGACCTGATAAAAAGAAAGAAAGTGAGTTTGAATTAAACTCTATCAAAGTGGCTAATTTAACCGCTGCCTCAAAGCCTAAGCCTACGGCAAAGGCTTCCACTTCCAGTAAAAAATCGACCCGGAAGAGGCGAAAAGCTGCTAAAACAAAAACTGCTAAGACAAAAGCCGCTAAAACAAAAATCCTCAAAAAGACAAACTTGGCCAAAGCCACTCACAGCAGAAGTGAAAATATACCCAAACAGATTAAGTCGAAAACCATCAAGAGAGTAACTATAAAAGAGAAGATTGTTCGCCGACAAGAGTATAAGCTAGAAAGAAATCCTATCAGAAGGAAACAAATAATCAAAAAACTTAATGTACCCCAGGTACAAACCTTCAAAACTACCACCAGTACGCTTGAACGGGTTACTAAAGTAAAAACTGTCACCGCAATGAAAACCCCTCAAATTCAACGTAAAATCTGGCAGCAAAATATTACTAAAAAAGTGGAGAAGCAGTCAAAGGCTGTAAAACCAACGGCCCAGCGGATGGTGGTAACTACAAAACAACTGGAATACAAACCGCGCCAGGAAAAACCGATGCCGAAAATAGAAGAAAAACGGGTAACCTATGAAAAACAGACCAAGAAACTAACCCGCAAGCAAATAAACACCCCTCAACAATTAGAGGTAGCCGAAATGCCGAAGCAGGTTACCGAACAAGTTACTCAGGTGCGCCAGGTAATTAAAAAGGCTACGGTAGTTGGCAAAAAAACACGTCACAAAATTAAAAAATATGAAATGGCTGAAAAAAGAGTGGAGAAGCAGTCAAAGGCTGTAAAACCAACGGTCCAGCGGATGGTGGTAACTACAAAACAACTGGAATACAAACCGCGCCAGGAAAAACCGATGCCGAAAATAGAAAAAAAACGGGTAACCTATGAAAAACAGACTGAAAAACTAAACCGCAAGCAAGTAAATATCCCTCAACAATTAAAGGTAGCCGAAGTGCCGGAGCAGGTTGTTGAGCAAGTTACTCATTTCCGCCAGGTAACTAAACAAACTACGGTGGTTACCAAGGTAGTACCGGTTCCGGTAATAAAGAATACCATGGCCCTTGAGCAAGTTCCCATGATGGCCGGGGTTGTTAAGGGAAATCAGCAGATTACGCCAACCACCCCCAGAGAGGTTGCCCTTAAACAGTTGAAATATGAAGAGAGAGTTGCTTCGGTTAAAACGTTTGAAGATGTTCCCAGAAAGGCGGCTTATCAACAAGCGGTAACTGAACAAAACGTAAAGGCCATTACCGGCGCTCCCGATATACCATTCGAAGAAGCGCCGACACAACCGGAGGGTACGCAGGTCAGTATGACTAAAGTGGCCAAGCAGGAAACGGCGGCATATGATACTGTGCCTACTACAATGCCCCAACTGCCGACGGCTGCTGCTGCTGTTGAGCATCGCGAGAATGTTGAAAAGACGGCTGCCTATAATAGCAGCGAGCTGCCGACCAAAACCATGACTCAAGTCAAGATGAATGTCGAGAGAACGGAAAACACCAAGGGGCAGTTAGTGGCTTTCAAGGAAATGCAATCAGGAGTCAGCAAAAGCATTCGATCTGATTCCTTGAGCCCCCTACGGGAACTTCCTACTGGTTCGGGTTCAGATGCATCAGAGGTTAAAATTGAAGCGAATCTTCCATCGGGGAATATAACTAACCGCCAATTATATAGGCTTATCGGCTCAGTAGGTTCAGATGTAGCAACCGTATTTGTTACCATAAACGACATCACTCAGTTGGTTACAGTAATAGATGGTACCTTTATAGCCGAGGTGGCGTTATCTAAAGGGGTGAATAACTTGAAGGTTATGGCGTTTAACGGTAAAGGCCGGATCGGCAACAAGACGTTTCAACTTATATTCAATCCCCCACGGGGAGGCATACCTACCATATATCTTGAATCACCCGAAAATGGAAGACAGGGGGTTAAATTTGGAGAACCGGTCTTGGTTGAAGGTACTATCGATGATCTTAACATTATAAAAGCTACCTTGTTAATCAACCAGACCCCGATTCCACTGAAAGTTAAAAATGGGCACTTTCGTAAGGAAGTAACGCTGCCGAAGGGTAAAATTTTTGTTTTCCGGGTGATGGCAAAGAATAAAAACGGTACCAGAGGCTTCAGCCCGGCACATACCGTTTTATCAACCCATGATATCGACATTTTAAATCCTCGCCCATATTAATATCTTCACCCGATTTATTCATAAATTCAGCTAACTTTTGCGGCAGCCGGCAAACTTAAGGCTCTAAACCAAGCATGGTTTTACTGGTAATAAGATAAGAATTATTGGGGTTCATGACGTAAAATTTTTTAGTTCTCGGTTTTGTTATGCTTGTTTCTGCTAATTTTTAGCCAGATTCAAAAAAAAACTTGCTTTAAATAGAAACTTCGTTTAGAATGCGTCCACATGAGTTTGCAGGGGGTGATTCAGCCGGATTTTTATAAATAGGGGGATAGAAATATGACCGGTTTTGGGCAACATCTAATGGTTGATGGTTATGGTGGCGATCTAAACCATTTACAAGATATTGGCTTAATTTATAACTTCCTGGATGAATGTCCCAAGCGGATAAATATGACTAAAATTATGCCTCCTTATGTATTTAAATATGAAGGAATTAAGCCGGAAGATTGGGGAATTTCGGGCTTTGTCCTGATTGCCGAAAGCCACATAAGTATTCATACCTTTCCCGAAAAAAAATATTTAAGTTTGGATATTTTCTCCTGTAAGAAATTTGATGTCAATGCCACTATAGCCTATTTAAAGAGTATCTTTCTGGTTAACAAATATGAAAAAAAATTACTGGACAGAGGCGCCGATTTCCCCCGGCATATTAAATCAGCCAAGAATATAGTACACCATGACCGACTGAAAATAATCGGGGAATAAAGTAACAATTGCCTATCCCGTTACTCACAAATAATTAAATAAACCAAAAAGGCGGATACCGACATCCGCTTTTCCTGTTATTGGTATAGAAGCTTAATCTGCCAGCCGAAAGGGGAGGTGGAATAATGTCAAAGTATTTGAAATCACCAGTTAAGCCTGTCTCAGTAAATCCTGAGCATAACGTAAGGGATTTAATCAGCGAGATGGGGCAAACCGCTTTTCAGGGCAAAAATCTGGCGTTGGCAGCCGACATCTGGGAAAAAATGTGCCGGGATAAGACTTTTATTTTTTTGGGTCTGGCGGGCGCCATGGTTCCGGCAGGCATGAGAAATATTATACTGCATTTGATAAAAAACCGCTGGATAGACTGCCTGGTAACCACCGGAGCCAATATTTTTCATGATTGCCATGAGATATTGGGCCGGTTTCACTGGCAAGGCACCTCCCACATAGATGATAATAAATTGCGCAAAGAAGGTATCGATCGTATTTATGATGTTTTTGCCCGGGATGCGGATTTTCTGGAAACCGATAAATTTATTGTCCAATTTACTGCCGGGCTTGAAGATCGGGCCTATAGTACCCGCGAGTATCTATATCTTTTGGGATTAGAGTTAATGAGGCTGGGTTCAGAGGAAGGCATCCTCACCGCCGCTGCGAAACATAAACTACCCATTTACTGCCCGGCCATCGGTGATTCCTCTGTCGGTATATCTGTAGCTGAGGGTCGCATCAAGGGGCAAAACAATATACAATTTGATATTATACAAGATGTAATTGAGACCACTGAACTTTCAGCGCTCACCCCTGCCACCGGCGTCATTTATATCGGTGGGGGAACTCCCAAGAATTTTATTCAACAAACCGAGGTTTCGGCCTGTATTCTGGGCTATCCGGTTATAGGTCATAAATATGCCATCCAGATTACCACCGATGCGCCCCACTGGGGCGGCTTATCCGGCTGCACTTTTGAGGAGGCCCAGTCCTGGGGAAAGATTGCCGAATCGGCCCTGAAAGCCACCGTTTTCTGTGACGCCACCATCGCTTTGCCCATAATTGCAAACAGTATTGAACAAAACGCCGGCCCCCGAATAAGACAGCGTTCGTGTCCCAGCTTCGAGATGGGAAAAGATTTGAAAGCCTCTTTTTAGTCAATGATTGTTGGGTGCATAAGGCATATAATATGTTGAACAAGGATTATTGGTTAGCTAATAATTTTGCGGCTTTACCTAGAGAATACGCCGCCTTCGAAAACTCCAAAGCCGTTATCCTGCCCATACCATATGAACATACTACCAGCTATAAGAGTGGTACCGGGAATGCTCCGGCAGCCATTATCAGCGCCTCCCGGCAGCTTGAACTCTATGATGCAGAATTAAAATACGAGCCTTATCGAGCCGGCATCTGCACCCTGGATGAGTTGGAACCCCGGTTGGGGGGAGCCGGGCAAATGGAAGGGCGCATAGCCGAGGTAGCCGACTGGCTGCTGGGGGCAGGAAAGCTGCCGGTGGCGCTGGGCGGCGAACACTCCCTGAGCCTGGGGCTGGTTAAGGCGCTGGCGCTTGAATATCCGGGTTTAAGCGTACTTCAATTAGACGCACATGCTGACTTAAGGGATAGCTATCAGGGTAATAAATACAGTCACGCCTGCACCATGCGGCGAATAAGTGAGCTGGCCCCTTTTGTTCCGGTAGGTATTCGCTCATTATGCCGGGCAGAGGCTGATTGGATCGAAAATAAAAAGCTGGAAATTTTCCGGGCGCAGGATATAATAGATAATTATAAATGGCCGCTGGAAGTGGTCAAACGCTTATCCGATGAGGTTTATATAACTATAGACCTAGATGTATTCGATCCGGGGATAATGCCGGCGGTGGGTACCCCTGAACCGGGGGGGCTGGGTTGGTATGCGGTGTTAGGGTTGCTTAGACTGGTAGCCGGAGAGAAGCGCATTGTAGGTTTTGATGTGGTGGAGCGTTCACCGCCGCGGGGAAACACTGCCCCCGATTTTATGGCTGCCAAGCTGGTTTATAAGCTGTTGGGCTACATATTTGATGGTAAATAATCATGTACATGGATACGTTGAATATAATTATTGCCGGTTTCTTACTTTTAAGCTTGTTCCTTATAATAACCGGCATTATAGTATGTGTCTTCCTGCCTGAGCAGCCGGGGGGGAGATTTAATTGGGGCAAAAAGGGAAGATCCTCCTTAGCCGTTGGCTTGCCTTTGATCCTTATCGGAACAGCTATCTTTTTATTGGCGCTGGAGCCGGCTTATGATCGTGAACTGAGAGGAAAATATCTTGAGCAGGCCAGGTACTATCTGTGGGCTGATAAACGATATATCATTTCCGGGGGGAAGCATAAAACCGATAAAATTGTGGTGGATGATGACTTACGGATAGCATTGAATGATCATCAAATGCTCTTAAATGATATGGATCGGATTCGTTCGAATTATGACTGGGCCAAATATAAGGGAGAGCCTATAATCTTTTTTAGCGACGATGTCCAAAGACTGAGGGTGTTGGCCCGGGATGTTACGTGTTGTACTTACTCTTTAAGTCCACTATATCTACACCGACCGGATGGAACAGTGCTGAAGTTGACCGATGGGGTGAAAGAAAAAAAATACGAGCGGTCAGCAGGCCCGAGAAGTCTTTTCTTCAAAGAAACCTATGAATTAGGAGTCGTGCAGAAATAAGTTGGACATATTTTGCGCTCAGATTCGGGTTAGATTCGGTCGTGACGATTAAGTGATTTAGTAAGCGTAGCAGGGACTACGTTGAGAAATCACGATTGAGGAACGGCCAAAGATGACCCGAAGCTGGGATGTATAATTGTTCAAGTTATTTCTGCATGACTCCTTAGCCCAGTAAATTTAGCTGTATCGCTGGAAATTGGGGAAGCAGCCCCTGGGCAGACTCCTAGAATTATTCGCAACCTTCGAAATTATTACAGCTTCCTGAAACTAACAAAAGCCAGTCGAAAAGGGGCCTGGCTCCCCTATGTTCCTCCCTCCCACAGATTGATTAAATCACGGGCCAGCTCATATGCGGCCACCTTTTGCGCCCGTTGTTCAGCATCCTGGGTTTCCAGTACATCTTCACCTACCGCATATTCCGTCTTGGCGCTGAGGGTTTGTTTCCCCCAAATGGGCTGATCGTGCTTAACCTCCCGTAACTCCAACTGAGCAGTAAGTCTGAGTCGATACTCCATCACCAGAAAATTCTTATCGAAAGTCAACGCAATCCGTGGTTCATAGCTGTTCACACTACCGTATAAAACCGCATCTGCCTTATCCACTGAGGTTATATTTAGTTGACCGTAATTCAAAAGCCGCTCGATTACTGCTTCGGTGAGTACTTTTTCAATGTTTGGCTCTGAGGTGTGGTTTTGGAAGATGGGTACGGCAATGGCTTTAATATTGGGTGGAAGATTTAAGCTGCCGGCCAGTTGATAACCGCAACCAAGCGGCAATAACAGCCAGAATAGTATAAAAACCCTTTCTAACGGGATGCCGGGTTTGGTTTTGGATAAGGTACTCATATGGCTATTATATACGTAGGGTGATATAAGCGCAAAGAATTACTGAATTCCGCTGATTTAAAGGATAATCTGATTTTACATCGGACTCAGGCTGGATAACGCTGGCCTCGCACAACGCATTGACCGGATAATGGTCGGGGCGAGCGGATTCGAACCGCTGGCCCCCGGTTCCCAAAACCGGTGCGCTACCAGGCTGCGCTACGCCCCGTAAAAATTTAGTTTGAAGAGATTGTGGCAATTAATCAACAGACCGCAGTATACTCTATAGGGTATACTTTGTCCAGCCATTTTTCTGCCCCCTGATGACTTGGATCTGCTATGGAAGACCAGTTAATAACAGGGGGAATCTCCGTTATTATGTTATGGCCTTGACAAAAAGACATTATTTTGTTATTTTCTGTTGGATTTAACCCAACTTTTTTCGTGAACTAGCTAAGAACTAGCGTCAGCTTTGGGGCCTACCCCATTGAATTGCCCACCGCAGGTGGTTTAAGTTGAATTGCTCCACCGCAGGTGGTTTAAGGTTAATCAATTAAAAAACAAATCAACCCTTTATTTCAGGAATAGCCAGATGAAAAAGAATCATTTGCTTACTCCCGGGCCAACTCCTGTACCGGCAGAAGTCTTGCTTTGTATGGCAAACCCAATTATTCACCATCGCACCCCGGAGTATGAAGAAATCTTCGCTCAGGTAAAAAAGGGGCTGGCGGCCCTGTTTCAAACCCGGCAGGATGTGCTGGTACTTAGCTCCTCAGGTACAGGCGCCATGGAAGCCGCAGTAATTAATCTGTTATCCGCCGGCGATACGGCTTTGGTGGTAAACGCAGGTAAATTCGGTAAGCGTTGGGCTGATATTTGCCGGGCTTTTAAAGTAAACACCGAAATAATTGAGGTAGCCTGGGGACAGGCCGTGCACCCCCAGGCAGTTGCCGATGCCCTTAAAGCCAACCCTCAGATAAAAGCGGTATTTACCACCCACAGTGAAACCTCCACCGGAGTACTGCATGATATAAAAACCATTGCCGCAATAGTGGCCGGTTATCCGGAAACAGTGTTGGTAGTGGATGCCATTACCGCCCTGGGAGCCACCGCAGTGCCCATGGATGATTGGGGATTGGATGTAGTGGTAACCGGTTCACAAAAAGCGCTGATGATGCCGCCGGGCCTGGCTTGCATTGCTTTGAGCCAGAAGGCCTGGAAGTTAACCGAGACCTCGCAATTACCCAAATATTACTTTGATTTAAAAAAGGAAAAGAAATCCCAGGCCAAAAATCAAACCGCCTACACACCGGCTATATCACTGATAATTGCATTGCGGAAATCCCTGTCTATGATCGAGCAGGAGGGACTTAGCAAGGTTCACCGGCGCCACCAGTTGCTGGCTGAGGCTACCCGGTCAGCGGTAGCCGCCCTGGGCCTGGAATTGTTGGCCCCCGAATCACCCAGTCCGGCGCTGACCGCAGTAAAATCACCCCCAGGGGTTGAAGTATCAGCCTTGAGGGGGCTATTGTCCAAAAAGTATGGGGTGACTATAGCCGGCGGGCAGGATCATCTAAAAGGCAAAATCTTTCGTATCGCCCATCTGGGATATATGAGCACTTTCGATACTATTATTGCTGTTTCCGCTTTAGAAATGGCTTTAAAGGAGTTGGGCCATCCGGTACAATTGGGAACCGGGGTTAAGGCCGCCCAGAAAATATTGATAAATTTGTAACTAATTGTTTTTAGGGAAGTTTAATGAAAGTCTTAGTTTGTGATAATTTGTCGTCTCATGGATTAGAGATTCTCCGCCAAGAGCAGGATATCTCCATAGAGCAAAAACCGGGGTTAGCCCCTCAGGAACTCATTTCAATAATTGCTGATTATGATGCGCTTATAGTAAGGAGTTCCACCAAGGTTACCGCCGAGGTGATCGCCGCCGCCCAAAACCTGAAGGTAGTCGGGCGGGCGGGAGTGGGTTTGGATAATGTGGATATCGCCGCCGCCACTAAACGGGGTATAGTAGTAATGAATGCTCCGGGCGGTAATACTATAACCACCGCCGAGCATACAGTAGCCATGATAATGGCCGTCTCCCGAAAGATTCCGCAAGCTACTACCTCCATGAAAGACTTTAAGTGGGAAAAGAAGAAATTTGTGGGGGTAGAGGTATTCAATAAGACCTTAGGGGTGATTGGCCTGGGGCGCATTGGATTTGAAGTCGGCCGCCGGATGAAGGAATTCGGTATGCAGGTGATAGCCTATGACCCATTTATCTCCCTGGAAGCGGCCCAAAAGCAGGAAATAGAAGTAGTTGAACTGAATCAGCTTTTGTCCAAAGCAGACTACATCACCATCCACACTCCGCTGACCGAGGAAACCCGCTATCTGATCGACGAAGCCGCACTGGCCAGAATGAAGCCGGAAGCCTATATAATCAACTGTGCCCGCGGTGGGATTATCAATGAAAAAGCGTTATATAATGCACTGACTAATGGCCGGCTGGCCGGGGCGGCGCTGGATGTTTTTGAACAGGAGCCACCCTCGCCGGATAATCCGCTGCTACAGCTGGAGCAAGTAATCTGTACCCCCCACTTAGGCGCTTCCACCAAAGAGGCGCAAGAAAAGGTGGCCCGGGATATTGCCCAACAGGTGGCCGACTTTCTAAAACGGGGAGAGGTGGTAAATGCGGTTAACATGCCCAATATATCCCAGGAGGATTTTTTAAAGGTCCTGCCTTATATATCTTTTATTGAAAGAATGGGTAAGTTATTGTCCCAGTTGGCAGCGGGGCGCTTTGAGGAGTTTGTATTATATTACAGCGGGCATATGCTGGAACATGATGTGTCTTTATTTACTTTGGCCGCCATAAGGGGACTGCTTTCGGCTATTTTGGGAGAAAATGTAAATTATGTAAATGCCCCCTTCTTGGCCAGAGAGAGAAACATCAGAGTAGTGGAAAGTAAACGCACCGAAGTGGGGGACTATCCGAATCTGATTTGCCTGGAACTTAAAACTAATAAAGAAAAGCATACCGTTGCCGGAACATTATTTAGCAAAAAAGATGCCCGCATAGTGGAATTGGACGGCTTCCATCTGGAGGCTATTCCCGCCGGGCACGTATTGGTGCTGCAAAGTGTGGATGTTCCCGGGGTAGTGGGAAATATTGGCCGCAGCCTGGGAGAAGTGGGGGTGAACATCGGTCGTATGCAATTGGGGCGGGATAAAGAAGGCGGCCGGGCCATATCACTGGTCAATGTGGACAGCCCGGTATCTCCGGCGGTGCTTGACCACTTGCGGGGCTTACCTAACATTACCCATGTAAAACAGGTATCTATATAACTATGAAAGTCTTAATCAGTGATCCATTATGCCCTGGAGGAGTAGACCTCCTCAGCGCTGAACCGGATATAGAGGTAGTTCAGCAGGTGGGCTTAAAACCGGCCGGGCTTCTGCAAATAATCGGTGATTTTGAGGCGCTTATTATTCGTAGCGGCACCCAGGTTACCCGTGAGGTAATCGAAGCCGGTAAAAAGCTGCGGGTTATTGGTCGGGCGGGTATCGGGGTAGATAATATCGATGTGCCGGCGGCTACCGAACGGGGAATTGTGGTGATGAACACCCCGGAAGGCAATACTATTACCACCGCCGAACATACCATTTCACTGCTTATGTCGCTGGCTCGCCATATTCCTCAGGCTTATAGTTGCTTAAAGCAAAGCCGCTGGGAACGCAAATGTTTTATGGGAGTGGAGTTGTATGGTAAGACATTGGGAATAATCGGTCTGGGGCGTATCGGTCAGGAAATTGCCAAGCGTGCCTTAGCCCTGGGGATGACCGTTATTGCCCATGATCCTTATGTAACTCCCCAGACGTTGAAAAAGATAGACGTAGCCTTGGTTCCACTGGAAAAACTTTTTAAAGACGCTGATTTTATTACTGTCCATACGCCGGTAACCGAAAACACCCGGCATATGATAAATGCCGAGACCATTGCCGCTATGAAGCCGGGGGTTTATCTTATCAACTGCGCCCGGGGCGGCATTATGGATGAGCAGGCATTATATGAGGCGCTAACCAGCGGCCAGGTAGCCGGGGCGGCGCTGGATGTTTTTGAGCAGGAACCGCCGGGAGAGAATCCCTTGCTTAAACTGGACAATGTCATCTGCATCCCGCATCTGGGCGCCTCTACCAAAGAAGCTCAGGAAAAAGTAGCCCTGGAAATTGCTCATCAAATAATCAGCCTGCTCAAAAAGGGCTGGCTGATAAATGCAGTCAACACCCCCTCGCTCTCACCGGAGACTTTGGCTTTAACTAAACCCTATCTTGTGTTAGCTGAAGGCCTGGGCAAGTTGGCCGCTCAACTCTATCCAGCGCCGATTTCTGATTTGAAGATAAAATATACCGGCGCTTTTTTCAAGGAACATAGCCGGCCGATTACCAATACCATTTTGCAAGAGATTCTGAAAGTCAACCTGAAGCAGCCGGTTAATCAGGTTAATGCGGCATTCCTGGCGCAAAAGCAGGGGTTGAAGGTAGAGGCGTTGCCGGTCGACCAGGAGGGAGACTATACCCAACTGATTACGCTGGAGTTCAGCTCGCCGGCGGGAGCCCATACCCTGGCTGGAACCCTGTTGAGTAATAAACAGCCCCGGATTATCGGCATTGATCAGTTTAAAGTGGAAATTATCCCGGAAGGTTATATTCTGATCTTTTTTAATCAAGATCAGCCAATGATTATCGGTAATATTGGCGGTTTGCTGGGAGAGAAACAGATTAATATTGCCCACATGCAGTTTGACCGTGAAAAACCGGCCGGAAAGGCCATTTCCGTATTCAGGGTGGATAGCCGGGTAAATGACTCGGTGTTGGCGGAATTGAGCCAATTACCCAATATCGATCAGGTAAAGCAGGTATATTTATAACCAGCCGGGGGCTGGCCAGGCCAGCCTGAACCTAATCATGACAATATCCTTATGGCGAACAAACGCCTCCTGCCACCCGAGGGGTGGAAGCGGGGGCTTCCGTTTTGTCAAAACCGGTTATATGATTTCCTATAGCTGAACTAATTGGGGATATATCCCCTAATGGAATAAACTAATGGCAAATATTGTAATACTGGGAGTCAAGTGGGGTGATGAAGGCAAGGGTAAGATTGTAGATCTGCTGAGTGAGCATGTCGACATAGTAGCTCGCTATCAGGGGGGGCATAACGCCGGGCATACGGTAATGGTCGATGACCAACGCATAGTCCTGCACTTAATACCCACCGGTATCCTGCGTTCCGGCAAAAAATGCATCATCGGCAACGGGGTAGTGGTTGATATCCAGGCCCTGCTGCAAGAGGTGGGCGATTTACAGAAATTAGGGGTAAGCTTTGAAAAGCGGTTGCTTATAAGTAATCGGGCACATGTAATCATGCCTTATCACCGCCGGGCGGATCAAGCTGATAAACAAGCCAGCGGCTTGCAGCGGATCGGCACCACCGGCCGGGGAATCGGGCCGGCCTATACCGACAAAATGGCCCGGCTGGGTATTCAGATCGGCGATTTGCTGGATGAGAAACTCTTTGGCGAAAAGCTTAAGATTAACCTGGATAATAGAGGCTTAAGTCAATCGGAACACTTTCAACAAGTATTTTCCCGATATATTGAATATGGCCGCCGGATAAAACCTTACATTATCGACGTTTCCTATTATCTCAACCAGGCCATAGACAGCGGCGAACGAGTGCTCTTTGAAGGGGCTCAAGGTACCATGCTGGATGTAGATCATGGAACTTATCCCTATGTCACCTCGTCTAATGCGACCGCCGGCGGCGCCTGCACCGGTTTGGGGGTGGGCCCCACCCGCATAGAAGGCGTACTGGGAGTGGTAAAGGCATATACCACCCGGGTGGGCAATGGCCCCTTTCCCACTGAGCTGGATAACGAAACGGGAGCGGAACTGCGGTTATTAGGGGATGAATATGGAGCTACTACCGGCCGTCCCCGGCGCTGTGGTTGGTTTGATGCGCTGGTGGTAAAACATGCGGTCAGGATCAATGGAATGGAATCCTTGGCGTTGACCAAATTGGATGTTTTGGATAAGTGCCGACAGATAAAGCTGTGCATAGGCTATGAATGGCAAAATGAACGCCTGACCCAGTTTCCCGGCAATATAAGTATTGTGGAACAGTGCCAACCCATATATGAGGAAATGCCGGGCTGGTTGAGCGATACCCGCGGCATTAACTCGCTGGAAGCCCTTCCCGCAGCCACCAGGAAATATCTGGATCGAATCCAGGAATTAATCGGGGTGGAACTGGGGCTTGTCTCTACCGGCCCCCGGCGCGAGGAAACCATAATCATTAAAAGTTCCAAGCTTACCAACTGGCTGAACATATGACTCTGAGGTAGTTTGTAAAGAAGATTAAAACCTTGAGGAACCCTTTTGGGCAGGCCCGGCCTGCTTTGATTAAAGGGGACTTCGTCCCCCCCAAGCTGATGAAACGACTTGTCGCGTTTATATTGATAAGCCTGCTTTGGCTGGTCATATCCTCCTGTGCCGCCCCACCCCGGATCGAGGAACCCCTCACCATTTACAATATCGGCTCACCCGATTACCCTAAAACGGTATATGATAGCATGCTGGAACGTTATCAGGAAAAGCTGAGCCAGTCTGAGGCAAATCAGGAATTACACTTACAAGCCCGTAATCTGGATATGATAAGCCATATCTACCGCATACGGGGCCATAGCCAGGAGGCGCTCGATTATGCTCAACAAGCGTTGGAATTATTCCGCCGGTTGGGAAACGTAACCGGCGAGGGAGTCATTTTAAATGAGCTGGGTGAAATCTATGCCGATCGGAGCCAGGATTCACAGGCATTGGATTATTACAAGCAAGCCTTGAATCTGTTCGGGCAGGTGGGATATGCTTATGGACGAGAACTGGCGCTCAACAACATGGGAGAATATTATCGCTACCAGGCGGATTATGAAAAAGCGCTGGATTATTACCGGCAAAGCCTGAAAATCAGCCAGGATATTATTGATCTTAAAGGAGAGAGTATTTGTTTAAATAATATCGGTACGGTTTATCATGCCTGGGGGGATTATGAAAAAGCGCTGGGCTATTACAAAGAGGCCTTAAAAATACGGCTGGAACTGGGAGATAACCAGGCCAAGGGAGTGGCCTTGAACAATATTGCCGGGCTGTATTATGCCTGGGGTAAGTATGTTAAAGCTGGAGCTATGGTCAAATCTGGTGTATGACAGGATTTAGGCACCTCAGGCGGCTACCCTGTTGCGATCTTCTGTTAGCTCCGATTTTTGTGATTTATCGGCCTTTTCTCCGTCAACAAACTTCACTCCCCGAAT